>CANGJI010000019.1 GCA_947454135.1 Sphingomonadaceae bacterium
CCAGCTGCGGTGTCGGCGACGAGGCCGGTCGCTGCACCGAAACCGTGCCGGGGGCTGCGGCGCGCGCGGGTGCGGGAGCCGCCGGGGCCGCCGGGGCCGCCGGGCGGGGCGCCGTCTGCGGTTTGCGGGCCGGAGCCGCAGGCTTTTCGTCAAACCCCGGAGGAAGCAGCGATTCCTGCGCGGTGACGGCAATCCCCGCCAGTGCGCCGATGGCAGCGCAGGTCACCACGGCAAGGCGGGCGCGCCCGATCCTCATGCACCGGCCTTTGCGCTCGGCGCCGCCACGGGCGTCTCGATCCAGCGGGTCTGCTGCGTATCACCCATGATCCATGCCAAAGCCAATATCGCCACCACCGCCAAGAGGATGCCCAACATCAGAAGTCGAAAACGGGCCAGAACTCGTGCTTTCACCAAAACGCTCCCGCGACCGCTTGCTCTGCGCGCTTCAGGCACAGAGCCACGGCTCTTGCACTGGGCACTAGCGCAACTATAGGCGGCGCGGCAATGGACCACGAAGAACCCGCCCCCGCTAGAGCCGCTCTGGAGCGGCTGGCGGCCCGCATCGATCGACCGATCGTGCTGGTCGGCATGATGGGCGTGGGCAAGACGACCGTGGGCCGCCGTTTGGCTGCCATGCTCAACGTGCCGTTCTGCGATGCCGACGAGGAGATCGAGAAGGCAGCGCAGATGTCGATCCCCGAAATCTTCGCGCAGTTCGGCGAACCCTATTTCCGCAGCGGTGAGCGGCGCGTCATCGCGCGGTTGGTCGGCGAAGATGGGGCCCATGAGCAGCGCGTGCTGGCGACCGGCGGCGGCGCCTTCGTCGATCCCGAAACCCGTGAGTTGATCCTCAAGCGCGCGATTGCCGTCTGGCTCGACAGCGACGTCGACACGCTTGTCGCGCGCGTCGGGCGCAAGAGCAATCGGCCGCTGCTCAAGAACGGCAACCCGCGCGAAATCCTCACCCGGCTCAAGGCCGAGCGCGGCCCCGCCTATGCGCAGGCGCCGATCCATGTGAAGAGCGGCAACCAGCCCCATCAGGCGACCGCGCTCGCCATCCTGAAGGCAATCGACGCATGGCTGTAATTCCCGTCAACATCGCTGGCGCGCCCTATGACGTGCGGATCGAGGCAGGGCTGCTGGCCGCCGCTGGCGAGCACTGCCGCCCGTTCATCCGTGGCGGCAAGGTCGCGGTGGTGACCGACGAGCGCGTGGCCGCCGCCTGGCGCGAGACAGTGGCCGGATCGCTCCTCGCAGCGGGTATCGCCAGCGAATGGCTCGTGCTTCCCGCCGGCGAGACGACCAAGAGCTGGCAGCATCTCGCGCGGACCTGCGAGTGGCTGCTGGAACATGGCGTGGAGCGCAAGGACAGCGTCGTCGCGCTGGGCGGCGGCGTGATTGGCGACCTGACGGGCTTTGCCGCGTCGATGGTCAAGCGCGGCTGCGGCTTCATCCAGATGCCGACGACCCTCCTCGCGCAAGTCGATTCGAGTGTTGGCGGCAAGACCGCGATCAACACGGCGGCAGGCAAGAACCTTGTCGGCGCCTTCCATCAGCCGGTGCTGGTGCTGGCGGACCCGCTTGCGCTCGATACGCTGCCGCCGCGCGAAACCCGCGCCGGATACGCCGAAGTCGTCAAGTACGGCCTGATTGATGACGCCGAGTTCTTCGCATGGTGCGAGGCGAACGGCTCCGCCCTCCTCGCCGGCGATGCCGCCGCACGCGAACATGCCATTGCAAAGAGCGTTGCGGCCAAGGCGCGGATCGTCGCGGCCGACGAGAAGGAAACGCTCGGCCTGCGCGCGCTGCTCAACCTTGGCCACACTTTCGGCCATGCACTGGAGGCCGAGACGGGCTTCTCCGACCGCCTGCTCCACGGCGAAGGCGTCGCGCTCGGCATGGTGCTGGCCGCGCGCTATTCGGTGCGGCGCGGCCTCATGAACGGGCAGGACGCAGAGCGCGTCGCGGCGCATATCGCGGCGGCGGGCATGCCGGCCTCAATCCGCGCGCTCGGCATGGACGCGGACGGCAGCAGGCTCACCGCGCACATGCTTCACGACAAGAAGATGGATGCGGGCACCCTGCCCTTCCTGCTGATGCGCGGGATCGGCGAGACGTTCCTCGCCAAGGACGTCGATCTGGCAGATGTCGCCGCGTTCCTCGATGCGGAACTGGCGCGGCCCTAGAACAACCGCGCGCCGTTGGGCACCTTGCCGTCCGGCGTGAACAGCACGACGCGGCCCTCCTCGTCCGGGAACCCCACCGTCAGCACTTCGGACATGAACTTGCCGATCTGGCGCGGCGGGAAATTGACTACCGCCGCGACCTGACGGCCAACCAGCTCCTCGGGCGTATAGAGCGCGGCGATCTGCGCGCTCGAACGCTTGACGCCGATGCCCGGCCCGAAGTCGATGGCGAGCTTGAGGCTCGGCTTGCGGGCTTCGGGATAGGGCTCGGCGCTGACGATCGTGCCCATGCGGATATCGACCTTGAGGAAATCGTCAAAGCCGATGAGGTCCGCCGCCGGGGCCGAAGGATCGTGTTCGAGATGCACTTACTTGCCCTTGAACTCGGCCTTGCGCTTTTCGAGGAACGCCATGATGCCTTCACGAGAATCCGCGCTGTCACCCGCCTTCCACTGGCCTTCAGCCTCGATCAGCAGCGCGTTCGGCAGATCGGTTTCAAGCGCGCGGGCGACATTCTGGCGCATCACGCCCAGCGCCACGGTCGGCCCGTTGGCGAGCCGTTCAGCCAGCGCCATAGCCTCATCCGCCAGCGCGGCATCGTCCACAGCCTTGTAGATCATGCCCCAGTCTTCGGCCTTTTCGGCGCTGATGCGCTCGCCCAGCATCATCATCTGCAAGGCGCGCGGCTTGCCGATCAGACGCGGCAGGATCCAGCTCGAACCGCCATCAGGCACAAGGCCGATATTGACGAAAGCCTGCAGGAAATAGGCGCTCTTCGCTGCGATCACAAAATCGCCCATCAGCGCGATCGAACAGCCGACACCGGCTGCCACGCCATTGACGGCAGTGATCACCGGCACCGAAAGGCGCGAAAGCTTGGCGATCATCGGGTTGTAGCTCTCGGTCAGCGCCTTGTAGCTGCCAGCGCCGCCTGCCACGCTGCGTTTGCCGGTGGCGGCAAGGTCGGCGCCAGAGCAGAACGCGCGGCCCTCGCCCGTGATGAGCACGCAGCGCGCGCCTTCTAGATCGTAGAGCGCGTCGCCGATTTCCACCGCCATGTTCGGCGGGCAGGCGTTCAGCCGCTCCGGCCGGTTGAGCACGATGCGCCGGACATTGCCGACATTCTCGACGCGGATGGTTTCGTAGGACATCGCTCTTCCCCTTAATCGCTCGGTTAAGGGCATGGCTAAGCCAGCCATGCCGCCTTGGCAAGCGGGTTCAGCCGCGGCTTCTCAAAAGCGCCAGTCAGCCCCCATGCGCCTGCGCGAAAGCGGCAGCAGCGCCGAACAGCCCCGGCTGCGGGTGCGTGATGAGCTTGACCGGCATCGCCGCCATCAGCCCTTCGAACCGGCCCTTGGCGCTGAAGCGCTGAGCAAAGCCGGAACGCACCAGCGTATCCTTGATGCGCAGGCCAAGCCCGCCGGCCATGACCAGCGCGCTCGCCCCGTGCGCCAGCGCCAGATCGCCCGAAACACTGCCCAGCGAGAGGCAGAAGCGGTCCACTGCCGCTGCGGCGAGGCTGTCTTCGCCGCTGGTGCCCAGTGCCCAGAGTTCCTTGTCGGTCAGGGAGACGATGGCCCTGCCCTCGATGCTCGCCAGCGTTTCGTAGATATCGACAATGCCCGGCCCCGCCACCACGCGCTCAGCCGAAACGCGGCGGTAGCGGCCACGCAGGCGCGCCAGGATCGCGTCCTCGATCTTGTCGAGCGGGGCGTAATCGATGTGTCCGCCTTCGGTCGGCTGGACGTGGTAGGAGCCGCGCTGGCGCCACAACTGTGCCACGCCCAGACCGGTGCCAGGGCCGACAACGCTGATCGTGCCTTCCTCGGGCAGCGGCACTTCCGGCCCACTCAGGTGGATGAAATGCGTCTCGTCAGCCTGCGCCACGGCATGGGCGACCGCAGCGAAATCGTTGACCACGACATAATCCGGCGCGCCAAGCTTTTCCGGGATCAGCGCGGGGCGGATGATCCACGGATTGTTGGTGAAGCGGATCAGCTCGCCTCCGACCGGCCCCGCCACCGCGATGGCCACCGCAGGCGGCAGGGAACCACCGGAGAGACGGGCAAACTCTTCCCATGCAAGCTGGAAGCTGGGATGGTCCGCCGTCTTGAGCGTCACCGCCTCGCCGAGCGAGACGACGCGTCCCGCATCGACTTCGGCCAGGGCAAAGCGCGCGTGCGTTCCGCCGATATCGACCGCTACCAGTTGCATGCCTCTGCCCCCCAAGTCCGCCCAGCCTTCGGGCCGGTAAGGTTATCCTGCCTTCAAAGACCGCCAACCGCCAGCATTGCCGAACCGCCGCGTTCCGCCGGATCGGCGAAATGGCGCATCATCGCAAACAATTCGCGCCCCACGCCGATGGCATCTGCCGGTGCTTCAGCCGGCGCGCGCGCGGCCCAGTCGGCGGCATCGACCAGCGCAGTCAGTTCGCCCGTCTCGGCGCAGACGCGCACCACGTCGCCGTCCTTCAGCAGCGCCAGCGCACCGCCCTTCTTGGCTTCGGGCGAGACGTGGATTGCCGCCGGAACCTTGCCCGAGGCGCCCGACATGCGGCCATCGGTGACGAGCGCAACGCGGAAACCCCGGTCCTGCAACACGCCGAGCGAGGGCGTCAGCTTGTGCAGTTCGGGCATGCCATTGGCAGCGGGCCCCTGGAACCGCACGACGACGACGACATCGCGCTCAAGCTCGCCCGCCTTGAACGCCTTGAGCACATCGTTCTGATCGGAAAACACGCGGCACGGCGCCTCGATCGTCCAGCGCGAACGGTCGACCGCGCTGACCTTGATCGTCCCGCGCCCGAGGTTGCCGTGGACGAGGCGCAGGCCGCCTTCGGGCTGGAACGGATCGCTGACAGGGCGCAGCATCGCAGGATTGAGGCTCTCGCGCGGGGCAGGCTGCCAGCGCAGCGCCTCGCCATCCAGCACCGGCTGCTGCGCGCCCTCAAGCAGCGAAGCGCCATAGACCGTGCGGATATCGCCGTGGGCAAGCCCGCTCTCGACCAATTCGCGGATCACGTAGGGCATGCCGCCTGCATCCGCGAAACCGTTCACATCGCCCGAACCATTGGGATAGATGCTCGCGATGAGCGGCACGGCGCGCGAAAGCTCGTCCATGTCGTCCCAGTCGATCTGCACGCCGGCGGCGCGGGCGATGGCGGGGAGATGGATCACGTGGTTGGTCGACCCACCCGTCGCCAGCAGGCCGACAATCGCGTTCACGATGGCCTTCTCGTCCACACAGTGGCCGAGCGGGCGGTAGTCATCCCCGTCCCAGGTGATCTCGGCAACGCGGTGGACCGCCGCGCGGGTCAGTTCCTGCCGCAGCTTGGTGCCGGGCTGGACGAAGCTCGCCCCCGGCATGTGCAGGCCCATCATTTCCATCATCATCTGGTTGGAATTGGCGGTGCCATAGAACGTGCAGGTGCCCGCAGAGTGATAGCTCGCGCTTTCGCTGGCGAGGAGTTCCTCGCGGCCCACCTTGCCCTCGGCATAGAGCTGGCGGATGCGCTGCTTTTCCTTGTTGGCGAGGCCCGTCGCCATCTGTCCGGCAGGCACAAGGATCGTCGGCAGGTGGCCGAAACGCAGCGAGCCGATCAGCAGGCCCGGCACGATCTTGTCGCAGATGCCCAGCAGCAGCGCGGCCTCGAACATGCCGTGGCTGAGGCCGACCGCCGCGCCCATCGCGATATTGTCGCGGCTGAAGAGGGAGAGCTCCATCGAAGCCTGTCCCTGCGTAACGCCGTCGCACATCGCGGGCACGCCGCCTGCAACCTGCGCTGTGGCACCCACTTCGCGGGCGAAGATCTTGATCTGCTCCGGGTAGCGGCCATAGGGCTGATGCGCCGAAAGCATGTCGTTGTAGGCGGTGATGATCCCGATATTGGCGCTCTTGCCGGTCCGCAGCGCGATCTTGTCCTCGCCCGCCGCCGCAAAGCCATGCGCGAGATTGCCGCACGAGAGCACATCGCGGTTCACCCCGGCATCGCGGGCGCGGGCAATGAGGTCGAGGTACGCCGCGCGGGTCGTCGCCGAACGGGCGATGATCCGGTCGGTGACCTTCGCTACGGTGGAATTGAGGGTCATCATTCGCTCCAGTAGATCGTGACGGGCGGGCCGTAGCCGCGCAGGAAATCGGAGACGGGATAGGCGTCGGACCCGGCCAGCACCTTCTCGATCAGCGCCTTCTTGGAAGCGCCGGTGACGACGAGGATGATCTCGGACGCCGCCTTCAGCGCCCGCTTGTTGAGCGTCAGCCGGTCGAACGGTGCCTCGGGCGGCAGCGGCACGGGGGTTGTCGCAATCACGCTCGGGCCGGGCCGCACCAGCGCGTGCATGTGCGGAAACAGGGAGGCGACGTGGCCGTCCTCGCCCATGCCGAGCCAGACGAGATCGAAGGGCTGCACCTGCGCGCCCTCCTCCAGACGTTCGAATACCGCGCCGGTTCCCGCAAGCGCTGCGTGGAGCTTGCCGAAATTGCTGGCGGGATGGTCGTCCGGCACGCGCCGGTCGTCGGTCAGCGCGATGGTAGCGCCGGTCCAGTCGAGGTTCTGCTCGGCCAGCAGCGCAAACACCTTGAGCGGCGTGGAGCCCCCGGTGAAGGCAAGCCGCTTCGCTCCCGGCTTCGCCAGCACGCGGGCAATATGCGCGGCAACCGCAGCGGCGTCGCCGGGATTGGCCCAGCTGATGTCAGTCATGCCAGCTGCGCCCGTCGCGCTCGGTCAACGCAATGCCGGCATTCGGGCCCCAGCTGCCCGCCGCATAAGGCTTCACTTCCATCGCCGTCTCCGCCCAGACGCGGCGGATCGCATCGACCCAGTTCCACTGCGCTTCCACTTCGTCGCGGCGCACGAACAGGGTCTGCTCGCCCTCGATCAGATCGAGCAGCAGCCGTTCATAGGCAATCCGGCGGCGTGCCTTGGCAAACGCGGTGGTGAGCGAAAGGTCTAGGTTCACCTCGCGCAGCACGATCCCGCCGCGATCGAGGCCCGGCTCCTTGGCCATGACCTGCAGGCGGACGTATTCTTCGGGCTGCAGGCGGATGACGAGGCGGTTGGCGCCAAGCTTGCCACCGCGCCCCGAGAAGATGTTGTGCGGCACGTCCTTGAACTGCACGACGATCTCGCTGCGCCGCTCGGCGAGCCGCTTCCCGTGGCGCAAGTAGAACGGCACGCCCTGCCAGCGCCAGTTGTCGACATGGGCCTTGATCGCGACGTAAGTCTCGGTGTCAGATGCCGCGCCGAGATCATCGAGATACCCCGCCACCGCGCTGCCGCCGACCGCGCCGGTGCGGTACTGGCCGCGCACCATCTCTGCCGCGCTCACCGGGCGCAGCGCGCGCAGGACCTTGACCTTCTCGTCACGGATCGAAGTCGCGTCGTATTCGAGCGGCGGTTCCATCGCTGTCAGCGCAACAAGCTGGAGCATGTGGTTCTGCACCATGTCGCGCAGCGCGCCGGTGTCGTCGTAGAAGCCCTTGCGGCCCTCGAGGCCGACCGTCTCGCTCACCGTGATCTGCACGTGATCGATGCCCGCGCTGTTCCACAGCGGCTCGAACATCATGTTGGCAAAGCGCAGGGCGAGGAGGTTCTGGACCGTTTCCTTGCCGAGATAGTGATCGATCCGGAAGATCTGCCGCTCGCTGAAGCCCGCCGCCACCGCGTCGTTGATGCGGCGGCTGGAGGCAAGATCGTTGCCGAGCGGCTTTTCGAGGCCGATCCGCACGCCTTCGTGGGCAAGGCCGGCAAGGCGCAGGCCCTCGATGGTCGGCTCGAACAGCGCAGGCGCGGTCGAGAGGAAGATCGAGAGGCCGCACGAGGTATCGCCCAGCTTTGCGGCAAGCTCGGCAAATCCGTCCGGCATTGAGGCATCGAGCGTCTGATATTCAAGCCGCTGCAGGAAGCTCGCCAGCTGGGTTTCGTCCCTGCGATCGGCGGGGAGGAATTCCTCCAGCGCAGCGCGCGCCATCTCGCGGAACTCGCCGTCGTCGTGCTCAGAACGCGCGGTGCCGACGATGCGCAAGGTGGGATCAATCAGCCCGTCTTCATGCAGCGCATAGAGCGAGGGCAGCAGCATGCGCCGCGAAAGATCACCCGTCGCGCCAAACAGGAGCAGGGCGGAACAGCTGGTGGCGGCCATGGGCGGCAAACTCCTCATCCTGGCCGCTTCACGAGGGGCCTTGATGCTCCCTAGACCCGATTGCGGCCCGCTTCAGCACGCATAAGTATGCAACTTCAAATGGACAACCCGGCGCGGGGAGGTCAGCGGCGGAACAGCCACGCAAAGATCTCGGGCAGACGCGCGGCCCACGCGTTCTCCTCGTGCTCCGCGCCGGGATAGACCCTGCTTTCGAAATCGCTTCCGCGCTGCCAGCCCAGCTTCACGAACTCGGCGTCGATGGGTTCCTGATAGGGCGCATAGAACGCATCGAGCGTTGCGGTGCCGTGATCCATCCATACGCGGCGACCGGCGGGGGCGCCCAGCGTCATGTCGAAAAAGCCCGTCCAGACGGACAGGGTATCGGCATTGAAACCCTCGACGGTCGCCGGCCCGATTGCAGGCCAGTGCGAGCTGATGCAGGCCGCCTGCCCATAGACATCCGGCCGCGCCGCGATGGCGTAGCAGCTCATCAGTCCGCCCATGCTCGATCCGGCGATGGCGGTGTCCTCCCTGCCCGGGCGGGTGCGGAACGAAGCATCGACCCAGGTCTTGAGCGGCCCGGCCAGCCACGCGAGATAGGCATCGGAGATCACCGGACCGCCGGTCATCTCGTCCATCTTCGCCCTCAGCGCAGGAGGCGCGGCGTCATGGACGGGGCGCGGCAGGTACTGGCGGAAGCGGTCCTTCCCCGGAGCCCATATGCCCACGATGATCCGCGGCTCGATCCCCTGCTCCGCCACGGCCTTGAGCATGGCCTTGTCGGCCGCCCAGATCTTGTTGAAATTGCTGTGCTTCAGATCGAACAGATTGTGCCCGTCGTGCATGTAGACGACAGGATAGCGCGCGTTCGAGGTGTCGTAGCCCGGTGGCAGCCAGATCGTCAGCCGCTGCGGCGGCAGGCCCGCTGCCTCGACCCGCTCGTATTCGATCAGCCGCCCGCCGTCCGCCGCCAGCGCCGGGCGGGCGATGAGCGCGAGGAGCGCGGCCAGAGCGATCAGCAAGCCCCGCATCATGCCTCCTTGAGCCGCGCCAGCAGATCGTCATGCGCCGGGAAATTCATCGCGCAGCCGGCGATGAAGCGGTCGACCCAGGCCATGTCGGTCAACGGCAGACCGGGCTCCGGCTGGCGCAGCCGCGCCGCATCGGGAAACTGGCCATAGCCGGCAAACAGGCAGTGCCACGAAAGCGGCGCGTAGTAGCGGTCGATCCCCAGCTTCACGACCTCGGCATCGAGCTCGCCGCCCTGAAACCAGCAGGTCATCACCGCCTTGAGATTGTCCGAGAGATGGTCGTTGGTGCCGTTTGCCCGCCAGTATTCCCCCTCACGCCGGTTCATCCGGTAGTGGCACACGATGTAATCGCGGATGCCCTCATACCGGGCGTGGATCGCGGTATTGAACGACGCACGGTGCGCGGGGCCAAAGTTGTCCGCCAGCAGCGCGTCGATCCAGCCCGCCAGCGTCGCGTGGACGATATGCAGCGCCGTCGCCTCGAGCGGCTCGATGAACCCCTGCGCAAGGCCGATGGCAAGGCAGTTGCCCACCCACGACCGCCGCACCTGCCCCACCTGCATAGCCAGGTGGCGCGCTGGCACATCGGCATCGAGCAACCCGAGGTGACGGCGCAGTTCGGTCTCGGCGGCATCGGCACTGATGAAGTCGCTCGCATAGACATAGCCGTTGCCGGTGCGGCCCGTCAGCGGAATGCGCCAGGTCCATCCGCACGATAGCGCGGTCGAGACAGTCTCGCACGAGGTCGCTCCCTCGTCACGCGCGCCGGGGAGCGCGATGGCGGCGTTGTTGAAGAGATTGCCGGCAAAGCTCTCGAACGGCTCGCCCAAGGCCTCGCCGATCAGACTGGCGCGAAAGCCCGAGGCGTCGATGAAGAAATCGCCCGCGATTTCCTCATCGCCGCCTTCGAGCACCAGCGCGGCGATATCGCCCGCCTCATTGCGGCGTGCGCCTGCCACCCGGCGCTGGACATGTTCGACCCCGAGCCTGGTAGTGGCATGGCCTGCAAGGAACTGGCCCAGCAGCACGGCATCGAAGTGGTAGCCGTAGCCGATCTCGAAGGGAAAGTTCTCCGCCGGGATCGGCCCGAGACGCGCCTGCGCAAGCCGGGCCGCAAGGAAGAAGCGATCCGGGTGCGCCGGCACATCGCGCCCGGTGCGCCGTGCGCGGGTGTGGAAGAAGAAGCCCGGCGCGGTATGCCCGTCGAGCACGGACTGGAACGGGTGAAAGTAGCTCTCGAACCCGGCTGCATCCGACCAGCCTGCAAAGCGGATCCCGGTCTTGTAGGTCGCGTGGGCTGCCGGCATCCAGTCACACTCGGCAATGCCGAGTTCGTCGAAGAACACCTTCAGTTGCGGCGTCGAACCTTCGCCCACGCCGATGATACCGATCTCCGGGCTTTCGACGAGCGTGACCGAAACCGGGTGATCGCCGCAGCGGTGGGCGATGAGCGCAGCCGCCATCCACCCGGCGGTGCCTCCGCCCAGAATGACGAAGCGCCGCGCCGCCGCCATCGGCTTATTTGCCCGGATGCAGCCGAATCGCCGCGCCGCCACCGGGGGCAAGCCACAGCGGCAGCTTGTCGCCCTTCTTCACGGTGAGCGTCGCATAAGCAATCCTGTGGCGGGCGTCGGTCTCGTAGGTCGCGCCCTCCCCGTCCTTGTAGACCGTCGCGGTATAGGTCTTGCCCGGATCGAGGAAGTCCATCGCAAGCGTCACATCGCGCGCGTCGTGGCCATTCACGCCGCCGACGTACCAGTCCTCGCTTCCCCGGTCCTTGCGCGCGAAGATCGCGAAATCGCCCACTTCGCCTGCGATCAGGTGGCTTTCCGACCAGTCCGCCGGGACCTGCCGGATGAACTCCAGTTCCTTGGGATGCGCCGCAAGGCTCTCGATGAAATCCGAGGCCATCTGGATCGGCGAGTAGATCGCAAGATAGAGCCCAAGCTGCTTCGCCAGTGTCGAGGCCAGCGGCACGTGGTTCGCGCCTTCGAGGCTGAGATTGCCCGGCGTGAAGTCCATCGGGCCCGAAAGCATGCGGGTGTAGACGAGCGTCGGCTCGTGGTCCGGCCCGTTGGCGAACTGGCCCCACGCGTTGTATTCCATCCCGCGCGCGCCTTCGCGGTCGATCCAGTTGGGATAGGTGCGGCGAAGGCCAGTATCCTTGACTGGTTCGTGGGCGTCGATCGCCACCTGATACTTCGCAGCGGTCTCGACCACCTTGAGGTGGTGCTGCACCATGCGCTGCCCGTCGTGGAACTCCATGCGCGTCTCGCCCGGCTTGTCTCCCGGCGCGACGATCCCGCCCGCGTCCGCCACATAGCCGGTCTTCACCGAGTGCATGCCAAGCGACTGGTAGAGCTTCATCGCATCCTCGAGCTGGGGCTCGTAATTCGCGATATTGCCGCCGGTTTCGTTGTGGCCGATCAGCTGGACCTTCTTCTTCGCTGCATAGGTAGTGACGGCCTTGAGATCGAAATCGGGCACGGCCTGGGTGAAGCTGAAGTCCTGCCCGTGGCCGAACCAGTCCCCGTTCCAGCCCTTGTCCCAGCCTTCCACCAGCACACCGCCGAAGCCGTTCTTCGCGGCGAAATCGATGTACTGCTTCGCCCGCTCGGTGGTCGCGCCGTGGCGCGGACCTTCGGCCCAAGTCCAGTCGCCGCGGATCATCCCCCACCAGATGCCGATGTACTTCATCGGCCTGAACCAGCTGACATCACCGATCTTGTTCGGCTCGTTGAGATTGAGCTCCAGATCGTTCTCGACGATCCCGGCAGCGGTGTCGGCAACGCGGATCGTGCGCCAAGGCGTGTTGAACGGCAGGTCGCGGATCACCGCGCTCCCGCGCGATGAGGGCGAAAGCGTCGAGCGGAACTGCCGCCCTTCCGCCCGCTTGAACGACATGTTGGAATAATCGACCAGCGCCGCCTCGTGGAACACGAGATGGGTGCCGTCATCCAGACGCATGGTGATCGGAGTCTGCGCAGTCGCCACGCCCTCGATCGGGGTGCGCTGGTAGATCTGCTCCTCGCGGTTCCATTCGAGCGCCGCAACCCACCATGCAGTGCCCGGCTGCGCCACCTTGAACTCGGTCCACTCGTCGGCGATCTTCATCGTCTTGAGGCCGGGCTGCTCGGGCAGTTCGTAGCGGAAGCCGACACCATCGTTGAAGAGGCGGAACCGCACGTTCATCCGGCGGCCACCGTAATCGGCATTCTGTTCGAAACGGACGAGCAGATCCTGATGATGGTCGCGGACGAAACGGCGCTCGCCCCAGGGCTGTTCCCAGGTGCTGTCGGCGCTGGAAGTCTCCGAGCCGGTGATGCGGAAACCACGCACCATGTTGAGCCCATCGGTCAGCGTGAAGCCCAGCTTGGAGGCGCTGATCAGCAGCTTGCCCTTGCGCGAAAGCGAATAGACCGGGCGGTCACTGCCATCGGTGCTGACAGTCAGCACCAGAGATCCATCGGGCGAGGATGCCATAACTTGCGCCTTCTGCGCGGCTGTCTGCGCCGTCGCAGGCACCGGGAGCAGTGCGGCGGCGGCAAGCGCGGCAAAGGCAACCTTGCGGGTCAGGTTGAGCATGATCCGGGTCATTCCTCGATGAGCAGGGCGCCAAAGGGCGGCAGGGTTCCGGGTGCGGCCCCGTTGACGGCACAGAGCACGCGGCCCGAAGGCGAAGCGGCTGCCGGCCACGGCGCGGCCAAGTGGCCCATGTTGAACACGCCGGTCACCCGCGATCCTGCGGCGCTGCGGCGGATTGCCAGCACGCTCCCCACCGCATGGAGCACGGTGAAATCGCCTGCGCGCAGGGCCGGGTTTTCCTTGCGCAGCCTCAGCAGTGCGCGCGTCAGGTTCAGCAGCGAGGCGGGATCGGCATCCTGCAAGTCCACCGCGCGGGCATGATTGCGCTCGCCCAGCGGCAGCCACGGCTGACCCGTGGTGAAGCCGCCCTGCTCGCTCTGCGCCTGCCAAGGCAGCGGCGTGCGCGCCCCATCGCGCGAGAGCGTGAGCGGCCAGTTGGCGATCGCCTCCGGGTCCTGGATCATCTCGAAGGGAATATCGACCTGCGTGAGGCCCAGTTCCTCGCCCTGATAGACGATGATGTTGCCGCGCAGCGAGGCCAGCAGCATGGCCTTCATCCGCGCGAAAGCATCCACATCGTTGGGAGCGCACCAGCGTGAAAGCGCGCGCGGCGCATCGTGGTTCTCGAAGGCCCAGCTCGGCCAGCCCGTGCCCGGTGTATCGGGCCATTTGGCCTGCGTTTCGGCCACAAGCTGCGGCGTCAGGCGGTCGGCATAGAGGAAATCGAAGCCGTAGGCACTGTTGAGGCGGTCCTCGCCGGCGGTGAATTCCTTCATCTCGGTCTCGGCGAGATCGCCGCCCACCTCGGCCAGCGTGAACACAGCGCCATACTGGTTGCACAGGCCGCGCAGCCGCTCGATGAAGCCGACGATGCCGGGGTGCGACTGGTTGTAGATCTTGAGCTGGTAGTCGAACGGGCGGGTGCGGCGGCGGCCGTCATAAGGCGCGGGCGGATTGTTGCGCAGCGCCGGGTCGTGCATCAGGAAGTTGAGCGCATCGATGCGGAAACCATCGACGCCCCGGTCCAGCCAGAACTTCATGACGCCCAGCAGCGCTTCCTGCACCGCCGGGTTGTGGGCATTGATCTGCGGCTGGCTGCTGAGGAAATTGTGCAAGTAGTACTGGCAGCGGCGCGCGTCCCAGGTCCACGCCGGGCCGCCGAAAACGGACTGCCAGTTGGACGGCGGCGAGCCATCTTCCTGAGGATCGGCCCAGACGTACCAGTCGGCGCGCGGATTGTCGCGGCTCTGGCGGCTCTCCTCGAACCACGGATGCTGGTCCGAGGTATGGGCATAGACCTGATCGATCGTGACCTTGAGGCCAAGCTCGTGCGCGCGCTCCACCATCCTGTCGAAATCGGCAAGCGTCCCGAAGATCGGATCGACATCGCAGTAGTCCGCAACGTCATAGCCGAAATCGCGCATCGGCGAGGTGAAGAAGGGCGAGACCCAGATCGCATCCACCCCCAGCGCCGCCACGTGATCGAGCCGCGCGGTGATGCCGGGAAGGTCGCCGATCCCGTCGCCGTTGGCATCGCAGAAGCTGCGCGGGTAGATCTGATAGATCGCCGCACCGCGCCACCAGGGAAGGTCATCCGCTGCCGGAACAGGTTGGGCTTTGGCCTTGGCCGAGGTCGAAGCTGGGGTCATCTGGTAATCTGGGTCCCGGGGGAGGAAGGGATAAGGCGGCACACGGCGCTGCCAAAGGCGGGCAATTCGAGGGTGACGCTGCCCGGTGCGGAAACCTGCGCGGGGCAATTGCCGAACAGGGTTTCAAGCGTCTGGGCGGAAGTGCCCACCACGCTGGCACCCCTGATCGGCGCGTCCGAAGTGTTGAAGGCGATGAGGTACTCGGCGCCGGTCTCGGGATCGAAGCGCGATACGCTGAACAGGCCCGGCGTGTCGCCATAGCTGCGCACCACCTGCCGCCCGCGCGCAAGCGCCGGATGCGCCCCGCGCAAAGCGGCGAGATCATGGATCAAGCGGTAGAAGGGATGCGCCGGATCGAAGTGGTCCGCCGCTCCGGGCCGGTCTGCATCGATGATCGGATTGTCGAGGTAGCTTGCCGTGCGCGAAGGGAACATATCCTCCCGCGCGTCGTTATCGTTGCCGTCGCCGATGAAGCCCTGCTCGTCGCCATAATAGACCACCGGCGAGCCGCGCAGCGTCAGCAGCATGACATGGGCCAGACGGACCCGCGCTTCGAGTTCGGCGGCGGAGATGCCGGGGCGGTCGTGCCGGATCAGCGAGGAAAACCGGCCCATGTCGTGGTTGCCAAGGAACGTCGGCATGGCCAGCGCGGCCTGCTCCCCGCCCTCGTAGAGCACATCGCCATCAAACAGTTCGGCGAGGACATCGGTGCCCTTGCCCTGCCCCAGCACCGCGCGCACCGAGCTCTGGAACGCGAAATCGATCACCGCCGGATAGCCGTCGCGCCGGGTATACTGCGCGATGTAACCGTTGCTCGGCTCTTCCCGCGCGACTTCGCCGAAGATGGTGAAGTTGGGGATGCCCCTGGCCTTGGCCGCTTCAAGCATGGGCGGAATGAACGCCTGCCAGAAGCCGGGATCGACGTGCCGCGCGGTGTCGATCCGATAGCCGTCGATGCCGAAGTCCTCGATCCATTGCCGGTAGATAGCGATCATGCCCTCGCGAACGCGCGGGTGTTCGGTGAACAGATCATCCAGACCGACGAAATCACCGAACCGGGCGCTCTCGCCCTTGAAGGTCGTATTGCCGCGGTTGTGGTAGTAGATCGGATCGTTGAGCCAGTCGGGCACCTTCAGGTGTTCTTCGCCCGCCGGCACAAACGGCGTGTAGGCAAACGCGGGATCGGTCAGCTTCGCGAAGTTCGCCGCCGAGGAATCCTGATCCCCCGCAAAGCCGGGATTGATCGCCGCGCCGGAAGCGCCGCCCTTGCGCGAATAGGGATAGTCGGCGCGGCTGCGATAGGGGAACGCGCCGCTCGCATCACGCTCCCGGTACTGGATCACATCCGCCGTATGGTTGGCGATGATGTCCATGTAGACCTTGAGTCCGCGCGCGTGCGCCGCATCGACCAGCGCCTTGAAATCGGCGTTGGTGCCGAAGTGCGGATCGATCCGTGTGAAGTCGGTGATCCAGTAGCCGTGGTAACCGGCGCTTTCCTGCCCGGGCGCGCCCTGCACCGGCTTGTTCTTGAACACCGGCCCGACCCAGACCGCCGTCGCGCCGAGCCCCTTGATGTAATCGAGCCGCGCGATCAGGCCCTTGAGGTCGCCGCCGTGGTAGAAGCTCTTGGAAGCGGGATCGAAGCCGGTCTTCAAACGGTCGCCCTTGAGCCCGCCGCGATCATTGGCCGGATCGCCGTTCTCGAAGCGGTCGGGCAACAGGAAATAGATAAGCTCCCCCGCAGCGGGCCGCGCCCGCACTGCCTCAAGCGGCGTATCCGCCGATGCGGGCGCGCTCGTCACGGCCAGCACGACCATGGCAGCAAGGGCGGCGAAGCGCTTCATGCCGCCGCGCCAAGCTTCAGCGGCGGCGCAGCGCAGTGGCGCGCAACGAATTCGGCGTGGCTCGGATAGCGCTCGACCTCGCGGCGGTAGAGCGCATTGAGCGTCTCGAGGTAGGACTTGAGATCGGCCTCGTCGATGGTCTCCGCCAGCGCATGGCTGCGGTGCGGCACGATGCCCTGCCCCGCCATGACTTGGAACCAGCCCACTTCGCTGAACAGTTCGTCGCCATGGCGGAAGATATGGCCGTTTTCCCGGAACAGCTCGATCCGCTCGGCAAGGCTGTCGGGCAATGCCATGTCGCGCACCGCCTGCCAGAACGGCTCGGGCCGCTGGTTCACATGGTAGTGCAGCACGATGAAATCGCGGATGCGTTCCATCTCGAAGGTGAACTGGCGGTTGTACTCATCGCGCGCGGCCTGCGTCTGGTCCTTGCCCGGCAGGAACTTGAGGATGCGCGAAATCGCCGACTGGATGAGGTGGATGCTGGTGGACTCCAACGGCTCGAGGAACCCGCTCGAAAGCCCGACCGCGATCACGTTACCGCGCCACGCCTCTTCGCGCCGACCGGTGGTAAAGCGGATCGGGCGCGGATCGGCGAGCGCCGGTGCATCGAGATGGGCCAGCAGGCTCTCGGCGGCCGCATCGTCGGAAATGAAGGAACTGCAATAGACGCGGCCATTGCCGGTGCGGTGCTGGAGCGGAATGCGCCATTGCCAGCCCGCGTCGTGTGCGGTGGCACGGGTATAGGGCGTGAAGTCCTCCACCCGGCCGCTCGGTACCGCCAGCGCGCGGTCGCAGGGCAGCCACTTTGTCCAGTCGACATAGCCAGCCCCCATGGTGCCGCCGATCAGCAGCCCCCGGAAGCCGGTGCAATCGATGAAGAGATCGCCCGAAATTTCCTCGCCCGAAGCAAGGACCAGCGTTTCGATGTCCCCGCTCAGCGGGTTCTGGCGCACTTGCGCGATCTTGCCTTCGCGCCGCGTGACACCGCGCCCTTGCGCAAACTCGCGCAAGAAGGCTGCATAGAGCCCCGCATCGAAGTGGAACGCATGGGGCATTTCCGGAACGTTGCGGCTGGTCAGCGGACTGCCGCGATGCATCCGGCCCGCGCGCGCCGCAATGTCGTTGATCGCATAATCGCCGACAGGCCCGGCAATGCCGAGCCGCCGCCCGCGCGACCAGTGATGGTAGAAGGCGCAGAGCCCGACGTCGCGGCCGACATCGCCGAAGGCATGCATGTAGCGCTCACCCGGAGCGCCCCAACCGACGAACTCGATGGCGAGCTTGAAGGTCGCCTGCGTTGCACGGATGAAGGCGTCCTCGTCGATGCCGAGCGCCTGGTTGAACATGCGGATCTGCGGGATCGTCGCCTCGCCCACGCCGACGGTGCCGATCTCTTCGGATTCGACGAGCGTGACGGTGAAGCCGGTATCGAGAAAGTGCCCGAAGGCTGCTGCGGTCATCCATCCCGCAGTGCCGCCGCCTGCCACGACGATGCGGATGGGGCCCGCTTGCCCTCGATTGCCGCTGGTCTCAGTGCTGCTCATCGCAGGCTCCCTGTGGCCCCGGCAAATGGGGCGTCGTGGATGGTGGAACAGCGCGCCGTGCGGCCACCCTCAGCGATGGCAGGCGCGGCAAGGTCAATGCGGCTGGCCGGCACCGGACCAGCCTGCCATGTAATTTCCGGGGTTCAGGCATAGCCCGAAGGTATCGGGCGGATGGACTTGCAGCAAGCCATCCGCCCGACCCATGCATAGCTATTAGAACTTGTAGCTGATGCCGACGTAGAAATCGCGGCCGTAGCGCTGATAGTCGATCACCTGGCGCACATCGTTGTTCTGGTACGTGATGAACGGACGATCGGTGAGGTTGCGCGCCTGGAACAGGATCGAGAGGCCTTCGAGCGCCGAACCGGGCTGGAAGTCGTACCCGATCTGGGCGTCGAGGATGCCTTCAGCCTTCGCCGTGCGGTAGGTCGGGTTGGCCGAAAGACCGGCGACCTCGGCGAGGAACTTCGAGCGATAGCGATACGAGGCGCGAACCTGCAGGCCGTGCTTTTCGTAGTAGACCGAGGCGTTGCCCACCCAGTCCGACAGACCCGGCAGCGTGATCGGGTTGGTCGGATCGCTGTTCAGGCGGATCGTGCTGTCGGTGTACGAGCCGCTGCCATAGAAGCCGAAGCCGTCAAGCGAAGGCGAAAGCAGCGAGAACGGCAGCGAGAGCGTGAATTCCGCGCCCTTGAGCGAACCCTCGCCATCGTTGAGCGGCTGCGAAACCACACCAACGGTGGTTGCGAGCTGGCTCTGGATGGCCGTCGGGAGCGTCGATGCGACCGCCGCGAAGTCATACGGCAGGTTGCGCGACGGATTCACGAAGTCCGTGAGCTTCTTGTAGTAGCCCGCGAACGAGACGTAGCCGCCCTTGGGGAAGTAGTGCTCGATCGACACGTCGACGTTGGCGGCCTTGTAGGGACGCAGCAGCGCGTTGCCACCGTTCGAGGTGAAGAACGGACGGGTCGGATCGCTCGAGCCGATGTTCTGGAAGCTGAAGTTCAGTTCCTGGTTCACACGCTCCTGGTCAAGGCGCGGGCGCACCATGCTGAGCGAGCCCGCCAGCTTCACGAAGGTCGAGTTTGCCACCTCGAGCGAGAAGTTCGCGCTCGGCAGGACACGCCAGAACTTGTCACCGCCGGTTGCCGGAACGACCAGCACGGTGCCGGTGGCAGAGTCGAAGTTCGAGATCGAACCGGTCGAGCTCTGGTCGGTATAGACCGCCTGCACGCCGATCGAGCCGGTCAGCTTCCTGCCGCCAACGTCGCCGTCGAGCTTCAGCATGCCGTACGCCGTCCACACCTTCTCGGTGACGGTGTTGTCACGCACCAGCGAGACCGGACGGTTGTCGTAGACCGAAGCCAGCGAGTTGTTGACGAGGTAGACCGGGTTGAGCGCCAGCATCGATGGCACGCCGAGATAGGCGAGCGGCACGGAGCCAACGATGGCCTGATCCGGGATCGGGGCGAACTGGGTCGTCCCGCTGTCCACCGAGCAGTTGGTGCCGGCGCCGTTGGGGCACAGGAAGTACGAGGTGAACGCCGAGGTCTTCTTGCGGCGGCTGAAGTTGCCGCCAACCTGCCAGCCAGCAATCGGGCCAGCGCCTTCGATCGAACCATCGAGGTCGGCGCGCAGCGAGATCAGCTCGTCCTTGAACTTCGGACGGTTGAGGAAGCCCGCCTGCACGACGGCCTTGGTGCCGTTGTAGCCCCAACCACGCGGGTCGGTCAGACCAAAGATGGTCTTGTCGGCATAGTTGAGGGTCGGGACGATGTTGAACGTGCCGTTCGGGTTGGCCGAGATGTTCAGCGTATCCGAAGGACCGGTCGCGCCGTACCCGGTGCCGGTGTAGGTTTCGAGCAGATCGTCGGTGCGCTTGGCGTAGCTGTACGAAGCATCGACGTTGAGGTTGATCTTGTCGCTCAGCTTGACCTGGTTGTTCCAGCCAACCGAGAAGTTGTCAGCATCGCGCTTGTTGCGGTCGTTGCGCTGCACGGCGTGAACGCCGCTGACGGTCGCCTGCGTGACTAGGCCGTTATCGACCGTGTAGCCCGGCTGCACCGTGGCGCCCGAACCCCAATCCGGCGCGATCGGGAATTCGATGCCGCGCAGGATCTGCGTTTCCTTGAACTTCGAATAGAGGATGTCGAGCGTCGAGTGGAAGTTGTCGCTCGGCTGGTATTCGAGGGTCGCAACCGCGCCGTAGCGCTGGAGCTTGTTCGACTGCACGTAGGGCTTGGCACCGCCGAGGAGCAGCGCGCCGCCAGTCGAACCGCTGTTGGGGAAGCCCCAGGCGTTGTAGCGCTCGTTCTGCGAAGGCGCGTCGGTGACCGACACACCGATGGCGATACCGAAGGTGTCATCGGCAAACTTGTCGACGTAGGCCGCCGAAGCGCGGTAGCCGTAGCGGCTGCCATCGGGGTTGAGCTTCTTCTGGCCGTTCATCTGGCCGCGCAGCTGCAGCGAAATGATGCGATCCTTCTGCGCCAGCGGACGCAGCATGCGCAGGTCGACCGTACCGGCGATACCGGCAGCCACCAAAGAGGGGGTCGGGGCCTTGTAGACGACGACGTTCTTGAAGAATTCGGCCGGGTACTGATCGTACTCGACGCCGCGGTTGTCACCGACGGTGACCTGCTCGCGGCCGTTCAGCAGGGTGGTGCCGAAGTCCGGGCCGAGGCCGCGGATCGAGAGTCGCTGGTCGCGGCCTTCGAGGCGCTGCGAGGTGACGCCGGGGAGACGGGCGAGCGAGTCCGCGATCGACACGTCCGGCAGCTTGCCGATGTCTTCAGCCGAGAGCGCTTCGACGATGGTCGGGGCGGTGCGCTTGATCGAGGCCGAAGCATTGAGCGAGGCGCGGTAGCCAGTGACGACGATGGCGCCGTCATCCGCAGCAGGCGCTTCGGTAGCAGCAGCTTGCGGGGTGGTTTCCTGCGCGAAGGCAGGCGCGGCAAGTGCAGCAGCGGTCAGCGCGATCGCCGAACTGCCCAGAGCAAAAAGGGTGTGCTTAGCCATGGAAATCAGATCTCCCCCATGCGGCCAAAATCGTGGCCTGAACCTTGTCGGAACGCGGTTTTTCCGCCTTCAGTACGCGGTGCTGGTTAGATCCGGAGTGGATGGATACGAATATGGCATACGTATACCATCGGGATTCCGCGGGGTTAGCGCATTGAACTGGCACTGAATTGCCACGGTCTTGCGGGCCTTTTCCGGCATCCACCGCCGAGTCCCAGCGGGGCAATTGCTTCAATGCATTTCCATGCGTAGATTGCCTGATGTCGACCATGCGGGATACACCGCGGCGGCTGGGGCAGGAGTTTGCAAGCGATGGGCCGCAGGCCGTCCAACAAGCCGACCAGTTTTGATATCGCCTATCTCGCAGGCGTATCCCAGCCCACGGTGAGCCGCGCGCTGCGCGGCAGCAAGTCGGTCAGTCTTGCCACGCGCCAGAAGATCGAGGCCATCGCGCGCCAACTGGGCTACACGGTCGACAAGAACGCCTCATCGCTCCGCTCGCAGCGCTCAAACACGCTGGCGCTGCTGTTCTTCGAGGATCCGACGCCGGACGAATCCGGCATCAATCCGTTCTTTCTGGCGATGCTCGGCTCGATCACGCGGCACTGCGCCGCGCGCGGGCTCGATCTGCTCATCTCGTTCCAGCGGCTCGATGACGACTGGCACAAGCGCTATCAGGACAGCCACCGCGCCGACGGGCTGATCCTCCTCGGCTACGGAGACTACACGCTCTACGAAAGCCGCTTGCGCCAACTGGTCCGCTCGGGCGCGCATTTCGTCCGCTGGGGCGCGGTGGAGCCCGATACCATCGGCGCCACCGTCGGTTCGGACAACTTTGGAGCGGGTAGACTTGCAGGCGAACACCTGCTGGCGCGAGGGCGGCGCAAGATCGCATTTCTGGGGCAGGCCGACAGCCACTATCCGGAGTTCAAGAACCGCTACGAAGGGCTTGTCCGGGCGGTCGAAACTGCGGGCCTGACGCACGATCCCGCCCTCGTCGTACCCGCCATTTCCTCGGAAGAACTGGGCTATCAGGCGGCGAAGAAGCTGCTCGCCAGCGGCAATCCCTTCGACGCGATCTTCGCCGCCAGCGACCTCATTGCCATTGGCGCGATGCGCGCGCTGGGCGAGGCAGGCCTCAGCATTCCGGGCGACGTTGCCCTTGTCGGTTTCGACGACATTCCGGCGGCCAGCCTCACTTCTCCGCCGCTCACCACCGTCATGCAGGACATGCGCCACGCCGGGGTTGCGCTCGTCGAAACGGTCATGGCCCAGGTCGAGGACAAGCTGCCGCCATCCCCGTTCCTGCCGACCCGGCTCGTCGTGCGCGGCAGCACCGGGGGCTAGCCCACCGCGCATATTCATGCAGGCATATGGATGACATTCGTATGCATTGCTGCCGGGGGGCATGCTCTCGCCTAGGGTCCGGCACGAGATAACAAGGGAATGCGCCTGCCAGACGGGGGCATTGGGGAGCCTGAAACCACGTGACCACGCACCAGAAACCGCAGCAGTCCTTCTGGGGACTATGGAACGTGAGCTTCGGCTTCTTCGGCATCCAGCTCGCATTCGGGCTGCAGAACGCCAATGTCAGCCGCATTTTCCAGTCGCTTGGCAGCAGCGTGGACAACCTCGCCTTCCTGTGGATCGCGGGGCCGGTGACGGGCCTCATCGTCCAGCCCCTGATCGGCCACTATTCCGACCGCACCTGGGGCCGCTTCGGGCGGCGCCGCCCCTACTTCGTCGCGGGTGCGGTGCTCTCTGCGCTGGCGCTGCTCGGCCTGCCACAAGCAGGAGTGCTGCTGCTGGCGGCGGGTTTCCTCTGGCTGCTCGATGCCTCGCTCAACATCGCGATGGAGCCCTTCCGCGCCTTCGTGGGTGACATGACACCCGCTGACCAGCGCGCGCAGGGCTTTGCGCTGCAGACCTGGTTCATCGGGGCGGGCGCCGTGATCGGCAGCGTGCTGCCAGCCCTGTTCACCCATCTCGGCATTGCCAATACCGCGCCCGAAGGCGTCGTGCCCGATTCCGTGCGCCTGAGCTTCTTCATTGGCGCCGCCGCGATGGTGCTGGCGGTCGCGTGGACGGCGTTCAGCGTGCGCGAATACAGCCCCGAGGAAATGGCGGCCTTCGGCGGCGCCAGCCATGCTGCACCCGGATCGCAGCCCCTCGCCTACTCCGCGCGCGGCCCTTACTGGCTGGCGCTCGGCGCAGGCCTGCTGGCGCTGGTCGCCGAAATGGGGCTCGACAAACAGCTCTATGTGCTGGGCGGCGGCCTCGCGCTGTTCGGCCTCGCGCAGATTGGGCTGCGCGCAGCGAGGGCCACGGGCGCTCTCGCCGAGATCATGAGCGACCTTGCCCAGATGCCCGCGCAAATGCGCCAACTGGCCGTGGCGCAGTTCTTCACCTGGACCGCGCTGTTCATCCTTTGGATCTACACGACGCCGGTCGTCACCAAGTATGCCTTCGGCGCGGTCGACACCATCGGCGCCGCCTATAATGCGGGCGCGGACTGGGTCGGCGTGATGTTCGCTTTCTACAACGGCGTTGCCGCGCTCGCCGCCTTCCTGCTGCCGGTGCTGGCAAAGCGCATCGGCAACGCGCGGACCCATGCGCTGTGTCTGCTCGGCGGCGGGGTCGGTTTCCTGCTACTGCTGGTGCTGCGCGATCAGTGGTCGCTGCTGCTGCCGATGGTCTTCGTCGGCATCGCCTGGGCCTCGATCCTCGCGATGCCCTACGTGATCCTCACCCGCGTGCTGCCACCGCACAAGTTCGGCATCTACATCGGCGTGTTCAACGTGTTCATCGTCGTGCCGCAGCTGATGGTGGCGACGATCATGGGCGGCGTGATCCGCAGCTTCTTCCCCGCCGACCCCAAGTGGACGATGCTCGTCGGCGCGATTGTCATGGCCGCCGCCGCGCTGGCAATGCTGCGCGTGCGCGAGGAAGGCGCCTAATACTGAAACGCCGCTTCCGGCACCGCATCCATCAGCGCCGCATTGCGCTCGCGCATCTTGTCGCGGAATTCGCCGTGGGTGACGATGTAGAGGCGGTTGCCAAGAATGCCTTCCGCCACGATCTCGCCGACCGTTTCCGGGTCCATCCAGTCCTCACCGGGCGGGCGATCCAGCAGGCTCGCCTCGCTCCGCGAAAACCCGCTGCCCTCGCGCAGATGCGCCGGGCGATTGAGCGCGGCCTCGTGGATGTTGGAGCGCACGAAGGCAGGGCACAGCACGGACATGCCGATGCCCTTCCCCGCCAGTTCCTCGCGCATGTTCTCCGAAAGGTTGAGCACGGCCGCCTTGCCCGCCGCGTAGATCGCGAAATTGGCCGGCATGCGCACGGCAGCCGCCAGCGAGGAAACGTTGACGACATGCCCGCCGCGGCCATGCGCCATCATCCGCGGCAGGAAGCTCTGCAGGCCATTGATCACGCCGCCAAGATTGACGCCAAGGCCGAAGTCCCAATCCGCATAACCGGCTTCCAGCACCGGCCCTTCAACACCGACACCGGCATTGTTGACGAGAATGTCGATCCCGCCGAGCTCGATATCCATACGCTCCGCAACCGCTGCGAACGCGGCGCGGTCGGTGACGTCGAGCGCCAGCGCCGCCACGCTGCTGGCAAGGCCTGCCTCGCGGATTTCGCGCAAGGCGCGGTCGATATGATCCGTCCTGAGATCGGCGATCACCACAAAGGCGCCCCGCTTGGCGAGCGCCTTGACGATGCCGAAGCCGATCCCGCTGGCCCCGCCGGTGACGAAGGCGCGCTTGTCGTGGAAGGTCCGCATGACCGCCGTGCGCCTCAGCCCTGATAGACCCAGTAGCGCGGCCCGAAGCGGGCTTCGAGTTCGGCCAGCTTGGCCTTGTGGATCGCCTGGATCGCCGCCGGGGTCGTGGCGTCCTGCGCCGGGACTTCCTCCAGCTTCACGCTCGTCGGGTCCTCATAAAGATGCTCCCCGGCGAGCCGCGCATTGTCGTCATAAGGCCAGATAAACGCTTGCCGGCTCGAGACATGGTACAGCGCATCGGCCTTGGGTGCGTCATAGCCCATGGCCGCGAGGTCCGCGCCCTTTGCCAGCTGGTGGAAGGTGATCTCGTCGCAGATGCCCCAGTCGTTCACCGCAAGGCGGTCGTCCGAATGCCACAGCACGGCCTGGCCGACGCTGTTGTAGAAGCCCTTCACGCCCTCCTTGCCTTCGATCACGGCGGGGTTCGCGCCCCAGGTCACGCGGTAGACCGGGTGATCGACCATCATGTCGCTGGCGGTGATATCGTCATAGAGCCCCGCGCCTTCGAGGTGCACGTGGCGCCAGAAATTGAGCAGGATCGCGCGGTGCAGCGGGTTCGTGGTCGCATTGAACAGCGCCTCGGTCGGGTTCATGCATTCGTATACCGCACGTTCGATGGCGTTGGTCGGGATCGTGGTGGCGAGGTTCATCGTCTTGTCCTCTCGTGCAAATTCAGGCGCGTCGTTCAGCTATTGGGCTCGATCAGCACCTTGCACTGTTCGGTGCGGCGGCGGAGCGCCTCGAACACGCTGGGGGTTTTCTCGAGCGGAATGGTCTCGGTAATCAGGAGGCGCGGTTCCGCCGCACCCCGGTCCAGCGCATCGAGCGCGGCGTGGTATTCATGGGCGGTGAAGAACGCCGAGGTGATCAGCCGCACTTCCTTGGACAGCATGGCAAAGCTGTTGAAGGTATCGGGCACGGTACACAGGCCCAGCAGCACGATGGCTCCGCGGGCGCGGACCTGCTCCACCCCTTGCGCGATCAGCCCCGGAACGCCGACGCATTCGAATACCACGTCCGCCTTGCCGCCCAGCGCGCGCTCTGCCGCGCCCAGCGGGTCTTCGCGATCCGCCACGAAATCATGCGCGCCCATGCCGAGGGCGCGGTCCTTCTGCCACTCGGCAACATCCTGCACGATCACGCGCCCGGCCCCCATCCGCCGCGCCCAGAATGCAGTGGCCAGCCCGATCGGCCCCGCGCCAAGGATCAGCACCTTGTCGCCAATGCGCAGACCCGACATCGCGACGCCGTGCAGCGCCACCGCCAGCGGCTCGATGATCGCGCCGTCAGCAAGGCTGGCGGATTTCGGCAGCTTCACGCACTGGTTCGGCATGGTCAGCGCATATTCGGCATAGCCGCCGCCCTGCAGGCCGAACTTCTCGCACCATGAGACATTGCCATCGCGGCAAGCCGGACAGCTGCCACAACTCTTGAGCGGGCTGACGGCAACGAGATCGCCCTTTGCCAGCCCTGCCACGCCCTTGCCGAGTTCGACGACTTCCCCGGCAAATTCATGGCCCAAGATCGAGCCCGCGCCCTGCCCGTAGGCGGGATCCTCGGTCATATGCAGGTCGGAACCGCAGATGCCGCAGCGGCCCACCTTGACCACGACTTCGCCCTCACCCGGCGTGGGATCGGGCACGTTCTCGATGATCAGCGGCTTGTGCAGGCCCTGCATGACGGCGGCGCGCATGGGTATGGCTCCTCAGTGTGCCGGCTTAGTGCGCCGTCTGGCCGCCATCGATGGGAATCGTGGCGCCATTGATGAAGCTCGCCGCATCCGAACACAGGTGCAGCACGGTGCCCGCGATCTCCTCAGGCTGCGCGGCGCGGCCGCTGACGTTGCCGGCAAAGAACGCGGCGCGGAAGCTGGGATCATCCGCCCAGTGCTGCGTCATCGGGGTGACGACGAAGCCGGGCGCAATGGCGTTCACGCGGATGTTCTGCTGCGCGTACTCGACCGCAGCCGCCTTGGTCAGGCCGGAAACCGCATGCTTCATCGCGCAGTAGACGCTCATGTTCGGGTCCGCGATCAGCGCGCCGACCGAAGCCGTGTTGACGATGGCACCGCCGCCGACTTTCAGGAAATGCCGGATTTCCGCCTGCATCGCGAAGAACACGCCCTTGAAGTCGACATCGATGGCGAGGTTCATTTCCTCCACCGTCACTTCATGGATCGGGCGCTGCGGCGGCAGCACGCCCGCGTTGTTAAACGCGGCGTCCATGCGGCCATAGCGCTGCACGCAGGCCGCCACGAGCGCGTCCATAGCGGCGGCATCGGCCACGTTGGCATGCTGGAAGGAGGCCTCGCCGCCCGCCTGCTTGATGATCGCAACCGTCTCTTCCGCGCGCGGATCGATATCGCCGATGATGACCTTGGCCCCCGCACCCGCAAACGCAACGCAGGCCGCGCGGCCAATGCCGGTCGCTCCGCCGGTGACGAGGACTGCCTTGTCGGCAAAGACTCCCTCGAAGCTCATTCCTGCCATGCCGGCTGCTCCCCCTTTGCGACCTTGGATGAATTGCCGAGCAGGAAATCGCCCAGCACGTCGACGGCATCGGGAAACGCCTTCTGCACCCGCGCGCGCAGGTCGGCACTGTCCTTCGATGCGGCGACGAGCCTGGGCCACTCGGCGATGTACTTGCGGCTGAAATCGAGGCCCGAAGCGTCATTCGGGAGGCCGGGTTTGCTGTGCCCCGGAACCACCATCACCGGCCCCAGCGCCGCCAGTTGATCGAGCGCCTTGCCCCAGCCTGCAATGGCGGCGGCATCATGCTCGCCCATCCACAGGTACATCTGGTTGTAGACGAGGTCGCCCGCAAACAGCGCCTTGATCGAGGGCGCCCACAGCGCCGTCGCGTGGGCATGATCGCCCTGCACCGGCCCGATCACCTTGAGCTCCTTGCCCTCGAGCAGGATCGTGTCGCCCTCCAGCGCGGCGGGCGCAGTGGGATGGCGCGGGCCATTCGCGCCGAGCATCGGCCCCCAGCGCTTCACTTTGAACGGCAGCGAACGCCAGATATCGGCAGCCACCACCGGATGCGCGACGATCTTCGCATCCGGGAACGCATCCTGCAGCACTTCCATCGCGAAGAAGTGATCCGGATGGTCATGCGTCACGAAGATCGTGGTGAGGTGCTTGCCGCTATCGAGCACCATGGCAACGGTGCGGTAGGCATCCGCGCGAGTGAACGGCGCGTCGACGAGCACCGCATCCTTCTCGCCCTCGATCAGCGCCACGTTGGCATAGAGCGAGCCAGCGCTGGTGCGCAGGACTTCGACGGTCAGTGGCCTGGAACCGCTGGCGTCCGCCGCATGGGCCGTAGTCGACAGCAGCGCGGCGACGAACGTGAGCAGGGCCTTTCGCAGCATCACAGGATCCCCGATTTGCCGGGAGCAAGGATGTGGTTCGGATCGAGCGCATCCTTGAGCTTGGCGTTGAACGCGCGGTTCACCGTGCCGAACTGCTCCGCCACGAGGTCCATCGCGTGGACGCCTGTGCGGTAGCTCGCCCAGCCCCGCTCACCGAAACCGGTGACGAGTTCGCGGTAGCAATCGTCCGCTCGCTTTTCCTCTGCCGGGTCGGATTTGTCGTAGAGCAGCGCGATGATGTGATGCAGTTCGCGGCTGCCGATGGCGAACGCGGCGGTATAGTCGAAGCCGTGCTTGCCAAGGATCTGCTTGGCCAGTTCCACCTGCCCCTGCGTCTCGCTCCCCTTGGCAGGCGCGACCGGCGCAAACCAGGCAAGGCCCCCGCCATCTCCGCGCCAGCGCGCAAGGCCGATCTCGTCGAGGTTGAGCCCGCCCTGCATCAGCGTGGCGTGGTGGTGGAACCACGGGTTGTCGCCGACATCCTCCTGCGTCAGAACTTCGCCATCGATCGCGGCGAAGGCGGCGCGGATGATCTTCTCGCTCTCGGCAATCATCCCCTCGGTACCGTAGAGCGCGATATAGGTGTTCCACATGCCGAGGTTGTTGGCCTGCGCGGCCTTGGCAACCGCCTCGTCGGTGATCGGCTCCGCGCCGGTCCACACCTCATCGCGGCGCTTGAACATCGCGAGCTGGTAGGCCGCGCCCATCATCAGCACCACGTTCGGCACGATATTGGCAATGCGCAGCGGCCGCATCGCCTCAACGATCCGCGCGACGTCCTCCATCTTCTTGTGGCGCACCACGAAGGGTTTGTAGACCGGAGGCTGCGGCATCAGCCACATGCCCATCTTGGTCACCACCCCGAAGTTCGACTGGGTGAACAGTCCATCGAGATAGGGCCCGTAGCCCCACTTGAACGCCTGCCATGCGGAAGGGTTCTTGGTGGAGCCCATGCCGGTGCGCAGGATTTCGCCGTCCGCCAGCACCACTTCCATGCCGCACTGGACCATGAAGTGCTCGCCATAGGGCGTGTAGCCCACCCCGCGGTCGAGCGTATTGCCAACCGGGCTCGCGATGGGGCCGACGGTGGGCACGTCGATCCACAGCGGCAGGTTGTTCTCGACGAGATAGTCCTTGAGCTGGCGATAGGTCACGCCCGGCTCGACCAGCGCAGTGCAGAGCTCCGGATCGACCGAAATGATGCGGTTCATGCGCTTCAGATCGAGGATCATCTGGCCCGGCGCGGCCGTTGTCGTCATGCCGTAGCCCATGTTCTTGCCGGTGGAGACCGGCCAGATCGGCTGGCGGAACTGGTTGGCGATCTTCACGATAGCCTGCACCTGCTCCACGCTCTCGGGGCATACCGCGCCGACCGGCACATGCTTGCCATAGGGATCGGGGGTGTAGGACTTCTTCCACGGCGAGACCGCTTCCGGATCGGCGAAGACCCATTCGTCGCCGACAACCTTGCGCATCGCGGCAACCGCACCCGCAAAATCGCGCTTCCTGACGCCCGGCGCGAGGACGGCCTTGGCCTTGGCACCCGTGCCAAGGCCTACGGCGGCGGCCCCTGCTGCAGCGCCGCCCAGCAGCGAGCGGCGATCAATATTCGCGGTCATTGGCCGTGCTCCTTGGGATCAGCGCTGCTCTTCTCGACCCATGCGGCCAGAGCCTTGAGCTCGGCGGGCGTGACTTCGGTCGGGCGGAAAGCCGGCATCGCGTTCTGGCCATGCCGGACGATATATTCGACCGCACTCGCGGGGAGCGCCCTCCCCCGGATCACCGGACCAACATTCTTGCCGTGGCAGTATCCGCACACCGCAGCATAGACCTGCTCGGGACTGCGCTGCGCCTGCACTTCGCCAAGCTTTTGCGCCGCCTGCGCCGTGCCAGCCAGCGCAAGGCCAGCGGCGATGAAAACCGCCCGCCTCACTGGTACTTGCCCAGCATCATGCCGCCGTCGATCACGACGTGGCTTCCGGTCATGTAGTCCGAGGCATCGGAGGCCAGCAGCAGCGCCAGCGGCTTCAACTGCTCGGTTTCCGCAACCGCGCCCAGCGGCACGATCGCATCCCACGCCTTGCGCGCGACGGGATCCTTCTTGAGCCAGCCCCCGCCGATGTTGGTAACGAACGGCCCCGGCGCAATAGCGTTGATGCGGATGCGGAACTCGGCAAGCTCAAGCCCCAGCGCCCGCACCATGTGCAGCACGCCCGCCTTGGCAGGCATATACGGGAGGCCGACGATGGGCTCGGTCACCAGCCCCGCGTTGGACGCCGTGCAGATGATCGAACCGCCGCTGCGGCCATTGGCGCGCCCCGGCTGCTTCATCACGCGCACCGCGTTGCTCACCGTGTAGAACACGCCCGAAAGGTTGACCGAGATCGACTTGTCCCAGCGCTTGTGGTCGTAGGTATCGACCTGCCCTTCGGGATTGCGATGACCGGCAGGATTCCAGAAGCCCGCTCCGGTATCGATCCCGGCATTGGCAAAGGCGATGTCGAGCCCGCCATAGGCCTTGGCATGGGCATCGAAAGCCGCCGCGACTGCATCGAAGTCCGATACGTCAAGCCGGTCGAAGCGCACTTCGTGGCCCGCTTCCTTCAGCCGCGCCGCCTCGCGCTCGGCGCCTTCGCCGTCGATATCGGTCAGCGTCACCATCGCCCCGGCTTCCGCAATCGCCTCGGCATAGGCGAGCCCGATGCCCGAAGCCGCACCGGTGACGAGCGCGGAGCGGCCCGTGATGTCAAAGCGGTCCAGTGTTGCCATTTTCTTGTGGTTCCTCTCCTGCCGCGGCCGCCTTATTCGGCGGCTTGCGGTTGTCGTTCGCGGTCGATCAGGCGCTGCAGCATGCGGCGCGCGCGCACCCCGCCGCCGTCACCGTTCAGGATCAGCGGGCGCAGTTCCCAGAAATCCTGTCCCCGCATCAGCCGGTGACTGTCGCGGATGAGCGGCATGTCCTCCTGCTCGAAGGCGAACTCCAGCGCGCCGCGCATGCCGGCCGTGAATTCGGCATCGCCCAGCGCGAAATCACGCGCCGTGGCCCAGAAGTAATGCGTGGTATCGGGCGTTTCGGGTGTGAAAGCGTGCAGCGAGGGCAGCAGCGTGCAGTCCTCGCGCGGGGTGCCCGGAGGTCCGGCGCGGAAATCGAAATAGAGCACGGCGGGCGCGTGCCACACCACCCAGCCATAGAAGTCCTGCTTCACGCCGACGCGGCCCAGCATCCCGCCAATGCCCTCGGAGAGGTAATCATCGAGGCGGATATACTCGGCGTGAACCGTCTCGCCGTCCTGCCAGAACTTGCGGTCGCCTTCGGTGAAGGCCGCGGCCACCAGCGCGGGATGGACGAAATTGGCGTGGCTGAGATCGAGAATATTGTCGCTGTAGAGCTCGTAATGCCCTTCCGCGACCGTCGCGCCGCGCACGGCTTCCCACTTCGGATCTGACAGCCAGCTGAAGTCCGGGATCAGTGCGGGATCGGCCTTGTCTGCATCGCCCATCCAGATCCACAGCAGCGCATGGCGCTCCACCAGCGGATAGACCTGAAGCCGGTTTTCGGGAAGCTGACCGCCGGGGTGCGGATTGTGGACGCAGGCGCCCGATCCGTCAAAACGCAGGCCGTGGTAAGGGCACATCAGCGCCCCTTGCACCACCTTGCCCTGCCCGAGAGGCGCAAACCGGTGCGGGCAGCGGCCCGAAACCGCGTTGGCCTTGCCCTCGCCGTCACGGAACAGCGCGACGGGTTCTTCGAGGAAGACACGCTGCTGGGGCGCTTCGCCCAGATCGCTCGCCCAGCCTGCAACGTACCAGCAATTGCGCAAGTACGTGCCCACCGGCTTCGGACCGAGTTTGGGAACCCCAGCTTCGCTCATGCCAGCTTCTCCTCAGAGATAGAGCTGCTTGTTGATCGGGATATTGTTCTCCCGGCAGTACGTCTCGTAGTGGTTCATGAACCACCACACGTCGAGCGTCTCGACGTGGTTGCCATGCTCGTCGAAGAACTCGTTGGCGCCCTGCATGTGGAACAGCGCCTTCATGCCATTGGGATCATCGGTGACCAGCGTGTGGGCGGTACCCGGCGTTTCGGTGATGAACTCGCCCGGCTTGCACACCCAGTCGTATTCCAGATAGCGGAACGAGCCTTCAAGCCCGATCGCCCAGACCCGGCCGCGGTGCTTGTGCGTGCCGATCACGCCCGGGCCCTTGATCCACAGGATGTTGACATAGACGTTGTCGCGCACGTCGAACGCCAGATGCCGGATCGCGGCGTTGTCGCCGAAGGGTACCCACGGGCTCTCGGCTTCGGAGGCGCCGACATAAGTGCCCTCGACGCCCTTCGCCTTGATAAGCGCGCCGTAAAGCTCGGGAACATCGACGATCTTGTAGGCCCCGGACGGCGGGGCGGTCATGGTTGCCATGGCTGGCGGTCCCTCAGAGATAGAGCTTGGGATTGATGGGAATGTCGTTTTCCCGGCAGTAGGTCTCGTAGTGGTTGATGAACCACCAGACATCCGAGGTGTCCGCGTACTGGCCGTTCTCGTCGTAGAACTCGATCGGGCCCTGCATCCAGCCAAACAGCTTCACGCCTTCGGGATGCTCGGTGACGAGGGTATGGCTCTCGCCCGGCACCTCGAGGATCAGGCCGCCCGGCGAGGCAGTCCAGTCGTATTCGAGATAGCGGACGCTGCCTTCCAGGCAGACCATCACGATCGTTCCGCGATGGAGATGCGTGCCGATCGTGCCCGGACCCTTCACCCACAGGATGTTGGAGAAGATGCCCTGACGCACATCGAAGGCAAGGTGCTTGATCGCGGCGTTGTCGCCGAAGGGCACCCAGGGGCTGTCGACGTCGGTCTGGGCGTCGATGTAGCGACCGCCGGGGCTGAGGCGCGCAACGAGGTCGCGGTGCGCAAACCCGACATCGACGATTTCCTTCTTGCTGGAAGGCGGTGCGGTCATAACGTTCATTTGAAGCGCTCCTCTTGGCGGATCCCGGTTATCGGATCAGAGTGTCGACATAGTCGGCGCCAATGCCGACCCGGTCGTAATGCTCGCGCGCGTTCTTGATGTAGTCAAACACATCGAAGTGGCCGGTCGTGTTGCCATCATCGTCCAGCCACATCAGCGGGCCGGAAACGACGAAGAACACCTTCATCGGATCCTCGTGTTCATAGCAGACGAGCGTGTGGCTTTCGCCCGGCGTCTCGTAGATGAAATCGCCCGCGGTCGCGGTCCATTCGTGCTCGAGGTAGGCCCACTTGCCGCTGATCGTGTAGGCCCAGATCGGGTGCGGGTGATAGTGGCGGTTCACGAGGCCCGCCGACTTCGACATGAGCACGTCGGCCCACATGTTCTTGGTCGGGCTGATCCAGACGGGCTTGGAACTCACCGTCTCGCTGATCGGCACCCAGTAGCGCTCGTCACCCTCGGCGATCTTGGACATGTAGACTTCGGGAAGACCGCCTTCCCGGAATACCTTCTCGACCGGCTTGATGCCTTTCCAGAACTCGGAATGGGCGGTTTCAGGCATGTTTCTCTCTCCACTTGCCAGTAGGGCGGGAACCTTTCGGCCCCCGCCCCCCGTGCTTATTCGCTCAGAACTTCACGCCGAGCTTGGCGTACCACTCACGCGGACGGCTGTAGGTGCCGTAGATCTGGCCGCCGGCGATCTGGGCCTGACCGGTCACCAGATAGCGGGTGTCGGTGAGGTTGGTTCCGCCGATGGTCACATCCCAATGCTCGCCCGGTTCCTTGTAGGTGATCGAGCCGTTGAGGATGTCCGTGCCCGGACGCTGCAGGAGATACGCGCGCTCGGTATCGTTCCACAGCGACGAGGAGTGGGTGAAGTCCGCGAGGAAGATCAGCTTGCCACCGTTCTGGAACTTCGCCTCGTAGCGCGGGCTGATGTTGAACTTCCACTTCGGCGTCTTGGGCAGTTCGGCACCCGGGAACACGCCGGCCTGGAACGGGTTGGCAGCAACCTGCGCCGGCCCGAGAACCGAAGTGTACTTGGCGTCGAGGTAACCCACCGAGCCCGTCAGCGTGAAGCCATCAACCGGAGCCGCGGTCACTTCGACCTCGAAGCCCTTGATCTTGGCATCGCCCGCGTTCTGGATGGTCGGCGAGACGCCCTGCTGGAAGTTCAGCTGGATGCCCTTGTAGTCGGTCTGGAACACCGCCGCGTTGAGCTGGAGGCGGCGGTCGATCAGGGTCGACTTGACACCCAGTTCATACGTGGTCGCCTTTTCCTCGCCGAAGCCCGGAGCATAGGGCAGCGGGTTGGAAAGACGCGTCGTCCAGCCACCGGTCTTGTAGCCCTTCGACCAGCTGGCATAGACCATCACGTCGTCGTTGGGGTGGAACTGGAGGCCGATCTTCGGTGCGAAGTTGTTGAACTTCTTCTGCTGCACACCCGCGACGTAGTAGCGCAGCGGCTGTCCCGCGTTGGGGAACCCGGCAGCGATGCGGCAGGCGTCGCTGATCGGGTTGATGCTGGCGCAGGCCGGCGGGCCCGCGTCGATCCCGGCGAGGAAGTTCAGGATCTTGTAGGTGAGGCCGTTGGCGTCGGACTGGAAGCCTTCGAACTCCTTGTCCTCGTGCGTGTAGCGGCCGCCCACGGTGATCCCGAGCTTGTCGGTGATCCGGTAATCGACCTGACCAAAGAACGCGTAATTCTTGGTCGCCAGATTGTTCGGACCATCGACCTGCAGCAAGCCTTCGGCAAAGGTCACGTAGTCATGCAGGTTGCCGGCTTCCTTGAAGAAGTAGGCGCCGAGCACGTAGTTCAGCTTCTTGTCCATGGCATTGCCGAGGAGCTGGAGCTCCTGGCTGAACTGCCACTGATCGGTCGTGAAGCTGGTGTGGAGGAAGTTGAGCGGCGAACCGTCAAGGTCGGTACCCACGTTCCAGTGCAGTTCGCGGTAGCCGGTGATCGACTTCAGCGTCAGGCTGTCGCTGAGGTCGTAGGACAGCGTCAGCGAGCCGCCGTAGGACTTGAGCTTCGAGTAGTTGTTGCCGTTGGCATAGCTCGTGTCGATGTTGCCGGTCACGAAGCGGTCGTCATAGGGCAGCCGGTCGTTGCGCGGATCCCCATCGACATTCACGCCGTAGACGGTCGGGTTGTCGAAGATCGAGTTCAGGCCGCCGATGCCGCCGATATAGGCGAACGCGGGCGGGCCGCCGCCGCAATCGGTGCTCGAGGCGATGATCGCGCAGTTGTACGTACCGGCGAAGACCGCAGGGGTCGTCTTGATCAGCGTGTTGGCGATCTGGCTCTGGTCGACATTGGTGTAGTCGGCCGAAAGCGTCGCGGTGAACGGACCCTTGTCGTACTTCAGCTTGCCGCGCAGGTTCCAGTTGTTGTCACCGCCCTCGGTACCAAGACCGGCGTTGTTGTAGCCGGCAGCCTTGTAGTTCTGGATGTTGGTCGAGGCATAGTTGCTGGCGCCCGGGAACGCGATACGCTTCAGGTAGCCGGTGCGGTTCTTGGTCGAGAAGCTGACCGAGGCGCCAAGATCATCGGTGATCGGCAGGTCTACCGTGCCGCGCGTCTGGACGAGGCTGAAGCGGCCGACGGTGACATCACCGACGAAGCGGAATTCCTTGCCCGGATCGTGCGTGACGATCGAAATCGCGCCGCCGATGGTGTTGCGGCCGAAGAGCGTGCCCTGCGGGCCCTTAAGCACTTCGATGCGCTCCACGTCCGGCAGGTCCTGGTTCGCGCCGACCGAGCGGGCAAGGTAGACACCGTCGAGGTAGATGCCCACGCCCGGATCGATGTTGAACGCGAAGTCGTTGGCGCCGATGCCGCGGATATAGGCCGACAGCACCGCCGTCGAACCCGAGAACGGCGTACCGGCGTCAAGCGTGACGTTAGGCGCAAGGTTCGAGAGCGCCGCGACGCTCGTCACCGCGCGCTCCTGCAACGCGCCCGCCGTGAACGCTGAAATGGCGATCGGCACATCCTGCACGTTTTCCGCACGCTTCTGCGCGGTCACGACGATTTCGGCGATGCCGCCTTCGGGCGCTGCTTCAGCCTGGGGCTGGGCCTGCGGCGTGCCTTGCGCGAAAGCCGGTGTAGCCAGCGCAGCGGCGAGCACGGCAAGCGATACCGTTGTTCGTCTCATGTTGCTCTCCCTCTCAAAGTGTCACTGTCCGTTTCGCCCACAGATTGGGCGGACATGCGCATTCGTATGCTTACTCCGCTCCGAGCCCACCGGCTTGCACTCACGCGCAACCGGATCAGGACTGGAGCGCAAACAGGGCTATTTCCGGCGCCATTCACGTGGTGAAACGCCAAAGCGTTGGCGAAATGCGCGGGCGAAATAGGCGCTGTCGTTGAAGCCCAGCTCGAAGGCGATCTCGGTGATGGACGCTTCAGGCGCGGCGGCGAGCCGCTCTGCCGCGCGGGCAAGCCGGCGCTCGAGAATATAGGCGCTGGGCGTCGTCCCCATGCCGGCGAACAGGTTCTGGATCGTGCGCACCGAGGCGCCGCAGGCCGCCGCAAGGCTCAGCGTGCGCAGGGCCGGATCGGCCAGCTGTGCCTCGACGATACCCAGTACCCGGCGGCGCAGCATGCTATCTGCCGCAGGAATGGCCGCATCGGGCTTCGCCGCGCCGCGCATCGCCAGCGCGACGAGATCGTAGAACACCTGGCTCACGCCGTCCTGCCAATCGGGATCCGCAAATCCCTGCTGGCTCTGCCGCCACAGCGAGAGGAGAAAATCGTGAAACACCCGCGCCCCGGGCGTTGCGCCGCTCATGCGCTGGCGCAGCGCATCGTCGATGCCCGGAAAGCGCTCGGCCAGCGGCGCGCGCGGAAACTCGACGACCAGCAGTTCGTGCGCGGCCAGATCGATCGCATAGGCCTCATGCGGCGAGGCGATCACGAAATCACCCGCACCCAGCGCGGTTTCGGTGCCGGTCTGGCGGTGGACGCTGGAGCCCCGGCACTGCAAGTGCAGGATCAGCCGCTCCTCCGCAGTATATCGCGGATCGCGGCCGACGAACGACGCTGTCGAGCGCGGGCGGATCATCGAGAGATCGCCGACCTGCCAGGTCCACATCTCGCCGCTGAAATCGCCGCTGGTGCTCTTCACGTAAGTGCCGCTGTAGACGCGGTCCACAAGCTCGTTCCAGAACGCGAGGCGCTCGGGCGGCGCGATCCCTTCGGTGGCGAATTTCTGCACTGCGGTCATGGAAGGCGTGTCCTTTGCAGTGAAGTCAGGCAGGAAGGGCCGCGCGGCGGGCAACCACGCGCGGGGCGGATTCGACGAGGCCAAGCGCGCAGATCCCGGCGAGGATGCACAGCGCGAGCATCAGCCAGAGCGCGGCGGAAAGGCCGTAGACATCGGCGAGCGCGCCCGCGAAAAACGGGCTCAGCACGCCGCCGAGCACTTCGCCGGTGCCCATGACGATACCGGTCAGCGTGGCCGTCAGGCGCGGATCGACGGATTCGGAGGGGATCGTCGCCATGAACATCGGGAACAGACCGTTGAGCCCCCACCCGAAGAAGAAGATCGCCGCCAGCATCCACGCCGAGCCGGTGTAGTAGAGCCCGCCCAGCGGCAGGATCATGCCGAGGAAGGCGAACCCGATCATCACCGGGCGGCGCCCGACCGCGTCCGAAATCGCGGGCACGACAAAGCTGCCGAGCCCTGCCGAAAGCCCCAGCGTCGCCATCAGCCAGCCCATCGTCTCGGGCGCAAAGCCGCGCACCTTGGTGAGGTAGAGCGGCATGAACGCCCAGCACACCACGAGGTAGGAGACGAGCAGCACCGAGATGATCGCGCACAGCACCACGTTGCGGTGGCGGAACGCCTCCGACAAAGGCACCTTGGGCTGCGCGTCGTCATGCGCTTCGGCAGGCGGCTCGCGCAGGGTGAACCAGATGAGGATCGCGGTGATGAGGCCCGGCGCGGCGGCGAGATAGAACCCCTCGCGCCAGCCATAAGCCGCAGCGACCGGCACCAGCAGCAGCGGCGCAAGGCCCGATCCCAGCAGGTTCGAGCCCAGATTCTGCGCAACGCCCATCGCAAGGCCGCGCCGCTCGGGCGCCACTTCGCTGACGATCATCGAATGGCTGACCGGCATCACGCCGCCCTCAGCCGCACCCATCAACAGGCGAGCGCCGAGCAGCATGAAGAACGAGGACGCGAGGCCCGAGGCAAACGAGCACAGGCAGAACGCAATCGTCGCGATCACCACGACCGGCTTTCTCGAACCAAGCTTGTCCGAGATGCGCCCGACCGCGAGGCCCGAAAGCGCCCAGGTCAGCGAAAGCGCCGAGCTGAACATGCCGACCTGCGTGTTCGACAGGTGCAGATCGGGCTGCACATAGGGCATCAGGAAATTGAGCGCATTGCGGTCGAAAAACAGGATGCCGAAGTTGAGGCTGAGCAGCCCGACAACCCACGCCTGATACCCGCCGCTGGCGCGCTGCGAAGCGTCCACGCTGGACGAAACCTGCGCGCCGCTCACAGGAACGACCTCACCGGATCGGTCTTGCCGTCCCAATCCTGCGCGGCCTGCCACTGCGCGGTGAAGAGTGTGTTCATACCCTCGGTCGCCGGAATGAGTTCAAGGAAACCAGGCGCTGCGGGGTCGGCGCTGTCGAGATAGGCAACCGAGCCGCCGGTCGGCACCGGCGCGCGGAACGCAAGCGTGTGGCCGCGCTCCAGATAGCCGGGCAGCGCCGCGTCGACATCCTCGAACGCAATGCCGAAGTGGTGAAAACCGTAACCGCGCGTCTGGACGGTCTCGCGGTAGACGGAGGGATGCTCGTCGAGCGGCTGGATCAGTTCGATCTGCATGTGCCCGGCAAAGCCCATCGCAATAGCAACGTCGGCCTGCGACGGCGCACCGCGATAGACCTGCCCCTCGCCCAGAAAGTGGTCGAGCAGGAAGAACGGTCCGGCCCCAAGGTCACGCTGGAAGTGGGCCATCGCGGCATGGATATCGGCAACGACGAACGCGGTTTGCACCACGCCTCCGATGCGCTGCCCAAAGCCCAGTATCTGCGCCATCGCTTTCCTGTCCTCTTCCCTGAAACCCGCCGTTTTTCCGGTCGGACGCCGAAGCGCTAAAGCGTGATCACGACCTTGCCGAACAAGGCGCTCGATGATTGGTAGCGGTAGGCGTCCAGCGCCTGCTCGATGCCGAATGTGCGGTCGATCACCGGCTTGATGCCATGCGCGTCGATAAAGCCATGAAGCCTGCTCGCCATCCCGCGCGAGCCGACGAAGATGCCGCGGATCGAGCCGCCCTTGAACATCAGTGGGTGCGGATTGGTATCGCCCTCGCGCGTCAGCACGCCGATCAGCGCGATCTCGCCATTGAAGCCGACCGCCGCAATGCTCTGCTTGAGCGTGCCCGCACCGCCGACCTCGACAACATGATCGACGCCGCCCCCGGCCAGCTTCGCTACCGCCGCGCCCCATTCGGGCACTTCGCGGTAGTTGATCGTCTCGTCCGCACCGAGCGCGGCCACGCGGGCCAGCTTTTCATCCGAGGAACTGGTGGCGATCACCCGTGCGCCTGCGGCCTTCGCAATCTGCAGCGCCAGCAGCGAAACCCCGCCGGTGCCGAGCACCAGCACGCTTTCGCCCGCGCGCACCGGACGCGGCCCTTCCATCAGCGCATTCCATGCCGTGACGCCGGCGCAAGGCAGGCAGGCCGCTTCCTCGAACGAGAGGCTTTGCGCCAGAGGCACCACACCATGTTCGGGCAGAACCACGAGATCCTGCAGCATGCCCGTCGCTGGCGGTGCGCCAAGCGCCGGGCCTGCCTCGGGGTTCGGCGGGCCATCGTGCCAGTTCTGGAAGAACGTTCCGGCGACGCGGTCCCCCGGCTTGACCGAAGTCACGCCAGCGCCGACTGCCACGACTTCGCCCGCGCCGTCGGACAGCGGCACGGTATCCACCGCCACTGTCCCGCCCATGTAGAAGCCCTGCGGGATGATCTGGTCACGATAGTTGAGCGAGCAGGCGCGCACGCGCACCAGCACCTCGCCGGGGCCGGCCGTGGGCTCGGGCACATCACGCAAGAGCATGTCGTCGAGCGACGACGCGCCTGCCCGGATTACCCACTGCCGCATGCTTCCAGCCTCCCTCTATCCCGATCTGGATAGTCGCACAGGAGGCCGGCAATTTAATCAGTAACACAAACAGATTTCACATGGTGCAATCAGTCGGTGCTACGCGATGCAAGTGCCGGATCAGGCGGCGTTTCCGGCAATTGGCGCATTGGCCGATTGCGCGGCAACCGCGCGGCCGATTGCATGCGCTGTCTGTTGCAGGGCTTCGAGATGGCGCTGCATCACCGCTTCGTCGGTGCCGCGCTTTGCGGGCCAGGTCAGATTGATCGTCGCGATCGGCGCGCCGTTCGCCATGATCGCAACCGCCATCGAGCGCCGCCCGTCGCGCAGCACGAGCTGTTTCGATCGGTCTGGCCAGGGATGCAGCGGCTCGCGCAGCGCATACCCCCGTGCGCGGGTTTCCTTGAGGATCGCGCGCAGGTCGTCTTCGCTCCCGGGCGCGGCATCTTTCGGCCGCAACCGGGCGATGATCGCCTCGCGTTCCTGCTCGTCGCAGGCGGAAAGATAGGCGCGCCCAGTGGCCGTGTGGATATAGGAAAGCTTGACGCCGACCGGCCCGAGAATGGCGGAATCGAGCCGGAATAACGGGCTGTTGGTCTCGAGAATCTCGATATGATCAAGCCGGGGCACCCCCAGCACCGAAGGCCATGCAACTTTGGTGGAGAGCGCTTTCATATAGGGCGAGGCGATCTCGGCGATATGCTCGACCGCATTGCCGGTGCCCCGCGCTGCTGCGCCCAGATGCGGCAGATAGGCACCATCCGCGAGACGCTGCCAGATCAGCCCCTTGCGCCCCAGCGTCAGCAGCATGCGCAGCAAGGTCGCCTTGGGCAGCTTCAGTTCCTGGTGCAATTCGTGCAGGCTGACCGCGCGGCGCGCCTGCACCTCGATCAGCACATCCAGCCCACGCTCCAGCGCGCGCACCGTCTTTACCTTGCGTTCCAGCATCGTCTCTTTCCGGTGCTTCTTTCGCTGTACCGCGCCAACGCCCCATCAGCGCGTTTCACCTTATGCAACGCGCCCATTGCATACCGTCGTGCAAAGTCAACCGCGATGTCGCACTCTCGGGACAGGGAGAGCGAGGGAAAACCATGTCTGAACAGACCAAGCCCAGCGTCATGCTGATCGTGACGCAGGATACCAAGGAAGAGGAAGCACGCTTCGTCCGCGCCACCCTCGAAGCGGCAGGCGTGCGCGTCGTGCACCTCGATCCCAGCGTGCGCCGCACCGTCGGCGGCGCGGAGATTTCGCCCGAGGACGTCGCGGCGGCCGCGGGCATGACCATCGAGCAGGTCCGCGCGCTCGGCCACGAAGGCAAGTGCCAGGACGCGATGATCCGCGGCTCCATCGCCGCCGCGCATGCCTGGAACGCCAAGGAACCGATCTCGGGCATACTCGCGGTCGGCGGTTCGATGGGCTCGGCGCTTGCGGGCGCGCTGATGCAGAGCTTCCCCTACGGCCTGCCACGCATGATCGTCTCGACCATGGCCTCGGGTTTCACCAAGCCCTACATGGGCGTGCAAGACATCGCGATGATGAACGCGGTGACCGATATTTCGGGCCTCAATTCGATCAGCCGCGACGTCTTCCGCAATGCCGCCCATGCGGTCGCGGGCATGGCCAAGGGCTATGATCCCAAGGCCGCCGCAGAAAAGCCGCTCGTCCTGGTGACCACGCTCGGCACCACCGAAGCCAGCGTCAAGCGCATCCGCGAGGCGCTGGAGAGCGATGGCTGCGAAGTCATGGTGTTCCACTCCTCGGGCGCCGGCGGGCCGACGCTCGACGGTCTCGCAGCCGGCAAGGATGTCGCGCTCGTCCTCGATCTCTCGCAGACCGAGATCATCGACCATATCTTCGGCGGCCTTGCCGATACCGGCCCTGAGCGGGGCCGCGCCGCGCTCCTCAAGGGCATCCCGACGATCCTTGCCCCAGGCAACGCGGACTTCATCATCGGCGGTCCCATCGACGTCTCTCGCGCGCAGTTCCCCGGTCGCCGCTACCACGAGCACAACCCGCAGCTGACAGCCGTGCGCACCACCTTCGAGGACCTCAAGAAGCTCGCTGACCATCTCGCCGCCAACGTGCGCGACGCGAAGGGCCCGGTGCGTGTGTTCAC
>CANGJI010000020.1 GCA_947454135.1 Sphingomonadaceae bacterium
AGGGCTCTTTCCATCATGAAGATCAGCGGCGTGGACATCCGTCCGGGCAATATCCTGGAATACGAAAAGGGCATCTGGAAGGTTGCCAAGACCCAGCATACCCAGCCCGGCAAGGGCGGCGCGTTCATGCAGGTCGAGATGAAGAACCTCGTCGATGGCCGCAAGACCAACGTGCGCTTCCGCAGCGCCGATACGGTCGAGCGCGTGCGCCTCGACACCAAGGACTTCCAGTTCCTCTACAAGGAAGGCGACGACCTGATCTTCATGGACGTTGAAACCTACGACCAGATCACGCTGCCGGCCGATCTCCTTGGTGACGCCGTGGCCTTCCTGCAGGACGGCATGACCGTGCTGCTCGAAATGTGGGAAGAGCGCCCGATCTCGGTGCAGCTGCCCGAGCAGGTTGAAGCCACGATCGTCGAAGCCGACGCCGTCGTGAAGGGGCAGACTGCCTCGTCCAGCTTCAAGCCCGCGATCCTCGACAACGGCGTGCGCGTGATGGTGCCGCCGCATATCGCCAGCGGGACGCGCATTATTGTCGACGTCTACGAGCGCACTTACGTCGGCAAGGTGGGCTGAACCAGATGTCAGCAATATCCGGCCTGATGCGGGTGATGGAGAAGGCGGCCCGCAAGGCCGGCCAGCGGCTGCGCCGTGACTTTGGCGAGGTCGAACATCTCCAGGTGAGCCGCAAGGGGCCGGCGGACTTCGTTTCGAAGGCCGATCAGGCCGCCGAGCGGACGCTGTGGGACGAGCTGCGCGCGGCGCGACCCGGCTGGGGCTTCGAGCTCGAGGAAGGCGGCACGATCGAGGGCGAGCCCGGCAAGCCGCGCTTCATCATCGACCCGCTCGATGGCACAAGCAACTTCCTGCACGGCATTCCGCACTTCGCGATCTCCATCGCGGTGCAGGAGCCGACGCTGGACGGCAAGGGCTGGGGCGAAGTGACCGCAGGGCTGGTCTATCAGCCGATCACCGACGAGAGCTTCTGGGCCGAAAAGGCGCGCGGTGCGTGGTTGCAGGACCGCCGCTTGCGTGTCTCTGCCCGGCGCAACCTCGATGAAGCCCTGATCGCGACGGGCATCCCGTTCTCGGGCCGGGGCGACATGGGCGAGTGGACGCGCATCTACCACGAACTCGGCCCGCGCGTAGCGGGCATTCGCCGCCATGGTTCGGCTGCGCTGGATCTCGCCTGGGTTGCCGCCGGACGGTTCGACGGGTTCTGGGAAAGCTCGTTGCAGCCGTGGGATACGGCGGCGGGCTGCCTGCTGGTACGCGAGGCGGGCGGGTTCGTTTCGGACTACCGTGGCCGTTCGCACCCGGTCTGTGCCGATACGGTTCTGGCCGGCAACGACGCGCTGCATTCGAAGCTTCACAAGCTGGTCGTCGGCGCGATCAAGACGGCTTGATGCCATTGGCCGGGGCGGGTAAGTCCGCCCCAAGTGCCCCTGTGGTGGAATGGTAGACGCGACCGACTCAAAATCGGTTATCGAGAGATGTGCCAGTTCGAGTCTGGCCAGGGGCACCATTCTCGAAACAATTGACGGCATGGCGGGGCTTGCGTTCCCGCTATGTTCGCATTAGGCCTCACCCATGGCCAAACCCAAACGCCGATATGTCTGCCAGGCCTGCGGCGGGGTTTCGCCCCGCTGGCAGGGGCAGTGCCCGGATTGTTCCGAGTGGAGCACCTTGCAGGAAGATGCACCGGAAACGGTGTTTTCGTCCAAGCATGACCTCTCCAGCGGCGGGCGGGCGGTTGCCTTTGTGGCACTCGATCAACCAGTCAGGCTGCCGGAGCGGCGCAAGACGGGGCTGGCGGAGCTTGACCGGGCGCTTGGCGGTGGGCTCGTGCCGGGCTCGGCGATCCTGATGGGCGGCGATCCGGGCATCGGCAAGTCGACACTCCTCCTGCAAGCCGCTGCAAAAGTCGCCATGGGCGGCGGCGATGCTGTCTACATCAGCGGCGAGGAAGCGGCGGATCAGGTGCGGCTGCGCGCGGATCGGCTCGGGCTGGGCAAAGCGCCGATCCTGCTCGCCTCGGCGACATCGGTGCGTGATATTCTCACCACGCTCAACGCGATGGATCCGCCCTCGCTGGTGGTGATCGATTCGATCCAGACGATGTATTCGGACCAGATCGAAGGCGCGCCGGGTACGGTGAGCCAGGTGCGCGGCTGCGCGTTCGAACTGATCCGCTATGCCAAGGCGAGCGGGGCGGCGCTGGTGCTGGTCGGCCACGTCACCAAGGACGGCACGATCGCGGGGCCGCGCGTGCTGGAGCACATGGTCGATGTGGTGATGAGCTTCGAGGGCGAGCGCAGCCACCAGTACCGCATCCTGCGCGCGCTCAAGAACCGCTTCGGCGCGGTCGACGAGATCGGTGTCTTCGCGATGGCGGGGGCGGGGCTGGAGGAAGTCGGCAATCCTTCCCTCCTGTTCCTTTCGGGGCGCGAGAACCCGGTGCCGGGCAGCGCGGTGTTTCCGGCGCTCGAAGGGACGCGGCCCGTGCTGGTCGAGATCCAGGCGCTCACGGTGCGGCTGCAGAGCGGGGCCACTCCTCGCCGCGCGGTGGTGGGCTGGGACAGCGGGCGGCTCGCCATGCTGCTGGCGGTGCTCGAAGCGCGCTGCGGGCTCAATTTCTCGACTGCCGAAGTCTACCTCAATGTCGCGGGAGGTTACCGGCTGACCGATCCTGCGGCGGACCTTGCCGTGGCGGCGGCGCTGATCTCGGCGCTGTCGGACCGGCCGCTTTCAGGCAGTTCGGCCTGGTTCGGCGAGATTTCCCTTGCGGGCGAAGTGCGGCCCGTCGCGCATTCGTCGATCCGGCTGCGTGAGGCCGCGAAACTGGGTTTTGACAAGGCGCATGGGCCGTCCGGCACGCAGGAGAAAGTGCCGGGCATCCACTTCGCGCCGATCACATTGCTGCCGAACCTGGTTGACCGGGTGATGGGTGGCTCCTAGATTTCAAACGCTATGACCGGCTTCGATTATGTTGTTTTCCTGATCGTTGCGGTCTGCGCGATCGGCGGCTTCTTCCGCGGCTTCGTGGAGGAAGTGCTCTCGCTGCTGGCGTGGTGCGTCGGGCTGTTCGCCGTGCGCTACGGTCACGAACCGCTGACCTTGCTGCTCACGCCCTACCTCAAGAACGAAACCGGCGCCGGCGTTCTGGCCTTCGCCATCCTTACCATCGTGCCCTATTTCGCGGCGAAGATGATCGCCTCCTCGGTCGGCAGCGCAAGCCGCAGTTCGGTGCTTGGCCCGATCGACCGGGTGCTCGGCTTCGGGTTCGGCGCGATCAAGGGCTTTGTCATCATGGTCCTCGGCTTCTCGCTGCTGGTCTTCGGTTATGACATCGTGTGGGGCGCCGACGGACGCCCGACCTGGATCACCGCAGCGCGGACCTATCCCTTCCTCAATGCCGCGAGCGAGGAACTGATGACAGTCCTCGACCAGCGCCGCGCCGAAGCCGCCAAGGCTGCGAAGGATGCTGAGGACGACAAGGACAGCGAACTTGAGACGGCGACCCGCAACGCGGCCAAGAAGGCGGCGCGCCGGGAATTGCAACGGCGGCTGAGCAAGGCGGCGGACGGCGAATGAACACGCCGCAGCGCGCCCCGGCACGCACGCTCTATACGCCCGAGATCCTTGGTGCCGCGACGGCTCTGGCGGGATTTGCGTGGGATGACAGTCTGCCGTTGAAGGGCGATGCGCGCTCGCGCCGCTGCGGCAGCACCTTGTCGCTGGGGCTAGCGGCGGATGCCGAAGGGCGGATCAGCGCAGTGGGGCTGCGAGCCCATGCCTGCGCGATCGGGCAGGCGGCGGCCTATGCCTTTGCCAGCGCGGCCAAGGGCCGCAGCAAAGACGAAATCGCCGCTGCGCGCGCTGCCCTTGCCGAATGGCTGGCCGGGACGGGACCGGTTCCCGATTGGCCGGGGATTGCGCTGGTGGAGCCGGCGCTCGGCTATCCGGCGCGGCATGATGCCATCATGCTTGCGTGGGATGCGGCGCTCGCTGCGCTTGCGTGATGCACGGGCAGCGCGTTTGGCCGCTCTCCATTGCGTCGCCACTGCACCCCGCACAATGACGAGGCAAATGCGCGGATTTCTTTGTATCGGCGCACTTTCCCGGCGCGCTTTGCTTCGCTACAGCCGCCACTTCGAGGGATCATGCCGGACGGATCAAAGTCTGCCGGCACGGGGATGGGAAAAATCAGGGCATGCATGAGGTGAATGGAGCACCGGAACCGACTGCGGCGGAAATCCGCCTCGTGGTCGCGGCCTCTTCGGTCGGCACCGTGTTCGAATGGTACGACTTCTTCATCTACGGCACGCTCGGCGCGATCCTGTCCAAGGCCTTCTTCCCGACCGGCAATGCCACGCTCGAGATGCTGCTGTTCTGGCTGGTCTTCGCGGTCGGCTTCGGTTTCCGCCCGCTGGGCGCCGTCCTGTTCGGCTATCTCGGCGACCGGCTGGGCCGCAAGTACACCTTCCTCGTCACCGTGACCCTGATGGGTATCGCGACTGCGGGCGTCGGGCTGATCCCGCCAGCATCGCAGATCGGCTACGCCGCGCCGGTGCTGGTGATCCTGCTGCGCGTGCTGCAGGGCCTTGCGCTGGGCGGCGAATATGGCGGCGCGGCGGTCTATGTGGCGGAACATGCTGCGCCGGCGCGGCGCGGGTTCTTCACCAGCTTCATCCAGTCCAGCGTGGTGGGCGGCTTCGTGCTCAGCCTCGTCGTCGTGCTGGCGTGCAAGGGCGCGATGAGCAAGGAGATCTGGGAGGCATGGGGCTGGCGCGTTCCGTTCCTGCTGAGCCTCGCGCTGCTGGCGGTTTCGCTGTGGATGCGCCTCAAGCTTTCGGAAAGCCCGGTGTTCAAGGCGATGAAGGAAAGCGGCGAGGTGGCCGGCAATCCCTTCATCGAGAGCCTGACCTACCCCGGCAACGGCAAGCGCCTGTTCATCGCGCTGTTCGGCGTGGCGGCGGGGCTGACGGTGATCTTCTACACCTCAATGTTCACCGGCCTCTCGTTCCTCAAGGGACCGATGCGGGTGGACGACATGACCGCCGAGCTGATCGTCGGTCTGTCCTGCGTGATCGGCATGCCTTTCAGCGTGGTGTTCGGGCATATTTCCGACAAGGTGGGGCGCAAGCTTCCGATCGTGCTGGGCTATGTGGTGACGCTGGCCGTCCTGTTCCCGGTCTTCTGGATGATCGGCAGTGCGGCCAATCCCGGCCTTGCCGAAATGGCGCGGCGCGAGCCGGTCGTGGTGAGCGGGCCTGATTGCAGCTACAACCCCTTTGCCGCCGAGCAGGCGACCAATTGCGGCAAGCTGCTGGCCGATCTCTCGGCTTCGGGCGTGCGCTATTCGCTGCGTGAGGCTCCGGTGCTGGTCATGACGATCGGCCCCGCAACAGCACCGCTGGCGGACTATCCGTGGGCTGAAAAGAGCGCATCGCGCGGCAAGGAACTGCAGGCCATGCTGGCAGGGGCGGGCTATGACTTCGCCAAGGTGAAGCCGAGCTTCGGCAACGCGGCCATCATCGTGTTCGGGCTGGTGGTGCTGATGGCGCTGACGGGCGCGACCTACGGACCAGTTGCCGCCGTGCTTTCAGAAATGTTCCCGGCGCGCATCCGCTACAGCTCGATGTCGATCCCCTACCACATCGGCACCGGCTATCTTGGCGGGTTCCTGCCGCTGATCTCGTCGCTGATCGTGGCCAAGTCGGGCGATCCCTACGCGGGACTGTGGTACACTTGGGTGGTGGTCTTCGTTGCGCTTGTGGTCTCGGCGTGGGGCCTGAAGGGCGGTCCACCGAAGGACTTTGCCCACGATGAAGCCTGAAGCGGGAGCGCTGCCACCCGCCGCGCTGCGGCTTCGGCTTGACCATGCTGCGCTCGCGGCAAACTGGACTGCCCTCGATGCGCTGTCCGGCGGGGCGCGGGCAGGGGCGGCGATCAAGGCGGGCTGCTACGGCCTTGGCGTGGCGGCGGCGGTGCCGACCCTCGTCGCAGCCGGATGCCGTGACTGGTTCGTGGCGCACTGGCAGGAAGCCGCCGAGGCAGTGCGGTTTGTGCCGGCGGAGCAGGTTTCCGTTCTGCATGGGCCGATGACGGATGCGGAGGCCTGCTATGCCCGCGTGCTGGGCGTTCGTCCGGTGCTCAATTCGCTCAGCCAGGTGCGGCGCTGGCTGGCCGCTGGGGGCGGACCCTGCGACCTGATGATCGATACCGGGATGAGCCGTCTTGGCCTGCCCTTGTCGGAAATCGGCGCGCCCGAGGTGGGCCAGCTCGCAATCGAGACTTGCATGAGCCATCTGGCCAGTGCGGACGAGGATTGTGCGCAAAATGCGGCGCAGCTTGCGCGCTTTCGCGATGTAACCCGCGCAGTGCCGGCGCGGCGCTACAGCCTCGCCAACAGTGCCGGGATCGCGCTGGGGGCCGACTACCATTTCGATCTGACGCGGCCGGGTCTGGCGCTTTATGGCGGTGTCCCGCGACCGGAACTGGCAGGCCGGATCGCGCAGGTCGCCTATCCCGAGGCCGCGGTGATCCAGGTCCGCGAGCTCGAGGCAGGCGCCTGCGTAGGCTACAACGCGACCTTTACCGCACCTGCACCCATGCGCGTCGGGATCATCTCGATGGGTTACGCGGATGGCTATCTGCGCTGCTGGTCGGGGCGGGGGCAGGTACACTGGCAGGGCAAACGGCTGCCGGTGCTGGGCCGGGTTTCGATGGACATGACGATCATCGACCTCTCAGCCGCAGAAAACTGCGGCGAAGGCGATTGGGTGGGCCTCGAATACGCGCTGCCTGAAGCTTCAGCGACAAGCGGACTGTCGCAATATGAACTGCTAACGCTGCTGGGCCGGAGGCTTGACCGAGCCTAATGGACTGCTGTTGTACATGTAAGGTTTATTGCGCTGCACATACTGCATCTGCTAAACGCACATGCATAATCCCAACAGGGCGCGCAAATAATGGCAAACGCAGGCAAGGACGGCGATACCGTCATCATCAAGAAGTACGCTAACCGGCGGCTCTACAACACGCGTACCTCAAGCTACATCACGCTCGACCACCTCGCCCAGATGGTCAAGGAAAACATTGAATTCAAGGTCTTGGATGCCAAGACCGGTGCTGATCTGACGCACACGATCCTCACGCAGATCATCATGGAGGAAGAGGCGAGCGGCGAGCAGATGCTGCCGACGAACTTCCTGCGCCAATTGATTTCCATGTACGGCAACTCGATGCAGGCGCTTCTTCCGGGCTATCTGGAAGCCTCGATGGAGCACTTCCGAGAGAACCAGGTCAAGCTGCGCAAGGCGATCGAGGACAGCATCGGCGCCAATCCGCTGGCCCAGATCGCGCAGCGCAACATGGAATTGTTCAAGGCTGCGACGGCTGCGTTCGTTCCCGGCGCGGTTCAGGCAGCCGAGGCGGAAAAGACCGCTGCCGCTGCCGCTCCGGCCGACGATGAACTCGCCGTGCTGCGCAAGCAGATGGCCGACATGCAGAAGAAGCTCGATCAACTCGCAAGGTGAACCGCGCGCAAGCGGGATTGCCCGAATCCCGTTATCGCCCTAACCGGCGCGCATGAGCCAGAACGCATCGATCAAGCACGCCCTGCCCATCACGCGGCAGGATGATTTCGCCCAGTGGTACCAGGCGGTCATCGCCGAAGCCGAACTCGCCGAGGAATCGGGCGTGCGCGGCTGCATGGTCATCAAGCCCTGGGGCTATGGCATCTGGGAACGCATCCAGAAGCTGATGGACGAACGCATCAAGGAAGCGGGCGTCGAGAACTGCTACTTCCCGCTGTTCATTCCGCTTTCCTATTTCACGCGTGAAGCCGAGCATGTCGAAGGCTTTGCCAAGGAAATGGCGGTCGTCACGCATCACCGGCTGATCGGGGATGGCAAGGGCGGGCTGGTGCCCGATCCCGATGCGAAACTTGAGGAGCCGCTGATCGTGCGGCCGACATCGGAAACGGTGATCGGTGCCGCCATGGCGCGCTGGATCCAGTCATGGCGCGATCTGCCGCTGCTCACCAACCAGTGGGCCAACGTGGTGCGCTGGGAAATGCGCACGCGCATGTTCCTGCGCACGAGCGAGTTTCTCTGGCAGGAAGGCCACACCGCGCACGCCGACGAGGCTGACGCGATGACCGAAACGCTGCGCGCGCTCGAAATGTATCGCAGCTTTGCCGAAGACGTGCTGGCGATGCCGGTGGTTGCCGGTCCCAAGCCCGAGAACGAACGCTTCCCCGGCGCGGTCGAGACTTTCTCGATCGAGGCGATGATGCAGGACGGCAAGGCGCTTCAGGCGGGCACGAGCCACTACCTCGGCACGACGTTCTCCGAAGCAGCGGGCATCCGCTATCAGGACAAGGAAGGCCAGCAGACGCTGTGCCACACGACGAGCTGGGGCGTTTCGACGCGCATGATCGGCGGCGTGATCATGACTCACGGCGATGATGACGGCCTGCGCACGCCGCCGCGCATTGCGCCGCAGCAGATCGTGATCCTGCCCATGCTGCGTGACAACGACGGCGATGCTGCGCTGCTCGAATACTGCGCGCAACTGCGGGCCAAGCTGGCGGCGCTCTCTGTTTTCGACGAAAAGGTCCGCGTGCTGCTCGACAAGCGTCCGGGCAAGGCGACGGCGAAGCGCTGGGGCTGGGTGAAGAAGGGCGTCCCGCTGATCCTCGAGATCGGCGGACGCGATGCTGAAGGCGGGCAAGTTTCAGTGCTGCGCCGCGACCGGCTGTGGCGCGAGGATGGCAAGGCGAACTTCGTCGGCATGGCGCAGGACGACTTCGTTGCTGCGGCTGCGGGCGAACTCGAAGCGATCCAGACCGCGCTCTATCAGGAAGCGCGCGTTCGCCGCGATGCGCAGATCGAGCGCGGGGTCACCGATCTCGCCGGCCTTGCGGCCTATTTCGCAGAGGACAAGGCCTTCCCGGGCTGGGTGGAATTGCCCTGGTCACGGCCGACCGGTGCGGCGCTCGACAAGGTGGTGGAGCAGCTGAAGGCGCTCAAGCTCACTATCCGCAACACGCCGATGGATGCAGCACCGGCGGAAGGGCTGTGTCCGTTCACGGGTGAGCCGGCGGTCGAGCGCATTCTGGTGGCGCGCGCCTACTGACCTTTGGGGCAGGCGCGGCGCCCGGTGTCTCGACTTCGCTCGACACGAACGGAGGGTGGGGTATGGATTGTGGCATGAAAAAGCTCCTTCCGTTCGCTCTCCTCGCTGTGCCTGCTGCTGCATTTGCGGCGCCGGACGAAGCCGTCTCGCAAAGCCGGCTCGAAGCCGATGTTGCGCGGCTTGTCGCCTTCGGGACGCGCCATACGCTGTCCTCGCAGGATGATCCCAAGCGCGGGATCGGCGCGGCGCGCAAATGGGCGGAGGCCGAGTTCCGCAAGACCAGTGCGGCGTGCGGCGGGTGCCTCGAGATCGTGCTCCCCGAAACCATGGTGCAGGGCGAGCGCGTGCCGACGCCGGTGCGGCTCGTGGATGTTGTCGCGATCCAGCGCGGGACTGAGCGGCCGAATGAGGTCGTAATCGTGCAGGGCCACATCGACAGCCGCAATTCCGACGCGATGGACGCCAAGGGCGAGGCGCCGGGCGCAAACGACGATGGCTCCGGCACGGCGCTTGTGCTGGAAGCGGCGCGGGCGCTGGCGTGCAGGAAGTTTGCCGGGACCATTGTCTACGCCGTGCTCTCGGGCGAGGAGCAGGGGCTCTATGGCGGCAAGCTGCTGGCGGACTACGCCAAGGCGCAAGGCTGGACGGTCAAGGCCGTGCTCAACAACGACATCGTCGGCAATTCGCGCGGGTCGGACGGGCTGACCGACGATACGCACGTGCGGGTGTTCTCCGAAGGGCCGCGCGACGATGCGAGCGATCGGACGCGGGCCGCGCAGCGCGCCATCGGGGGCGAGAACGACAGCCCCTCGCGCAATCTCTCGCGCTGGCTGGCGGGGCTGGGGGATGACGGGCTCTCGGTGCGCCAGGTCTGGCGCGCAGACCGGATGGGGCGCGGCGGTGACCATCTGCCGTTCCAGGAAATGGGCTATCCGGCGGTGCGCTTTACCGTGGCGGTGGAGAACTACGAACGGCAGCACCAGAATGTGCGGACCGAGGCCGGTCGTCCGTTTGGCGATACGATGGAGGCGATGGACTTTGCCTATCTCGCCAAGGTGACCCGGATCAACGTGCGGGCACTCGCGAAGCTGGCGGCGGCGCCGATGCCGCCTGCGGCCAAGGTCACGGCGGCGGTGCAGACCTATACCGATGTCGACTGGAGCGCCGTTCCGGGGGCGGCGCGCTATCGTGTGTGGCAGCGGCGGACCGACGCGGCGGGCTGGGACGCGAAACCCGTCGCCGAGACCGCCGGAACGCATGTCAGGCTCGACAGCGTGCGCGGGGATGACTGGTTCTTCGGCGTCAGCACAGTCGCGGCGGATGGATCGGAGAGCCCGATCGCTTCAGCGGTGCCCGGCGGGGCCTATCTGCCGGAGACGGCGGCCAAGCCCTGATCTTGTATTTGCGGCCTGCAGCGCCCAGAGGTCTGTGATGGCAATTCGCAAGCAGACACCGAACGGGCCGGACGGTCTTCCCACGCGCCAGCAGGTGCTCGATTTCATCACGCAGAGCGAGGAGCCAGCGGGCAAGCGCGAGATCTCCAAGGCGTTCGGACTGAAGGGCACCGAGAAGATCGCGCTCAAGGCTCTGCTCAAGGATATGGCCGAGGAAGGCCTGATCGACGGCAATCGCAGCGCGTTCCACCGGCTCGGCGGCGTACCGCGCGTGACGGTGCTGCGCGTGCTGGAGATCGAGGATGGGCAGCCCCTCGCGATCCCCGACAGCTGGCAGCCCGATGACGGCGCGCCGCCGCCGCGCATTCGCATCATCGAACCGAGGGGCAAAGGACGCGCTCAGGCCGCACTCAAGGTGGGTGACCGGGTGCTGGCACGCACCGAGGAAGCGGGCCGGGGCCTGATCGCCCATGTCATGAAGAAACTGCCGACGCGGACCGAGCAGGTGCTCGGCGTCGTCGAGTTCGACGGGGCAGGCAAGCCGTGGCTCGCGCCTGTGGACAAACGTGTGCGCAACGCCGTGGCTATCGCAGATCTGGGCGGGGCGGCAGAAGGCCAGTTGGTGCTGGGCGAACCGGTCAGCAAATCACCGCGAGCAGGCCTGAAAGTCACCGAAGCGCTTGGCGATCCGCTGGCACCGCGCGCGTTCAGTCTGATCGCTATCCACAAGCACGGCATTCCCTTCGTGTTTCCGCAGGAAGCGCAGGACGAGGCCGCATTGGCGGCAAAGATGCCGCTCTCGGAAGATGCGCGCGAGGACCTGCGCCACCTGCCGATCGTCGCCATCGATCCGACCGACGCGCGCGATCACGACGATGCGATCTGGGCTGAGCCGGATGGCGAGGGCGGTTTCCGTGCCGTCGTCGCGATTGCGGACGTCAGTTTTTATGTGCGGCCGGGCGGTGCGGTTGACCGCGAGGCGCGCAAGCGCGGCAATTCGGTCTACTTCCCGGACCGCGTCGTGCCGATGCTGCCGCATGTGCTGAGCTCGGACGTCTGCTCGCTGAAAGTGGGCGCTGACCGGGCGGCGATGGCCTGCCATCTGACGATCGACGCCGAGGGCCGCGTGACGGGTTGGCGGTTTACCCGGGCGCTGGTGCGGATCGCCGAAGTAATCGCCTATGAAGAGGCGCAGCGGCGGATCGATGCGCGGGAAGCTGCGGCGCACCTCCAGAACCTGTGGGCGGCATGGCGGCTGCTCGAGAAAGCACGGACCAATCGCGATCCGCTGGAGCTGGAGCTTCCCGAGCGGCGCGTCGTGCTGGACGAGAAGGGCAAGATTGCCGAGATCGCCATCCGCGAACGCCTCGATGCGCACCGCGTGGTCGAGGACTTCATGATCGCGGCGAATGTCGCGGCGGCCAAGGCGCTGGAAGCCAAGGTCGCGCCCGTCGTCTACCGCATCCATGAACCGCCGAGCCGCGAGAAGCTGGTTGCGCTCAAGGACTATCTCGCCACCTTCGGGCGCAAGCTGGCGCTGGGGCAAGTGATCACGCCGGGGCTGTTCAACCGCATGCTCAAGGATGTGGCGGACGAGGCCGAGAAGGCGTTGGTGATGGAAGCGGTGCTGCGCAGCCAGACGCAGGCCTATTACGGCCCGCGCAATGCCGGGCACTTCGGGCTCGCGCTAGGGAGCTATGCGCATTTCACCTCGCCGATCCGGCGCTATTCGGATCTGCTGGTCCACCGCGCGCTGGTGGATTCGTGGCACCTGGAACAGCCGCGCCCCGAAGCGCGGGACATTCCGGCGACCTCGGGCTTGTCGGACCGCGACCGCAGCGACCTCGCACGGATCAGCGATGCCATCTCCAAGGCCGAGCGGCGCGCGATGGAAGCGGAGCGCGAGACGATCGACCGCTATGTCGCGGCCTGGCTGGCGGGCCGGGTCGGCGAGGTGTTCGACACCCGCGTGACCGGGGTGCAGAAATTCGGCCTGTTCGCCACGATCATCGGCCTTGGCGGCGATGGCCTCGTGCCGATCTCGACGCTGGGTGCCGAGCGCTTTGCCCATGACGAGAAGCGGCAGGTATTGGTTGGCGAGGAGACCGGCGAAGAGTTCGCGATGGGTATGATCCTCAAGCTGCGTCTGGCCGAGGCCAATCCGCTGACGGGCGCGTTGAAGTTCGAGCCTGTCGATCTGCCGGAGGGCGCAGGGCGGATCGAGCCGCGCGGCGGGCGTCCGTTTGATCGCGGGCCGAAGAAGACTGGCGGCTATGTGCAGGGGCCGCGCGGTCGTCCGCGCAATATCCGGCATCAGGGGCGCAAGCGGTGATCCGCCTCAGCTGAACGAATCGATCCCGCGCTCGTCGATACCGCCCGGCACGATCATCAGCACGCAGGGCAATTGGCCGAGGTGCGAGGTGAAGTGGGTGACGAGCGGGCCGGGATTGCCTTCCGCCGCCGCGCCCAGGACGAGGGCTGAGACTTCGGGATGCTCGGCAAGGTATTCGCGCACCACTTGCGGGCCGCTGCCCGTCCGCACCGCGACGGCCGGGCGCAGGCCTGATTCATCGGCAAGGCTTCCGGCCGCAGCGCGGGCGAGGTCTTCGGCGCGTTCGCGGGCCTCGGCCTCGATTGTTGCCTGGATGCTGCCGAACACGACGAATTCCTGCCGAGGGACGAGCGCGAGGATATGGACCGCGCCGCCGGTGCGCACCGCACGGCGCGCAGCAAAGCGCAGCGCGCGGGCCGCTTCCTCGGTATCGTCCATGATGACGAGATAGACGCGTTGGCGCGCGCGCGCTTCTGCGCCGGGCGTGCCGTCTGCCTCGCTTGCGCTGCCGAACATGTCTGCCCCACCCATGCCTGCCCCCTTGCGATAATGGTCTTTGCCCACCCTGATCGCACTGCCGGTCATACGGCAGGGTTATGCCTATTGGCCTAATTCGTATGCGGGGCAAGCGCCAAGAGGCTTGACCCGCCTCCTGCGGCTGGCGAAATGGCGCGCCATGTGCGAAGGGAAACCGTACCGGGCAGGCCAAGTTTCGGCTTCCTGAACCGGAATGACGTTCTTTATTCGCGCCCATGTAACCAAATAGGGAAATGAGCTGCCCATGCCTATCCAGATCAAGATGCCCGCGCTTTCGCCCACCATGGAAGAAGGCACGCTGGCCAAGTGGCTGGTCAAGGTTGGTGACAAGGTTTCGTCCGGCGATATCATGGCCGAGATCGAGACCGACAAGGCGACGATGGAGTTCGAGGCTGTCGATGAAGGCACCGTGGTTGCCATCGAAGTCGCCGAAGGTACCGAGGGCGTGAAGGTCGGCACCGTGATCGCGACCATCGCGGGCGAGGACGAAGGCGATGCGGCTCCGGCGGCTGCGCCTGTTGCGGCGCCCGCTCCGGCACCGGTTGCCGCAGCGCCCGCGCCGGCACCAGCGCCCGTTGCTGCTCCGGCTCCCGTTGCCGCAGCACCTGCCGGCGACCGCGTCGTGGCGAGCCCGCTGGCCAAGCGCATCGCGGGCGAGAAGGGCATCGATCTCACGCAAGTGAAGGGCAGCGGCCCGCATGGCCGGATCATCAAGGCTGACCTCGATGTCACCGCCCCCGCCGCTGCGCCGGTTGCTGCTGCCGCGCCTGCACCGGCCGCGGCTCCGGTCGCTCCCCCGGCACCGGTCGCAGCAGCAGCGCCGTTCAGCACCGACATTCCGCACGAGGCGGTCAAGCTCTCGACGATGCGCAAGACCATCGCGCGCCGCCTGACCGAGGCCAAGGCGACGGTGCCGCACTACTACCTCACCGTCGACATCAGTCTCGACAAGCTGCTCAAGCTGCGCGCCGAGCTCAATTCGGCGCTGGCGGGCGAGGGCGTGAAGCTCTCGGTCAACGACCTGCTGATCAAGGCGCTCGGCAAGGCGCTGATGCTGGCGCCCGATGCCAATGTCAGCTTCGCGGGCGACAACCTGATCCGCTACTCGCGCGCCGACATCGCGGTCGCGGTCTCGATCCCGGGCGGCCTCATCACGCCCATCGTGACGGGGGCAGACGTCAAGTCGGTCTCGGCGATCCAGAAGGACATGGCGGACCTTGCCGCGCGGGCGAAGGCTGGCAAGCTGGCGCCGCACGAGTATCAGGGCGGCACCGCCAGCCTGTCCAACCTCGGCATGTTCGGGATCAAGCAGTTCGAGGCGGTGATCAATCCGCCGCAGGGCATGATCATGGCGGTCGGCGCGGGCGAGAAGCGCCCTTACGTGATCGACGATGCGCTCGGCATTGCCACCGTGATGTCCGCCACCGGCAGCTTCGACCACCGCGCCATCGACGGGGCGGAGGGCGCGCAGCTGATGCAGGCATTCAAGACGCTGGTGGAAGCCCCCCTCGCACTCGTCGCCTGAATCCGGGCCTGATCATAATGAGAGCGGCGCCTGCCTGCGGGCAGGGTAAAGCAGATGCCGACCTGAAGGAGCAATTTCGTGGCTAATCAATACGACCTCATCGTTCTCGGCTCGGGCCCCGGCGGCTATGTCGCGGCGATCCGCGCGGCGCAGCTCGGGCTCAAGGTCGGCATCGTCGAACGTGAGCTGCTGGGCGGCATCTGCCTCAACTGGGGCTGCATCCCGACCAAGGCGCTGCTTCGCTCGGCCGAAGTGTTCAACCAGATGAAGCATGCCGCTTCGTATGGTCTGGCGGCGGACAATATCCGCGCGGATATCGATGCGGTGGTGAAGCGCTCGCGCGGGGTGGCCAAGCAGCTCAACCAGGGCGTGACGCACCTGATGCGCAAGAACAAGATCACCGTGCACATGGGCAATGGCGTGCTCAAGGGCGGCGGCCAGATCGAAGTGACCGGCGAGAAGGGCACAGAGACGCTGTCCGCCAAGCACGTGATCGTCGCGACTGGCGCACGCGCGCGTGATCTGCCGTTTGCCAAGGCGGACGGGGATCGCATCTGGACCTACCGTCATGCGATGGTGCCGCCTGCCATGCCGACTAAGCTGCTGGTGATCGGTTCGGGCGCGATCGGCATCGAATTTGCAAGCTTCTACAACGACATGGGCGCCGACGTCACGGTCGTCGAGATGATGGACCGCATCGTGCCGGTGGAAGATGCGGATGTTTCCGCCTTCCTCGAGAAGTCGCTGACCAAGCAGGGAATCAAGATCCTCACCGGCGCGGGCGTGGAGAGCATCACCACGAGCGCGTCGGGCGTGAAGGCCAAGATCAAGAGCAAGGACGGCGCTGCTGCCGAACACGATTTCAGCCATGTGATCGTCGCGGTTGGCATCGTGCCCAACACCGAGAACATCGGCCTCGAGGCGCTGGGCGTTGCCACCGAGCGCGGCATCATCGCCATCGACGGCTATGGCCGCACCAATGTCCCGGGCGTCTGGGCCATCGGCGACGTGACGCCTGGTCCGTGGCTGGCGCACAAGGCGAGCCATGAGGGCGTGATTGCGGCGGAAGCCATCGCGCAGGCGCTGGGCAACACCGAAGTCCACCCGCACCCGATGGACCGGCTCAACATTCCGGGCTGCACCTACTGCCACCCGCAGGTCGCAAGCGTGGGCCTGACCGAGGCGAAGGCCAAGGAAGCGGGCCACGAGGTCAAGGTCGGCACGTTCCCGTTCATCGGCAACGGCAAGGCCATCGCGCTGGGCGAGGCCGAGGGCTTCATCAAGACGGTGTTCGATGCGCAGACCGGCGAGCTGCTCGGCGCGCACATGATCGGCGCGGAAGTGACCGAGCTGATCCAGGGCTATGTCGTGGGCAAGACGCTCGAAACCACCGAGGCCGAGCTGATGCACACCGTGTTCGCGCACCCGACGCTTTCGGAAATGATGCACGAGAGCGTACTCGCGGCTTACGGGCGCGCGATCCATATCTGATCCGGCAGCCATGGCGCCCACGCATGACGTCCCCACGCATGACGTCATCGTGCTGGGCGCCGGTGCGGCGGGGCTGTTCTGCGCTGGGCTGGCCGGGCAGCGCGGCAAGCGCGTGGTGCTGCTCGATCATGCCGATGCGCCCGGCAAGAAGATCCTGATTTCGGGGGGAGGGCGGTGCAATTTCACCAATCTCCAGACCGCGCCGGACCGCTATCTCTCTGAAAATCCACATTTCGCGCGCTCCGCGCTGAGCCGTTACACGCCTGCCGATTTCCTCGCACTGGTCGAGCGCTATGGCATAGCCTGGCACGAAAAGACGCTGGGGCAGCTGTTCTGCGATGGCTCGGCCAAGCAGATCGTGGCGATGCTGCTCGAGGAATGCCGCGCTGGCCGCGTAGACCTGCGCTGCGGCGAGCCAGTCGGCGCTGTGGAGCATCACGGCGGGCTGTTTCACGTCGCTTTCGGCGGCGAGACGGTTGTCGCACCCGCACTGGTCATTGCGACGGGCGGCCCCTCGATCCCCAAGATGGGCGCGACCGGCTTCGCCTATGATCTGGCGCGCAAGTTCGGCCTCAAGGTGGTGCAGCCGCGCCCGGCGCTGGTGCCGCTGACGCTCTCCGGCGATGATGTGCTGTTCCGCGAACTCTCCGGCGTCTCTGCTGAAGTCGTCGCGCGCGCCGGCAAGGCTGCGTTCCGCGAGGCGGCGCTGTTTACCCATCGCGGGCTTTCGGGGCCGGCGATCCTGCAGATCTCGTCGTACTGGCGGTCGGGGGAAAGCGTCTCGATCGATTTCCTGCCCGATGCGCCGCACGACTGGCTGCTCGCCGCAAAGCGTGAACGGCCCCGCGCGGGAATAGCCCGGGTGCTGGGCGCCGCGCTCCCGGAGCGGCTGGCGGGGCGGCTCGCCGAGAGTGTCGGCGTGGCGGGTGAGCTTGGCCAGACGCAGGACAAGGCTCTGCGCGCGGCGGAAGCGAAGCTGCGGCGATGGGCATTCACCCCAAGCGGTAGCGAGGGCTTCGCCAAGGCGGAAGTCACCGCAGGCGGGATCAGCACGGCATGCCTTTCCTCGCGCACCATGGAGGCCAAAGCGGTGCCCGGGCTTTATGCCATCGGCGAGGCGGTGGACGTGACGGGCTGGCTCGGCGGGTACAACTTCCAGTGGGCCTGGGCGAGCGCCCATGCGGCAGCCACCGCCTTGGCGTAAAATGGTTGAGCCGGACGGCTGCCGTCGGCGTGATCGCTGGGCGAAATTGGCGGACAGGGTGGGATTCGAACCCACGGTGAGCTTCCACCCACGGCGGTTTTCAAGACCGCTGCCTTAAACCACTCGGCCACCTGTCCGCAGCGTCGCTGCGCTGAAGAGCCGATAGCGGGCCTGGTTGTCCGCGCAAAGGGGTTTTGCGTCCGTCATGCACAGCGCTTCCCACGCGATTCATCGATTGAGGGATTCCCAGCTTGGCTGCGCTGTGCGACTGTCGGCTCACGATGCAGTTGCCGATCCGAATTCGTGTGCCCCAGACCATTGGCCTTATCAGGACCGGGCTCGCCGCGCTGGCGCTCTCGCTGCTGGCAGGGCCGGCGGGCGCGCAGGGTGATGAGGCGGCGGCCGGTTTTCAGGGCTATCTCCAGTACCTCGCCGCCAAGGCGCGCGCGGAAGGTGTGCGCGAGCAGACCATCGCCTCGGTCATCACCGGGCTGACCGAAAACCCCCGCGTGATCGCGCTGGACCGCGCGCAGCCGGGCACTTCATCGTCGATCCCGGCCTTTGCGGGCTATCGCCGCACCCATGTCGATGCCGCCCGGATCGCCGGGGGCAAGCGGCAATACCTTGCCTCGGCCGACTACCTCGCGGGGATCGAGCAGCGCTACGGTGTGCCGCCCAAGATCGTGCTGGCGATCTGGGGGCATGAAACGAATTACGGCTCCTACACCGGCGATTTCGATCTTGCCCGCTCGCTGGCGACGCTCGCCTATGAAGGGCGGCGGCGGGAGCTGTTTGCCGACGAGTTCATTGCCGTGCTCAAGATGGTTGATCGCGGCGTGCCCCGCGCCAAGCTGGTTGGCAGCTGGGCGGGCGCTTTCGGCAATCCGCAGTTCCTGCCCAGCGTCTACCTGCGCGTGGCGCAGGACGGCGATGGTGACGGGTTTGCCGATATCTGGTCGAGCAAGCAGGATACGCTGGCCTCGATCGCCAACTACTTCCGCGATGCCGGCTGGCGTCCGGGCGAACCCTGGGGCGTCGCCGCAGACGTGACCTTGCCGCTGGACCGCGCAGCGCTGGGAACCGCGCTTTCCAGTCCGCGCTGCCCGCAGGTCTTTGCGCGCCATTCGAAGTGGAAGACGGTGCGCGAATGGAAGGCCCTGGGCGTGGTGCCGCGCGCGCCGACGCTGGCCGATGATACGATGGCCAGCCTGCTCGAACCTGATGGCGCCGGCCAGACCGCCTACCTGCTAACCGGAAATTATCGAGTTATCCTCGATTACAACTGCTCGAATCTCTACGCCCTCTCGGTGGGACTTCTGGCTGATGAAATTGCCCCTTAACAGGAACAGCGGCGCGCTGGCGCTCGCTATCGTGCTGGCGCTCGGCGCAGGTCTTGCGCAGCCGGCCACGGCTCGCGGCCGCAAGGCACTGGTGCCGGACGTGTCGGGTCCAGCGGGCGACTATCCGGTAACCCTCGGCGATCCGTTCGTGGTCGATGGCGTGACCTATACCCCCGCCGATACGCTCAACTACGATGCGGTGGGCAATGCCGTGCCGATGGCCCCGGAAGACGGCGCGGCAGCGCGGATCAGCGGTGCCCACCGCACGCTGCCGGTGCCGAGCTATGTCGAAGTGACGTCACTATCGAGCGGCCGGACGATTCTCGTGCGGATTGACCGGCGCGGGCCGATGAGCGGCAACGGCCTTGTCGCGCTTTCACCGATGGCATGGGACCAGCTCGGCCTGCCCGGCGATGCTTCCGCGCCGGTTCGGGTGCGCCGCGTCAATCCGCCCGAGCCCGAGCGCGCGCTGCTGCGCACCGGACAGATCGCGCCGAAGCGCATGGATACGCCGCCGGGGCTGCTCGCGGCGCTCCGCCGCAAACTTGGTCTGGAGCCGCCGGTTGGCGACCTGCCGGTAACGATCCATCCCGCCGAAGCGGCGGCGCCCGCTACCAGGCCCCTCGCAAAGCCCCTCGCCAAGCCTGCGCCTGCGGCGGAAGAGCCGAAGCCCAAGCCAGCTCCCAAACCGCAAGTCGCAGTCGCTCCCAAGCCCGTCACGCCGTCTCAGCCGCCCAAGCGTCCGGCCGTCGCGGCTGGCAGGTTCTACGTGCAGATCGGCGCGTTCTCGCAGCGCGCCAATGCCGAGGCGGCAGCGCACAAGGCAGGCGGATCGGTGGTACAGGCGGGATCGCTCTGGCGCGTGCGCAGCGGGCCGTTTTCCACCGGGGATGAGGCAGATCGCGGACTGGCGAAGGCCCGCGCTGCGGGCTATGCCACTGCCCGGATCGTGCGCGACTGATCGTCGCCCTGACGCGGTCCCCGGATAAGCTGAGGACCTGCGCTTGCAATCGAGGACCCTGACCACTGTGCTGATCGCCGCGCTGGCAGCCTTGCCCGTGCGCGCAGCAGCCCCCGTGCCCGAAGCCGCCCCGGCCGCCGCGCTTCCCATGCCGCAAGTGACGGCGCCGATCGCGCTGCTGATCGACGTCAATGGCGGGCGCGTGCTGTTCGAACGCCAGTCGCACCGGCGCTTCGTGCCCGCCTCGCTCACCAAGATCATGACGAGCTATGTCGCCTTCGAACTGATCAAGGCGGGCAAGCTCAAGCTCGACCAGCGCTTCACGATGAACCACGAGGCGTTCAGGAAGTGGCACCGCGTTGGCAGCACGATGTTCCTTGCCGATGGCAGCGATACCTCGGTGGCCGAACTCCTCGAAGGCATCGTCACGGTTTCGGCCAATGATGGCTGCATCGTGCTGGCGGAAGGCGTTGCCGGCAGTGTCGGCGCGTTCACCGAGCTGATGAATGCCGAGGCAAAGAAGCTCGGCATGAAGGATACCCACTACAACACGCCCAATGGCTGGATGGACGAGGGGCAGACCTATGTCTCGGCCGCCGATCTTGCCATCCTCAGCACGGCGCTGATCACGCGCCACCCCGATCTCTACGCCCGGTTCTATGGGCACGAGCGCCTGTCCTTCCGCGGCATCGAACAGCCCAACCACAACCCGCTCTACGGCCACGTCGAAGGCGCGGACGGGGTGAAGACCGGCTTCACCAACGAAGCGGGCTACGGCCTTGTCGGCTCGGCAATCCGGGGCGGACGGCGGCTGATGATGGTCGTCGGCGGGTATGACCGCCCGGTCGACCGCACCAAGGAATCGCGCGCGTTCATCGAATGGGGCTTCGCCGCGTTCGAGGCGCATCAACTGTTCGCGCAAGGGGCCAGGATCGGCAGCGCCAAGGTCCAGGGCGGGGAGGCGCGCAGCGTCGATCTCGTGGCGCCGCATCCGCTGGCGCTCACGCTGCCGCGCGGCGGTCACGCCAACTATTCGCTCAGCCTGCGCTACAAGGGACCGCTGCGCGCGCCGATCGCCAAGGGCGATGAAGTTGCCAGCCTCGTCGTGCGCGTACCGGGTGAGAGCGAAACCCGGCTCCCGCTGGTGGCAGCAGAGGCGGTGCCTCAGGCCGGCACGCTGGCGCGGCTGCGCAATGGCCTGCTTGCGATGCTGGGGCAATGACGGCCGAGATGACCGGCAGGTTCGTCGTCTTCGAGGGCGGGGAAGGGGTCGGCAAATCGACGCAGAGCCGCCTTCTGGCCGAGGCGCTGCGGGGAAGGGGGCTCGAAGTCGTCACCACTCGCGAGCCGGGCGGCACCCCGGGTGCAGAAGCGATCCGCGCGCTGCTGCTGGACAGGAACGGGCCGGCCAAGGATGGTCTAGGTTGGGGCGCGCGGGCCGAAGCGCTGCTGTTTGCCGCCGCGCGAGCCGACCATGTCGAGACCCTGATCCGCCCGGCAATGGCGCGCGGGGCATGGGTCGTGTGCGACCGCTATCTCGACAGCAGCCGCGCCTATCAGGGCGGCGGCAGCGGTCTGGAGGACGTCGACATTCTCACCCTGCATCGCATCGGCAGCGCGGGGCTGCTGCCCGATTGCACCGTGCTGCTCACGCTCGATCCGGCCGAAGCGGCAGAACGCGCCCTGAAACGCGATGCCGGCGCGCTCGATCGGATCGGCGGGCGCACGGCGGACTATCACGCGCGCGTCGCCGCCGCCTTCCGCCGCTACGCCGAAGCGGAACCGGAGCGCTTTGCTGTCGTCGCAGCAGACGGCGCGCCTAACGAGGTTCATGCCCGCGTGCTGGCAGCGGTGGACAGCCTGTGCGCCTGATCGGCCATGACGAGCCGTGGAGCATCTGGCGCGCGGCGCGGGCCGGGCAGCGCATGCACCACGGCTGGATCCTTGCGGGGCGCGAAGGGCTTGGCAAGGCCAGCTTCGCGCGTGCGGCAGCGGCGGAACTCGTCGCCGAACCCGGCGTGCCGCAGCCTCCGCCCGAGGTTCACCCGGACATCCATGTGCTCGAGCCGCTCCCGAGCAACGACGACGAGACCAAGAAGCGCGACGAGGGCAAGGCCTATACCCGCAAGCGCAACATCAGCGTCGACCAGATCCGCGGCGTGCAGCGGCGCCTCGTCACCCGGCCCACGCTGGGTGCGCGGCGCGCGGTGATCATCGATGCGGCGGACGATCTCGAGAAGGGCGCGGTCAATGCGTTGCTCAAGAGCCTCGAGGAGCCTCCGGTCGGCACGTTCTTCCTGCTGGTGACGCACCAGATCGGGCGGCTGCTTCCTACCGTGCGCTCGCGCTGCACTGTGCTGCGCTTCCATCCGCTCGGGCCAGACGACATGGCGCGCGCGCTTGCCGAAGCGGCACCTGATCTGAGCGGCGGCGGGCGCGAAGCGGCTATCGCGGCGGGCAGCGGCGCACCGGGCGCGGCGCTCGCCTTTGCCGAAATGGACCTCGGCGGTGCATGGCAGGTCATGTCGCGCCTCGTGGCCGAAGGCGATCCCGATCTTGCGCTGCGGGCAGAGCTTTCAGCCGCACTCGGCCAACGACCTGACCGGGAGCGCCTGCTCGCGGCAATCGAGGCGGCGCGGCGCGTGCTGGTCGCGGCGATGGCGCAGAGCGACGACGCGGCGCGGCTGCGGATCGTCGAGGCCCATGCCGCGCTGGCGAACCTTGCCGCGCAGGCGCCGACCTACAACTTCGAACCGGCATTGCTGCTTCTGGAAATCGGCGGCTTGCTGGCATCGGTGGCGCGCACTAGGGAGAACGCGGCCTGATCGGCCTTCCAAGCCCCAAGTTCCAGCCAAGGACAGTCGCAGCCCATGGGCGAGCCCTATTACATCACGACCGCGATCAGCTACCCCAACGGCAAGCCGCATATCGGCCATGCCTATGAAGCGATTGCCGCAGACGTCATCGCCCGCTTCCAGAAAGCGATGGGACGGGACGTGCGTTTTCAGACCGGGACGGACGAGCACGGCCTGAAGATGGCGCAGAAGGCGCGTGACATGGGGATCACGCCGGCCGAGCTCGCCGATGAAATGACCAGTCATTTCATTGCAATGGCCGATGCCTTGAATGTCGATTACGATGTTTTCATCCGCACCACCGAGCCGCGCCACCATGCCGCAACGCAGGAACTTTGGCGGCGGATGGAAGCGAACGGCGATCTCTACCTCGACCGCTACGAAGGCTGGTACTCGGTGCGCGACGAGGCCTACTACGACGCCAGCGAACTGATCGACGGGGAAGGGGGCGAGAAGCTCTCGCCGCAGGGCACCCCGGTCGAGTGGACCGTCGAGGAAAGCTGGTTCTTCCGCCTCTCGAAGTATCAGGAACCGCTGCTTGCGCTGTTCCGCGACAATGCCGACTTCATCCGCCCGGAAAGCCGGCGCAACGAGATGATTGCGTTCGTCAGCCAGGGCCTGCGCGATCTTTCGGTCTCGCGCACCAGCTTCGATTGGGGCGTCAAGGTTCCGGGCAGCGACAACCACGTCATGTACGTGTGGGTCGATGCGCTCACGAACTATATCACTGGCCTCGGTTTCCCCGACGAATCAGGCGATTACGCGAAGTATTGGCCGGCCGATCTGCACCTTATCGGCAAGGATATCGTGCGTTTCCACACGATCTACTGGCCCGCTTTCCTGATGAGCGCGGACCTGCCGGTGCCCAAGCAGGTGTTCGGCCACGGCTTCCTGCTGAACCGCGGGCAGAAGGAATCGAAGTCGCTGGGCAACGTCACCGATCCGCTGGCGCTGGCCGAGCGCTTCGGCGTCGATACCCTGCGCTACTTCCTGATGCGCGACGTCGTGTTTGGTCAGGATGGCTCCTATTCGCCCGAGGCCATCGTCACGCGCTGCAATGCGGAACTGGCGAACAGCTACGGCAATCTCGTCCAGCGCACGCTTTCCATGATTTTCAAGAACATGGACGGCGAACTGGTGAAGTTTGCCAGTGTCGAGGCAGACGACAAACTGCTGGCAACCGTGTTCGAGGCTTGCCACGACGAATTGCCGCGCGAGTTCGCAGCGCTCAATTTCTCCGCCGGGATCGACGCGTGGATGCGCGCCGTGTTCGCCTGCAATCAATATGTCGACGAGCAGGCACCCTGGGCGCTGCGCAAGAGCGATCCCGAGCGCATGCGCGCCGTGCTCATGACGCTGTTCATGGCGATCCGCGATCTCACCATCGCGATCCGCCCCGTTGTACCAAATGCGGCGGACAAGGTGCTGGATCAGCTGGGTATTCCGGGAGACGAACGCGGGATCACCGCGCTTGCCAAGGCCGACTGGTTCCTCACGCGCGTCGCCAGCGGTGAGCGGCTCGCCGCGCCAGCTCCGGCATTTCCGCGGCTCGAACTGCCCGAGGAAGACGCCAGCTGATGCTGATCGATTCGCACTGCCATCTCAACTACAAGGGCCTGATCGAGACGCAGGCCGATGTGCTGGCGCGTGCGCGCGGGCGCGGGGTGCGGGGCTTCCTCAACATCTCGACCCGGCAGAGCGAATGGGATGCCGTCGTCGCCACCGCGCACCGCGAGGTGGATGTGTGGGCCAGCATCGGTATCCACCCGCACGAGGCCGATGCCCATGCCGATCTCGGCGCCGAGGCACTGCGGGAGGCCTCTGCCGACCCCAAGGTGATCGCCATCGGCGAGACTGGCCTCGACTACTACTACGACCATTCGGACCGGCAGGTGCAGCAGGACCTGTTTCGCGTGCATATCGGCGTGGCGCGCGAGACGGGGCTGCCCATCGTGATCCACACCCGCGATGCCGAAGATGACACGTTGCGGATCCTGACCGAGGAAATGGCCAAGGGCGCATTCCCCGCGCTGATCCACTGCTTCACCGCGAGCGCGGAGTTTGGCCGCGCGGTGCTCGAACTGGGGCTGACGATCTCGATCTCTGGCATCGTAACCTTTAGAAATGCCAAGGACTTGCAGGCCTTTGCTGCCGAAGTGCCTGACGACAGGCTGCTGGTGGAAACCGATGCGCCGTTCCTTGCGCCAGTGCCGCATCGGGGCAAGGTCTGCGAGCCGGCGTTCGTTTCGGATACCTGCGCGTTCGTTGCCAACTTGCGCGGAACGACGCCCGAGGCAATTGCGGAACAGACCGGCGAGAATTTCTTCCGCCTGTTCACCAAGGCGCGCGCATGAAACTGATCGTCCTCGGTTCGGGCACGTCGACTGGCGTGCCGCGCATCGGCAATGATTGGGGCGATTGCGATCCCGAAGAGCCGCGCAACCGGCGCACGCGCGTCGCCATCATGGTCGAAGGCGCGGATGGCGGGCGGATCCTGGTCGATACGCCGACCGATCTCAGGCATCAGCTGCTTTCAACCGGCATCGGGCGGATCGATGGCGTCGTCTGGACCCACGATCATGCCGACCACACGCACGGCATCGATGACCTGCGGCCGCTGCGCATGGGGCGCGGCGCGCCGATTCCGGGCTATGCGGCCGACGAGACGGTGCGCCGGTTGCGGCAGCGTTTCGGCTATGTCTTTGCCGGGCAGCACGGCTATCCGACGATCTGCAATCTCGACAATCTCGACCGCGTCCGCATGGTGGCGGGCATCGGGGTTTCGCATTGCCAGATGCCGCACGGGCCTGCGCAGACAACGGCGTTTCGCTTCGATCAAGACGGCAAGTCAATCGGTTACGCCACGGACTTCAGCGCGATCAATAGCGACATGGTCGCACTGTTTGACCGGGTCGACGTGCTGGTCGTCGATGCACTGCGCCGTCAGCCGCATCCGACACATGCGCATCTTGCCATGTCGCTCGAGCTGGTCGAAGCCTGCCGGGCCGGCCGCGCCGTCCTGACGCATCTCGACAAGAGCATGGATTACCGGACCCTGTGCGATGAGACGCCGGCACACGTCGAGCCGGGTTATGACGGGATGGAAATCGAACTGTGACGCCGGACAAGTTCGTCGCGCTGATCGGGATCGTGATGGCGCTGGTCCTCGTTCTGGCGAACGGCAGGCTGCGCGGGCTCAAGCTATCGAGCGGCATGATGATGGCGGGGGCCTGGGTGGTTATCATCCTTGCCGCAGCGCTTGCTTTTGCGGGCTACCGCCGTTGATGGATCGCTTCTCTATTTAACATAATAAATATTATCAAACTCAAGGATCGACCGATATGAGCGCCACTCCCGGGGACTCCCCCGCTGCGGAAACGGCTCGAACGCCGGGGATCGCGCGGTTGCTGGCAATCATGGCGCGGCTGCGCGATCCGCAGAACGGCTGCGAATGGGATATTGCCCAGACGTTCGCGACGATCGCGCCGTATACGATCGAGGAAGCCTACGAAGTCGCCGACGCGATCGAACGCGACGACCTGCCAGCACTGCGCGAGGAACTCGGCGACCTGCTCCTTCAGGTCGTGTTCCACGCGCGTATGGCCGAAGAGCTAAGCGCGTTCGATTTCGATGCCGTGGCGCATGCGATCTCGGACAAGATGACCGAGCGCCACCCGCATATCTTCAGCGATGCCGCCGATGAAGGCCAATCACGCGAAGTGCGCTGGGAAGCGCAGAAGGCCGCTGAACGGGAAGCCAAGGGCGCGACCAGTGCCCTCGACGGCGTGGCGCTGGCCCTTCCGGCGCTGATGCGCGCGGAAAAGCTCCAGAAGCGCGCGGCGCGCGTCGGCTTCGATTGGCCGGATACCGCAGGACCGCGCGCCAAGGTGATCGAGGAACTGGATGAGCTTGCCGCCGCAAAAACCGCTGCCGAAAAGCTCGATGAGGCCGGCGACCTGCTGTTTGCGGCGGTGAACCTCGTGCGCCGCTACGGTATCGCGCCCGAAGACGCGCTGCGCCATGGCAATGCCAAGTTCGAACGCCGCTTCCGCGGGATGGAAGCGCTGGCGGGCGCCGATTTCCCCTCGCTCTCGCTCGAAGCGCAGGAAGAACTGTGGCAGCAGGTCAAGGCCGCCGAACGCTGATCACATGCGCGAGTAGCGGCCCAGTTCGCGCGGGGTGAGCCGCACCGTGAGGCGCTGCACCGGGGCTCCAGTTGTATCGAGCCCTTCGCTTTCCGAGAGGACTTCACCATGCGCGTGGAGCCAGGCAAGCTTGTGCCCCTCGCTCATCGGCAGAGCGAATTCAAGCACTTGCGCCCCGCCCGTGAGCAGATCGCTGAGCAGTGTAACGAGATCCTCGACACCTTCGCCCGTCTGCGCCGAGATCGGCACGACCTTGCGGTCCGGCACCCCGGCGGCAATCAGGTCGCGGCGCATGGCGCTGTCTTCATCCGAGAGCAGATCCCACTTGTTCCACGCCTCGATGATCGGAACGAGGCTGCCCCCTTCCCCGATCACGCCTAGATCGGCGAGGATTTCCTCGACCTCGAGTTTCTGCGCCGAGGTCGCGGGATTGGCGATATCGCGAACGTGGACGATGACGTCTGCCGCAGTGACTTCTTCCAGCGTCGCGCGGAAAGCGGCGACAAGCTGGGTCGGCAATTCGGAAATGAAACCCACCGTGTCCGACAGGATCGCCTTTTCGAGGCCCGGCAGGCGGATCGCGCGCATTGTTGGGTCAAGTGTGGCGAAGAGCAGGTCTTGCGCCATCACGTCCGCACCGGTCATCCGATTGAAAAGCGTGGATTTTCCGGCATTGGTGTAGCCGACGAGCGCGATGACCGGCCACGGCGCGCGCTGGCGGCGCTCGCGGTGGAGGCTGCGCGTGCGGCGCACTTGCTCAAGCTCGCGGCGAATGCGCGCCATGCGGCCGCGGATCAGGCGGCGGTCGGCCTCGATCTGGGTTTCACCGGGGCCGCCAAGGAAGCCGAAGCCGCCGCGCTGGCGTTCAAGGTGGGTCCAGCTGCGTACGAGGCGGCCGGCCTGGTAATCGAGGTGCGCGAGTTCGACCTGCAACCGGCCTTCCGCCGTCGCGGCGCGCTCGCCGAAAATTTCGAGGATCAACCCGGTGCGGTCGATGACCTTGCGTTCGAGCTTGTCTTCGAGATTGCGCTGCTGGATCGCGGAAAGCGCGCCATCGACGATGACAAGTTCGGCATCGGACTGCGCAATGGCGACGGCGATCTTTTGGACCTGCCCCTCGCCGAACAGCGTGCCGGGGCGAACGGTGCGGATCGGCAGTGCGAAAGCATCGACGACATCGATGCCGATGGCGCGGGCGAGCCCCTGCCCTTCCTCAAGGCGGCTGTCCACGTCCAGCCCACCCTTCTGGCGCAAGTCGGGGAGCACGACGACAGCGCGGGCGCCGCGCGTGACTTCCCCGACAAGCTCGGTCTCACGGCCAAATTCGAATTGGCTCATTCAAATCCGCTCATGCGGTATCGGCCTTACGTTCAATCAATTCGCCTCACCGTCCCATTCGCCGGACAGGTCTACGTGACCGGCGGGCTGGATGGTCGAAACGGCATGCTTGTAGGCGAGCTGCACATACCCCTCGCGCTCCAGCAGCATGCAGAACAGATCGTAGGCAGCAACGCGGCCCTGAAGCATGACGCCGTTCACGAGGAACATCGTCACCTGCACACCGGCATCACGCACGCTCGAGAGGAATACGTCCTGCAGCAGGCGCTTCTTCGTAGCGTCGTCGTTGCCGGGGGCGAAATGCGCGGCAGCCAGCTGCTGGCCGGGCATGATCGTCGAGATCGCATGCTTGTAGACCAGTTGCGACTGTCCATCGCGGCGCAGAAGAATGGAGAAGTTGTCAAACCAGGTGACGATGCCCTGAAGCTTGACGCCCTTCACGAGAAACATCGTGACGGGGATCTTGTTCTTCCTGAGGAAGTTCAGGAACACGTCCTGGAGGTTCTGGCCCTTCCCGGCGACAATCGCCACGGGGGGCGGCGAAGCGGCTTCGGAAGCGGCCGTGGTTTCGGCCTTGGCGCGCGGACGCGCGGAGAGGGTTCTGCCGGTCATAGGGGTATTTCCTTTCTTTCTTTTTGGTGCCCGTACGCTCTGTGGCGACAAGACACGATCTGGCAGGGCCCGCACTCACCCCCTTCAATCATCGGCAAGGACCGAATCCAGACAAGGGTTTGCGCGGCGCCACAGCCGGTCAGCAGTTGTGATCCTATGTCGGGACCACGCCTTCGTACAAGAGCCAAATTAGGCCGAGACGGACGTTACGTAACCAACAGGCGTCAGTCTTGCTCCTCATCCTCGCGCCGGTCGGCCATGCCAAGCAGCTTGAGCTTGCGGTGAAGTGCGGAGCGTTCCATCCCGATGAAGCTCGCGGTCTTGGAGATATTGCCCGAAAACCGGCGGATCTGAACCTTGAGGTACTCGCGCTCGAAGTTCTCGCGTGCCTCACGCAAGGGAACGCCCATGAGCGCCGACGTGCTCGAATCCCCGCCAAGGCGCGTGGTGACGATCTCAGCCGGAAGCATATCGGCATCGATCCGCGTGAGCCGTTCGCGCGGGGCGAGGATGATCGTGCGCTCGACCACATTGCGCAGCTGGCGGACGTTACCCGGCCAGTCGTAGCTCTGCATCGCGGCGATGGCTTCGGGCGAGATCGCCGGCGGCTGCACGCCCTGCTCATTGGCGTAGCGCGAGAAAAAGTGGTCAGCGAGCGCGGGAATATCCTCGCGCCGTTCGATCAGCGAGGGGATCGAGACAGGCACGACGTTGAGCCGGTAGTACAAGTCCTCGCGGAAACGGCGTTCGGCGATTTCCTTCTCGAGCGGCCGCGAAGTGGACGAGACCACGCGGACGTCGACGCGGATCTGGCGGTGGCCGCCCACGCGCACGAACGACTGCTCGGTAAGGACGCGCAGGATGCGGGCCTGGCTGGAGGCAGGCATTTCGGCGACTTCATCGAGGAAAAGCGTCCCCCCGTCCGCCATTTCGAGGAGCCCGGCCCGCACCAGCTTGCCGTCAATTTCCTCGCCGAACAGTTCCTGCTCGAAACGCTCAGGGGTGATGCGCGCGGAATTGACCGTGACGAAGGCGTGGTCGGCACGCGGGCTCCACGAATGGAGCAGGCGCGCTGCAACTTCCTTGCCGGAGCCTGCCGGGCCAGTAATGAGCAGGCGGCTGCCGGTGTTGGCCACGCGCTTGAGCGTCGCGCGGACAGTATTGATCGCCGAGGAGTTGCCGGTGAAGCCATCGGCCATCGAAAGGCCCTGCCGCAGACGTGCGTTCTCGCGGCGCAGGCGTTCCGTGGCGGTCGCCCGCTCGACGAGGAGCAGCAGGCGCTCGGCCTCGAACGGCTTTTCGAGGAAATCCATCGCGCCGCGGCCGATGGCCGAGACCGCGGTATCGATATTGCCGTGGCCCGAAAAGATGATGACAGGCAGCTCCGGCTCACGCTTCTTGATCTCGTCGAGAACTTCGAGTCCGTCCATCGGGCTGCCGTGGAGCCAGACGTCGAGGAGGACGAGGCTTGGCCGGCGCTCGTCCACGGCGGCAAGCGCGGCGGTGCTGTCGGCCGCCGTGCGGCATCCGTAGCCTTCGTCGCTGAGCACGCCGGCGACAAGCTCGCGGATATCGCGTTCGTCGTCCACGATGAGGATATCGAGTGCCATTGGTCTGGTGATCCTGAGCGTCTGGTCTAGCTGTTGGCGGAAATGGTGGGGGTCTCGGTCGAAACGTCAGCGGCGAGCGGATTGCGGGCGAAGCGCATGATGACCGACGTGCCGCCTGCTTCATTGGGAGCAAACGCCATCGCGCCACCATGTTCCTCGACGATCTTGTTGACGATGGCGAGGCCGAGCCCGGTGCCCTTCTCGCGGGTCGTCATATAGGGTTCGAGAATGCGGTCACGCTCGGCAGGCAGGCCGACGCCGTTGTCCGCCACGGTGACGGTGACGGCGTTGCGATCCGCAGCAAGGCTCACCGCGATACGCCCGCGATAGGCAATGTCTTCGCCGCGCGCGCGCTGCTCGATTGCCTCGATCGCGTTCTTGAGCACATTGGTCATGGCCTGCCCGATCTGGTGCCGGTCGGCCTCGATGGGAACCTGCCCCTCGCCCTCGAACGTGAAGGTGATGTCGTTGTGCGCCACTTCCTGCAGGAACAGCGCTTGCCGCACGAGGTCGCTGGCATCCTCGGAGCGGAACACCGGCTTGGGCAGTCGGGCGAACGAGGAGAACTCGTCGACCATCTGCCTGAGATCGCCGACCTGCCGGATGATCGTGGCGGTCAGTTCCTCGAACAGTTCGGGGTCGGTCTCGATCTGACGGCGGTAGCGGCGCTTGAGACGCTCGGTCGCGAGCTGGATGGGGGTGAGCGGGTTCTTGATCTCGTGCGCGATGCGGCGGGCAACGTCGGACCAGGCGGCGCGGCGCTGGTCGAGCAGCTGGCGGGTAATGTCCTCGAACGTGATGACGTGACCATTGCGGTCCGCCGTGACCTTGACCGCGAGGGTCAGGAGATCGCCGCCCTTGGCATAAGTAACGACGCCGCTGGGCTCACCGCCGCCAACGAACTGCGCGAACTGGGGCGCGATCTCGGCTAGCGGTGCGCCGACCGGATCGGTGCTCTCACCGCCGTCGCGCACCGGCATGAGCAGCGCTTGCGCGGAGCTGTTCATCAGGCGGATACGGCCTTCGCGGTCGATCGAGACGATCCCGGCAGTGATCGACTCGAGCACGGCCTCGATAAAGGCGCGGCGCACTTCCAGCTGGGCATTGGCGTTGACGAGTGCCTGCGTCTGCGTTTCGAGCTGCGCCGTCATGCGGTTGAACGCACGCGCGAGAAGGCCGACCTCGTCGGTGCCGTTGCCAGACTGCACGCGCATCTCGAAGTTGCCACTGCCGACATTGCGCGCGGCAGAAACAAGCTCGATCAGCGGAGCGACCTGCCGGTCGGCAAAGCGCAGCGCGACCCATACGGCCAGCGCAACGAGCGCAAGGCTGATCACCAGCAGCGCGATGTTGAAGCGCAGCTGAAGTGCGCGGGCGCGGCGGCTGAGGAAGTCGTAGGCCTTGAGCACGCTCTGCGCGCGCTGCCACTGGTTGAGCGCGAGCGCATCGGAATTGCGCGCCACGTAGAGATAGATGCCGCGCCCACGGTCGACCGGGGTGACCGCCTCGATCCGCGCGGCAGAGGCCGTGACGACAACCGGCTCGCCTGCATCCATCCGCGCGAGTTCGGCAGGGGTGATGCGTTCGCGCTGTTCGTTTCGGGCAGGATCGACGATGGCGGCGGTGCGCAAGGTGCCATCAGGCCCGCGCTCGATCAGCGCTGATTCGTTGAGCTTGCGGTTGATGACCTGCCACGAATAGCCCTCGGCGAATTCCTGGCTGGTGATCGGAGCCTGCCCCAGATAGTCGCGCAAATCCCCGGCCATCGCGACGCTCTCGTTGCCGACATCGCGCAGCTTGTCTGCGTAATAGCCCCGCGCGAGACTGTTGGCGTTTTCCAGCATGCCGCGCGAATTGTCGGAGAACCAGAATTCGACGCCGGACTGGAACAGCAGCGAGGCGAACACCACGACGAGCAGCGTCGGGATCGCTGCGATCAGCGAAAACAGCCAGACCAGGCGGACGTGCAGCCTGCCGCTGCTTCCCAGCACGCTGCGCGCCGCCCGGCGCAGCGCGAGCCGCCGGCCGAACAGGACGATCAGCGCCATCGCCGGTACGAGGGTACCAATGAGCAAGCTGGCGGTGAGGCGCGACGGCAGCAGCTGGTTGGCATTGCCGCTGCTCGACAGCGCCATCCAGGTGATCGTGATCATCAGCGCGAGCGCCATGACCGCCGTCATTTCAAGCAAGAGAAACACGTTGGCGCGGCGCATCGAGACCAGAAGGCGGCGATACCACCTCGGTGAGCGCCGCATGCCGCGTTTGCCAGTCTGAACCATCGTTGCTGATGTACAACACTGCTGTTGCAAGATTGCAAGTCGATTCGACAAAAGCCCATCTGCGCGCGGCGAACGGCAAGGGCGGTGAAGGCACGCCGATAGAACCGGGTGCGTGCGGTCAGCCCCGCGCGGCCGCCTCGTCCGGATCGATGGCAAGCTCGGAAAGCCGTTTGCGCAGCGTGTTGCGGTTGATGCCGAGCAGGCGCGCGGCGCGCAGTTGGTTGCCGCCTGTCACCAAGAGCGCGTGGAGGAACAGCGGCCGCTCGAACGCGGCGAGTGCAGCGCTGTAGAGCTCACCCTCTCCGGGCTGCTCCTCAGCGAGCCAGTTGGCCAGCGCCTCAGCGAAATCGGCGGAGGGCAAGGACGCGGAGGCGCCGGTTTGCGGCTGCGCGCGGTCCTGCGCGAGCAGCGGCTCGATCCCGGCGGCGTCGATCACTTCGTCACGCGCCAGCAGGGCGAGGCGATAGACGAAGTTGCGCAGTTCACGCACGTTGCCGCGCCACGGCTGACGGGCGAGCAGCGCGGCGCCCGCAGCGGTCAACTGGCGGCGGGGCAGCCCCTCCCCCGCCGCACGGACGAGGAAATGACGGGCGAGCGCCTCGATGTCATCCGCACGCTCGCGCAAGGGCGGTAGCTCGATGGGCACAACCGCGAGGCGATAGTAGAGATCCTCGCGGAAAGTTCCGGCCGCGATCATAGGTTCGAGATCACGGTTGGTGGCGGCCACGATGCGACAATCGAGGGTGATTTCCTCGGTCCCGCCAACGCGGCGGATCCGGCCCGATTGCAGCGCGCGCAGCAGCCGGGTCTGCGCCTCCAGAGGCATGTCGCCGATCTCGTCGAGAAACAGCGTGCCGCCCCGCGCCTGCTCGAACTTGCCGATGCGGCGGGTGACGGCGCCGGTGAAGGCCCCCTTCTCGTGGCCGAACAGCTCGCTTTCGATGAGATCGCCGGGGATCGCGGCGGTGTTGACCGCAATGAACGGCCCCGAACTGCGCTTGCCGAGCTGGTGGATCGCTTCGGCGACGAGTTCCTTGCCGGTGCCGGATTCGCCGAGAATGAGAACCGTGAGATCGTTGCGCAGCACGCGCGTGATCATGCGGTAGACCGTCTGCATCGCCTGGCTGCGGCCGACGAGCGGCAAGCCGGGCGCGACGTCCTCGGCAATTTCCTCGGCCCCCGCGCTTTCGCTGGAGCCGATGGCCTGCCGCACCGTACGGACCAGTTCGTCGAGGTCGAACGGCTTCGGGAAGTATTCGAAAGCCCCGGTATCGCTGGCCCGCACCGCAGTATCGAGCGTGTTCTGCGCCGAGAGGATGATCACCGGCATGTGCGGCGCTGCCTCGCGCACGCGGCCCAGCGTTTCCATCCCGTCGCCATCGGTCAGCACGACGTCTGTCAGCATCAGGCCATACTGGTGCCCCGCAAGCAGCAAGTCGCGGTCGGCGATCGAAGCGCAGCGGGTGACGTCATAGCCCTCAGCCTCGAGCGCGGCGGTGATGACGAGCGCGATGGAGGCGTCGTCCTCGACGAGAAGGATACGGCGCTTCATGGTCTTGCGCTTCCGGCGACGGGCAGGTGGAGCCGGAAATGCGTCCAGCCCCGCACTTCGTCGCGGTCATGCGTCACACGCCCGTTCATTTCGCGCACCAGCTTCTGGACGAGCGCGAGGCCAAGCCCCTGCCCGTTCTTCTTGCCCGTCACGAAGGGATCGAAGATGTGATCGCGCAGCGCCGGGTCGATGCCCGGTCCGTTGTCGCTGACGCGCAGCTCGATCGGCAGGCGCAGCGGTTTGCCGCCAGGCCCGGCGTGAAGCTGGATGCCGCTGGCAAAGCGCGTGCGGACAGCGATGCGCGGCTCGTGTGCGGCCTCGCAAGCTTCGCGCGCGTTGGTGAACAGGTTGAGCAGCACCTGCACCAGCGCGTCGGGATTGGCCAGGACCGGCGGGAGCGAAGGATCGAACTCCTCCTCGACGACAAATCCGCCATGCCCCGCCGCAACCACCGCCTGCGCGCGGCGCACTGCTTCGTGAAGATTGCACGGCATATCGGGCTCGCGCCCGCGGCGGGAGAGCGACTGCATCTGATCGACCAGCTTGGCAATGCGGTCGACTTCTCCGGTGATGAGTTCGGTGAGCGCGCGGTCCGCGTCGCCCACCTTGCGGCCGAGCAGTTGCGCCGCGCCGCGAATGCCGGCGAGCGGGTTCTTGATCTCGTGCGCCAGGACTTCGGGCGCGCGCAGTGGTGTGCCCTCGCCCGCCCCCGCACCGCCGCCGTCACCCGAAAGCGCCTCGACCCCGACACCTTCGCTGAACGCGAGGATCTGCCAGCCCGGGCAATAGGCGACCGGGGAGGTCATGACGTCGATCCGGCGCGCCGGCGCGCCCAGAATGCGGACCAGCGAATCGCGCGCAAGCAGCTGCGCCTCACCCTCGGCAAGGCGGCGCAGGATAAGCGGCTCTTCGAAGCCGAAGACATCCTCGACCGGCTTGCCGACAAGACGGCGGGCGCCCTGCCCGGCGAGCTGCTCGGCGGCGGGATTGGCTGCGGAAATGGTGAGATCCGGTGCCAGCGTGAACACCGCCATCGGCAGGCTGGCCACCACGCGCTTGGGGTCGGGCCGACCGCCATCACCCGGCTTGCGCCAGTCTGCCGGACCGCTCATGCGCCCTGCTTCACGCTGCGACCCGGCCTGCGGGGGCAGCCATGGCGCGGCCATAGAATTCCGCCAGCGCGGCCAGCACCACCTTGGGATCGTCGATGAAGTTCACCCGGTTGCGGAACTCCGCCGATCCCGGCAGGCCCTTGGTGTACCAACCGAGATGCTTGCGCGCCATGTTGACGCCGGTCATCGCGCCATAATGCTCGAGCATTGCGTGGTAATGCTCTGTTATCAAGGCGTATTGCTCGGCGATGGTCGGCTCGGGGCGATACTCTCCGGTATCGAGCCAGTGCATGACCTGGCCGAGCAGCCACGGCTTGCCATAGGCGCCGCGCCCGATCATCAGGCCGTCCGCGCCGCTCTGTTCGATCGCCTTGGCGGCATCGTCGATCCCGCAGATGTCGCCGTTGACGATGACGGGGATCGAGACCGCATCCTTGACCCGGCGCACGAAAGCCCAGTCGGCCGAGCCCTTGTACATCTGGTTGCGGGTGCGGCCGTGGACCGTGATCATCTGCGCGCCGAGATCCTGCGCGATGCGCGCGAGTTCAGGGGCGTTGAGGCTGTCGTGGCACCAGCCCATGCGCATCTTGACCGTGACGGGCACCTTGACCGCCTTCACCGTCGCCTCGATCAGCGCGGTGGCGAGCGGAATGTCGCGCATCAGCGCCGAACCGCAATCGCCGCTGACGATCTTGCGCACCGGGCAGCCCATGTTGATGTCGATGATCGCCGCGCCCTTGTCCTCGGAAATGCGCGCGGCCTCGGCCATCTGTGCGGGCTCGTTGCCCATGAGCTGCATCGAGACCGGCTCTTCGGTGGGATGCCACGCCGCCTTCTGGATCGACTGGCGCGTTTCGCGGATCGCGGCGGGGCTCGCAATCATCTCGGTCACGTTGAGGCCCGAGCCGAAGCGGCGGACCATCGTGCGGAACGGCAGGTCCGAGACGCCCGTCATCGGCGCGAGCACCACGGGCTGCGCGATGCGCACGGGGCCGACCATGATCGGCTTGAGCTCGGGCGGGACGGGAAGTTCAGTCATCGGAGGCTGCCTAAAAAAGAGGCATGCGCTTAGTCGATTGCGCGGTTTGCGGCAAGGACTGTAAGGGGCGGACATGAACCTGCCCTCCCCCGCCTCCGTTGCTCCTCAGGTCGCCGCCGTTGTTGTCGCCGCTGGCCAGGGCCTGCGCGCAGGCGGAACCGTGCCCAAGCAGTTCGCCCTGTGGCGCGGCAAGCCGCTGGTGCGCCACTCGGTTGAAGCACTGGCCAAGGCCGGCGTCGCGCCCATCGTGGTGGTGATCCCGTCCAACTGGGAAGAAACAGCGTCGGAAGCACTGAGCGGTGTGCCGGGCGTGCGTTTTGTCCACGGCGCGGCGAGCCGGCAGGGTTCGGTGCGCGCCGGACTCGAAGCGCTGGAAGGCAATGCGCCAGCCTTTGTCCTCATCCATGACGCCGCACGGCCCGATCTGCCCGAGGCCGTGATTGCCGCGCTGGTGGCAGCGCTGGAAAGCCAGCCCGGCGCGATTCCGGTCCTGCCGGTGGTCGACAGCGTGGTGCGCGGCGCGGAGGGCCTGCGCGGGGCTTTCGTCGACCGCGACGGGCTCTACCGCGTACAGACACCGCAGGCCTTCCGCTTCCCCGCCATCCTCGCTGCGCACCGCGCCTGGGACGGCGCTTCCGATGCCGGCGACGATGCCGCCGTGGCCGAAGCGGCCGGGCTCGCGGTGGCGCTGGTGCCGGGCGATGAGCGGCTCAAGAAAGTGACCTTTGCCGAAGACCTGAAGGATGACAGCATGACACTTGCCTCCGTGCGCACCGGCATGGGCTATGACGTCCACCGCCTTGCCGAAGGCGAAGAGCTCTGGCTCTGCGGACTGAAGATCGAGCATTCCAAGGGGCTTGCAGGGCACTCCGATGCAGACGTCGCAATTCATGCGCTGGTTGACGCTCTCCTCGGTGCGGTAGCGGCGGGCGACATCGGCGATCACTTCCCGCCCTCCGACGCCAAGTGGCGCGGGGCGTCTTCCGACCGGTTCCTCGCCCATGCGGGAACGCTCGTGGCCGAGGCGGGTTATGCGATAAGCAACATTGACGTCACGATCATCTGCGAGGCGCCGAAGATCGGCCCGCACAAGGCGGCGATGCGGGCACGGCTCGCCGCGATTCTCGCGATTGACATCGCTGCGGTGAGCGTCAAGGCGACGACCACCGAACGGCTGGGCTTTACCGGCCGCGGCGAAGGCATTGCGGCGCAGGCCGTGGCGACCGTCATCGCAAGGACGTAATCGCAAAGGCATGATCGCGAAGATTTGAAGGAGCGCAGGTGATGTCGCTGGTTCGAAACATCTTCTGGGGGGCGGCGCTTGCCTCATTGGGGTCCGCCGATCTGGCCGCCGCGCAGGCGCCCGCCTGCCTCAGCGAACGCGAAGTGACGAGCCTCGTCACCTACGCGCTGCCGATGGTGATGAACTCGGCCATGAAGACCTGCAGCCCGCAGCTTTCGCCGCAGGGCTATTTCGCCACGCAGGGCCCCGGCCTCGTGCAGCGCTATTCGGCCCGCAAGAGCGCAGCCTGGCCCGAGGCGAGGGCCGCACTGCTCAAGCTTGGCGGCAACGATGCCAAGATGAAGGACATCGTTGCCAATCTCTCGGACGAGGCCCTGCAACCTTTCGCCGAAGGCATCATCTCGGCCATGGTCACGCGGGGGATCAGGCCCGACCAGTGCAAGGCCATCGAACGCGGCGTGCGGCTGCTTTCGCCGCTGCCGCCGGAGAATACCGCCGAACTCGTGACCTTCGTGCTCGTGCTGGCCGACAAGCCCAAGCTGCGCGGCGCGGTGGGTGCTTCGCCCAAGTCCGACCTTCCCATCTGCCCGGCGGCCTGAGCCCATGGACACCCTGCTCCCTCCCGAACTCATCGCCCTCGCCGCGCGCGTGATTGCCGAGAACAAGGCGGCTGGCCGCATGGTCGCGCTGGCTGAAAGCTGCACTGGCGGGCTTGTCGCCGCCGCGCTCACCGAGATCGCCGGTTCCTCGGCAGTGGTCGACCGCAGCTTCGTGACCTATTCGAACGAGGCGAAGAACGAGATGCTGGGCGTCTCGACCGACCTTATAGACACATTCGGCGCCGTATCGGTCGCAGTCGCCTGGTCGATGGCGCAAGGCGCGCTGAAGCATTCGCGCGCGGATGTGGCGGTGGCCATCACCGGCATTGCCGGGCCGGACGGCGGCAGCGAACAGAAGCCGGTTGGCACGGTCGTCTTCGCCAAGGCCGAACGCGGCGAAGACCCCGAAGCGGTCAATGCCGAGTTGAAAGTGTTCGAAACCGCGAAAACCCGCGCCGAAGTGCGGCTTCAGGCGGCGCTTGTCGCGCTCGAACTCTTGCTGCCGTAGAGCTTTTCCGCGCGCGTCTCGAACGCGGCGACCATCTTGCGGAAGGCGCGGTCGAGGTACT
>CANGJI010000021.1 GCA_947454135.1 Sphingomonadaceae bacterium
CGCCGTGTTCGTTCGTGACAAGCGTGCCGCGCGCCTGCAGCGCCCGCGCGACCGGGCGCAGCAGCGCCGCTTCCTCGCCCGGGACGATGCCGAAGACCGAAAGCTGATCGTGGCCCCGGTCCGTCACGCGTTCGTCCGCCGCGCCGGTGAGCACCTTTTCGAGGTAGCCGAGCCCGAACATCTGGCCGGTGCGGTAAACAGCGGAGAGCAGCTTGCGTGCGAGCTGCGTCGCATCCGTCACCCCCGGTGCGTGGAGGCAATTGTCGCAGTTCCCGCAGGTTTCGGGCGGGAGCTCGCCGAAATGGCGCAGGAGGACCGCGCGGCGGCAGGTGGGGGTTTCGACAAGGTTTGCGAGCGCATCAAGGCGGGCGCGTTCGCTGGGCTGGCGGTGTTCCTCAACCTCGCTGATGCGCATGCGCGCGCGGGCGAAATCATCGGCGCCCCACAGCATCAGGGCGACGGCATCATCGCCGTCGCGTCCGGCGCGGCCGGTTTCCTGATAGTAGCCCTCGATTGATTTGGGCAGTCCGGCGTGGGCGACGAAACGGACGTCGGGCTTGTCGATCCCCATGCCGAACGCGACCGTGGCGACCATGACCATGTCCTCGCTCGCGACGAAGGCGGCCTGGTTGGCGGCGCGCACCTCTGCGGGGAGACCGGCGTGGTAGGGGAGGACGCGGCGCCCGCCTTCGGCCAGCTGCGCGGCGAGCTTTTCGACGCCGTTGCGCGTGGGGGCATAGACGATGCCGGGGCCTTGCTGCTGGGCGAGCAGGGCCTTCAGCTGGCGCAGCGCATTGTCACGCGGGGTGATGCGGTATCGGATGTTGGGCCGGTCGAACCCGGCGATGATCAGGCCTTCTTCCGCGATGCCGAGCTGGGCAAGGATGTCGGCGCGGGTGTGGCGGTCTGCCGTGGCCGTCAGCGCAAGGCGCGGGACTTCGGGGAAGGTATCGAGCAGCGGGCGCAGGAGGCGGTAGTCGGGCCGGAAATCGTGACCCCATTCAGAAACGCAGTGCGCCTCGTCGATGGCGAACAAGGCGATCGGGGCGCGGCTCAGCAGTTCGCGGAAATGCGGCTGGCTGGCGCGCTCTGGCGCGACATAGAGCAGATCGAGCTGGCCCTGGCGGAAGCGCTCGATCGTCTGCTCACGGTCCATGTCGACGCTGGTAAGCGCGGCGGCGGCAAGGCCATTGGCATTGGCAGCACGGAGCTGATCGTGCATCAGCGCGATCAGCGGGGAGACCACCACACAGGTACCCGGCAGCATCGCGGCGGGGAGCTGATAGGTGAGCGACTTGCCCGCACCGGTAGGCATGACCGCAAGGGTCGACCGGCCCGCCAGCACGCGGTTGACGACCTGTTCCTGCACACCGCGAAAGCTCGCGAAACCGAACACGCGGGCCAGTGCCGCAAGCGGCGCAGACGGCGCGTCTTCGCGCATTTCGGGGCTCGGCAGGTTCACATCCCCGCCATGGCAGATCGCCCGGCCTAAGGAAAAGCCCTATTGCTTCCGTGGCGGTTGATACCCGCGCAAGGTCAGTTGAAGACGTCTGCCGCCCGTTCGCCCTTCATGTCGATCAGTTCGCCGTAGATCGCCACGAGCACCGCATTGATCACGAGCGAGAAGAGGACGCCAAAGGCGCTCATCGTGATCGTCATCACCGGCGAATTCATCGTTGCCAGCCCCATCATCCCGCCCTGCAGCAGCAGGCCCGCCATCAGTATGGAAAGCACGAGGTAGATGGCGACCACGATGAAGAAGAGGAGCAGGAATATCTTGAGCCGCGAGCCCTTAGTCAGCGCCCGGCTGCGTCCAAAGGCGCCGAAAACGCCGGTGTTTTCAGCCATCAGCACCGGAACGCACGTGCTCCACATCGCGATCAGGATACAGCCCGGGACCAATAGCAGGAGGAAACCGATGTAGATCCCCAGGCTCCACAGGATCAGCAGTCCGAGCATGGGCAGCATCTTGGCAAAACCGCTCGACACGCAATCGCCGAGCGAGACCTGCTCGCCGCGATCAGCCTTGAGCATCCCGGCGGTGCCGCCGGCGAACACAAGGGGGCCCAACAGGAACGCGGCGAGGATGATCGCCCAGTACCAAACCGATCCGAACACGGTAATCGGCGCTGCATTTCCCGATTCCAGCTCCGCGCTCAACTGGCTGCGAAGGCCGAAATTGAGGATGGCGAGGGCGACTTGAAACAACACCGTGAACAAGCCGACGCTTCCCAGCGTTGTGCCGATCAGGCTGCTCGCACGCGCAATCGTCTGACCGAAATTGATGGACTGCATGACACCCCCCGCGTGTTGTCCCTGCACGGTTTTCTGCCTGCAGCATGACAGATTCGCGTCACCGGGAAAGCGCAATCTTCGCCGATGCGAAATGGATCGCCTAGCGGCTCCGCAGCCGTGTCAGCACGGCTTCTTCCGCAGCGGTGAAGGCGCTTTTGCCCTTGGGCGCATCGTCCGGCACTGCCGTGGTGAAGAAGGCCACGCCGCGACCGGACTTGGGATCGAGCCAGAGGCCGGACCGCAGGGCATAGGCTTCGCCGGGGTGGCCGAGGCGGGGAATACCATCGCCGAAGGGATCGTCGTGGCAGCCCTCGGTGCGATTGCCGATCAGCTGAAGGCCGAGGCCGTAGGCGCAGAAGAAGCCATCAGGTTCACCGTTTTCACCAACGCCATTGTGGCCGTTGAAACGCCACTCGGGCATCGTCAGCGCGGCGTAGCTTGCGGGCGAGAGGAACCCGCGCCCGCCGCGCGCGAGCATCTTGCCGATGCGGGCAAGGTCGTTCATCGAGATGCGCAGGCCGCCCTGGGGCGAAAACAGCGCGCCGTTCCAGCCGGGCGTATAGGCATCGAGATCGCAGGGCTGGCCATCCTTCACCACGACCGGACAGGCAGGCAGGACGCCGCGCAGATCATCGCGCGCGGTCGTGCCGTCGGCGCGGTAGAGCACGACTGCGCGGGCCGCCGCCGCGGCATCGCAGCCGGACCAGTTGTAGCAGGCGGAAAGCCCGAGCGGCTTCAGGACAAGGTGCTGCATCAGGCGGTCGAAGCGCTGCCCGGTGGCGGCTTCCATGACCGAGGCAACGACCGGAAAATTGAGATTGGTGTAGTGGAACCAATCATCGGCCCCATAGCCGCTGGGTCCGTGCGCGGGATCCCATGCGCGGGGATCGGCAAGGCGCTGGCGCAGGGTTTCGCCGAGCGGGATGATGTAGTCAGCGCCGTCGGTCAGGCCCGAGCGATGCGAGAGGAGCAGGCGCAAGGTGATCGGGCGATCCGGGAACTGCGGGTGACGCAGCCGCCAGTGGAGATAGTCCGAGACGTCGCGATCGAGATCGAGCACGTCGGCATCGACCAGCCGGAGCACGCCGAGGGTGGTGACGAGCTTGGAAATCGAGGCGATGCGCACCGGATCATCGGCCGTTACCGGGCGGCCGGACGTCTTGTCGGCGGAACCCTCGATCAGCACCGGGCGCATGGACTGGCGATCGAAGGTGACCGCGACCGTGGCGGAATGGGTGCCCTGCGCCTGTGCGCGAACCGCAGTGCCGGAAAGCAGCAGCAGTGCGGCCAGGAGGCAGCGCCAGGCCTTCACTCCCGCCCGGCCCCGAAGCCAAGCTTCGCAAGGCGGTGCCGCACGTTGGGCACCGTCAGCATCGTGCTGGCCACTGCCATGAGCAGCATCGCGGTGAAGGTTTCCGCCGTGATGATCTGCTTGTCGAGCAGGACGTTGACGAAGATGATCATGATCAGGGCCTTGGTCTGGAGCATCCAGCCGATCACGGCGGCCTCACCCTTGGCCCAGCCGAGCAGGCGGCCCGCGACCTGCACGCCCGCCAGCTTGCCGATCACTGCCGCTGCGAGGAACAGCGCGGCCGCGCCGAACACGGCTGCGCCGCCGACGCCCCAGTTGGTGCGAAGGCCGGTCGAAAGGAAGAACACCGGCATCACGGCGAGCAGAAGGAAACTGCGGAAGCCATCGAGGCGCTCGCGGCTGTACCACCTGGCATCAAGCACCGCGCCCGCAAGGAACGCGCCGACCATGAAGTGGAGGCCGGACCAGTCCGCCGCGAAGCCGCAGGCGGAAAGCCAGATGAGGCTGACATACCAACGGTCGTTCTCCTCGATGCGCGAGACCAACTGGCGCACCGCCCATGCGGCTGCGGCGAAACCGGCGAGGAACAGGCCTTGCCGGCCGACACGTTCCCAATCGAGCAGGATCAGCGCAAGGACGCCCCAGATCAGCACGTCATCAAGGCTGGCATAGCGCAGCAGGCGCTGGCCGAGCGGCTGGCGGAATATGTCCAGCTTTTCCATCAGCAGGACGAGAATAGGCAACGCCGTGACCGCGCAGGCCATCCCGATGCCGAGCACCGCCTGCCCATAGTTGCCCTTCGGCCCGATCCAGCCCGGCTGCTGGAGCAGCACGGCGGCCGCAGCCGCGCCGAGGACCAGCGGGAAGATCAGCGCGCATCCCGCAGTGATCGCCGTCTCGCGCCAGTTGCCCAGCGCATCGCCGAGATCGAGTTCGAGGCCTGCGGCGAAAACAAACATCATCACCGCCCACCACGCGACACCGTTGAGCGCACCGATGACCTGCGGATTGAACACGAAGGCATAGTAGCCGGGGAACACCGCGCCGAGCACGCCGGGGCCGAGAATGATGCCGCCGACGATCTGCACCACGACGAGCGGCGCATAATGATCGGTGCGCAGCAGGCGCCACACGGCATAGGGCACCGCGAGGATGATCGTCAGCGCGATCAGGAAGATTTCCGAAGTGCTCATCGTAGGCATCGGCAGGAATTAGCGCCTCGGGCGCGCCAGGGCTATTGCCCATGTTTTCGCACTCCACAGCATCGTCATTGCGAGCGCAGCGAAGCAATCCAGAGCGGGCGGGCATGACGCTCTGGATTGCTTCGCTACGCTCGCAATGACGAAAGGGGGTAGGGTGTGAATAGCCCCTTCGCTCAATCCAGATTGGGCCGCAGCCAGCGCTCGGTGGTCGCCAGATCGAAGCCGCGGCGGACGGCATAGTCTTCCACCTGATCGCGGCCGATGCGGGCGACGCCGAAGTATTCGCTTTCGGGGTGCGCGAAATAGAAGCCCGAGACGGCGGCGGTCGGCAGCATGGCCTGGCTTTCCGTCAGCACGATGCCAGCGTTCGCCTGCGCCTTGAGGAGATCGAACAGGATCGGCTTGAGGCTGTGGTCCGGGCAGGCGGGATAGCCCGGCGCGGGGCGGATGCCGCGATACTGCTCGCGGATCAACGCTTCGTTGGTAAGCTGTTCGCCCGGGGCATAGGCCCAGAGCGTGGTGCGCACGTGCTGGTGCAGGCGCTCGGCATAGGCTTCGGCAAAGCGATCGGCGAGGGCCTTGAGCAGGATGTCGTTGTAGTCGTCGTGCGCCGCCTTGAAGCGTTCGAGGTGCGGTTCGATGCCGTGGATGCCGACCGCGAACCCGCCGAGCCAATCGCCCTGCGGGTCGATGAAATCGGCAAGGCACATGTTCTTGCGGTCGCGGCTCTTGCGGATCTGCTGGCGCAGGAAGGGCAGACGGACGTGGCGTTCTTCCTCGGGGAGGTAGAGCACGACATCGTCTTCCTCGCGGTGGCAGGGCCAGAAACCGGCAACGCCCTTCGCGGTGAACCACTTCTCGGCGATGATCTGCTTCAGCATGGCCTGCGCATCGGCAAACAGGCTGCGCGCGGATTCGCCGACCACTTCGTCATCAAGGATGGCGGGGTAGTTTCCGGCAAGTTCCCAGGCGCGGAAGAACGGGGTCCAATCAATGCATTCGGCGAGATCGGCGAGATCCCATTCCGGGAAGACGTGGAGGCCCGGCTGCTCGGGCGGCGGGGCCTTTTCCGAGAGATCCGGCGCATAGGCATTGGCGCGCGCATCGGCGAGGCTCAGGAGCACCGAGGCTTCCTTGCCCGCGCGCAGATCGCGCACGTGCTGATACTCGCCCGCAGTCGCCTCGACGAAGCCATCGCGCTGGGTATCGGACAGGAGCTGGCTGGCGACGCCCACCGCGCGGCTGGCATCGAGCACGTGGACGACCGGACCTTCGTAGGCCGGATCGATGCGCAGCGCGGTGTGGACCTTGCTGGTGGTCGCGCCCCCGATGAGCAGAGGAATGGTGAAGCCCGCGCGCTGCATTTCCTCGGCCACGGTCACCATCTCGTCGAGCGAGGGGGTGATGAGGCCGGACAGGCCGATCATGTCGACATCTTCGGTCTTCGCGGTTTCGAGGATCTTCGTCCACGGCACCATGACGCCGAGATCAATCACTTCGTAGCCGTTGCACTGGAGCACGACGCCGACGATGTTCTTGCCGATGTCGTGAACGTCACCCTTCACGGTGGCCATGATGATGCGGCCCTTGGGACGGGCACCGGCCTGCTTTTCTGCCTCGATATAAGGGATGAGGTGAGCGACGGCCTTCTTCATCACGCGGGCGGACTTGACCACCTGCGGCAGGAACATCTTGCCCGAACCGAACAGGTCGCCGACCGTGTTCATGCCCTGCATCAGCGGGCCCTCGATCACTTCGATGGGGCGACCGCCGCGTGCGGCAATCTCTGCGCGTGCTTCCTCGGTATCCTCGACAACGTACATGTCGATGCCCTTGACGAGCGCATGTTCGAGCCGGCGGACGACGTCCCAGCCGCGCCATTCCTCGGCAGCCTTTTCGGCGACCGCGTCCTTGCCCTTGAAACTCTCCGCGAGCGTGATCAGGTGTTCCGTCGCGTCAGGATGGCGCATGAGGAGCACGTCTTCGCAGGCATCGCGCAGCACCGGGTCGATCTGGTCGTAGATATCGAGCTGGCCCGCGTTGACGATGGCCATGTCCATCCCCGCCGGGATCGCGTGGTAGAGGAACACCGAGTGCATCGCGCGGCGCACTGTCTCGTTGCCGCGGAACGAAAACGAGAGGTTGGAAAGGCCGCCCGAGATGTGGACGTGCGGGCAGCGGGCACGGATCTCGCGCGCGGCTTCGATGAAATCGAGCGCGTAACGGTCATGCTCCTCGATGCCGGTGGCGACGGCGAACACGTTGGGATCGAAGATGATGTCCTCGGGCGGGAAGCCCATGCCAGTCAGGAGATCATAGGCGCGGACGCAGATCTCGACCTTGCGCTCCTTGGTGTCTGCCTGCCCCTTCTCGTCGAAGGCCATGACGACGACCGCCGCGCCATAGTCCATGCATAGCCGCGCGTGGTGCAGAAAGGCTTCCTCGCCTTCCTTCATCGAGATCGAATTGACGATGGGCTTGCCCGAAACGCACTTGAGACCCGCCTCGATCACCTCCCACTTCGAGCTGTCGATCATCACCGGCACGCGGGCGATATCGGGCTCGGCGGCGATCAGCTTGAGGAAGGTGGTCATGGCGTGGACCGCATCGAGCAGGCCCTCGTCCATGTTCACGTCGATTATCTGCGCGCCGTTTTCGACCTGCTGGCGCGCGACTTCGACCGCCCGGGTGTAGTCGCCCGCGAGGATCAGCTTCTTGAACGCGGCGGAGCCGGTGACATTGGTGCGTTCGCCGACGTTGACGAAGGAGGAGCCGGTGGGGCGAGCGGCGGTGACAGTCTCGGTGGTCATTTCGGACTCCCCCCTCCCGCTTGCGGGAGGGGTCGGGGGTGGGTTTTCTCGAAGAGGTGCGCTTGATCCGGCCCACCCCTGACCCCTCCCGCAAGCGGGAGGGGGACTGGTTATGCCATCACGAAAGGTTCGAGCCCGGCAAGCGCAGTGGCGGTCTTGTGGGCGGGCAGCGTGCGGGGCGGCAGGCCCTGCACCGAGCGGGCGATGGCGGCGATATGTTCGGGCGTGGAGCCGCAGCAGCCGCCCAGCACGTTGACCTGGCCATGTTCGGCCCATTCGTGGACGAGGCCGGCGGTGGTGGCGGGCAACTCGTCATACTGGCCGAGTTCGTTGGGAAGCCCCGCGTTCGGATAGACCATGATCAGGGTATCGGCGATCTGCGAGAGCGCGCGGACGTGGGGCCGCAGCTGTGCGGCGCCGAACGAACAGTTCAGCCCGATCGTGACAGGGCGCGCATGGCGCACCGCATACCAGAACGCCTCGACCGTGTGGCCCGAGAGGTTGCGGCCCGAAAGGTCCGTCAGCGTCATCGAGAGCATGATCGGCACTTCGCGGCCAAGCTGCTGTTCCAGCTTGCGCACCGCCATGATCGCGGCCTTGGCGTTCAGCGTATCGAACACCGTCTCGACGAGGATGAAGTCCGCGCCGCCTTCGACAAGCGCTTCGGCCTGTTCGCGGTAGACCTCGACGAGGAAGTCCCAGTCGATTTCGCGGAAGCCGGGGTCGTTGACATCGGGCGAGAGCGAGAGGGTCTTGTTGGTCGGGCCGATGGCGCCTGCGACAAAGCGAGGACGGCCGTCATCCGACTGGAATTCATCCGCCACGCGGCGGGCGAGCTTCGCGCTTTCGAGGTTGATCTCGCGCACGAGGTGCTCGGCGCCGTAGTCGGCCTGGCTGATGCGGTTGGCCGAGAAGGTGTTGGTTTCGGCGATATCCGCGCCCGCCGCGAAATAGGCGCGGTGGATCGATTCCGGCACGTGGGGCGCTGTCAGCGCGAGGATATCGTTGTTGCCCTTCTGATCGCGCGCAAGGCCCAGCGTACCGGCATAGTCAGCTTCCGAAAGCTTCCAGTTCTGGATCTCGGTACCAAAGGCACCGTCAGTGATCAGGATGCGGCTCCTCGCCTGCTCGAGCAGAGCGGCGCGGGCGGCAGAAGGGGTAATCGTCATGCAGCTTGTTCCAGCGAAGTACGTTCGGGGCGCAGGCCGAGCAGGTGGCAGATCGCATAGGACAGCTCGGCCCGGTTCAGTGTGTAGAAGTGGAAATCGCGCACGCCGCCCGCGTAGAGGCGGCGGCAGAATTCGGCGCAGACCGTGGCTGCGACCAGTTGGCGCGAGGCCGGATGGTGGTCGAGCCCCTCGAACAGGCCGTCCATCCACGCGGGGATATGCGCGCCGCAGGCCGCAGCGAACTTGCGTGTCTGCGCGACGTTGGAGACAGGCAGGATGCCCGGCAGCACCGGCGCGGTGATCCCGGCAGCGGCGAGCTTGTCGCGGAAGCGGAAGAAGGTTTCCGGTTCGAAGAAGAACTGGCTGATCGCGCGGGTGGCGCCGGCATCGAGCTTGCGCTTGAGGTTGTCGATATCGGCCTGCGCGCTCGGCGAATCCGGGTGGCACTCGGGATAGGCGGCAACCGAGATTTCGAACGGCGCGATCTGCTTGAGGCCCGCGACGAGATCGGCCGCGCTGGCATAGCCATCGGGATGCGGCGTGAACGGCACGCCCGGCGCACCCATGTCGCCGCGCAGCGCGACGATGTGGCGCACGCCCGCTTCCCAGTAGCTTTCGGCCACCTCGCGAATCTCGGCCTTGCTTGCCTCGACGCAGGTAAGGTGCGCGGCGGCGGGGAGCCGCGCTTCCTTGATGATCCGGGCGACAGTGCCGTGCGTGCGATCACGGGTGGAACCGCCCGCGCCGTACGTCACCGAAACGAAGCTGGGGCGCAGGGGGGCGAGCGTCGTCACCACTTCCCACAGCTGCTCCATCAGCGGATCGGTGCGCGGCGGGAAGAACTCGAACGAAACCCTGATATCGCCGGGGAGCCCCGCGAAAAGCGGCGTGTCCAGCGCAGTGCGAGCTTCACGCAGTTGATCGAATGTTGTGGTCATTGGGCTGCCAGTCTTGGAAACTCGGTTACGGAGGCGCGGCCTTCGCGGCGCACGCCGATCCAGATCTTGATGATGAGTTCGTGCCCCGGCAGCGCGCGATCGCCAGCGGGATCGAACCCGGCCGCAGTCAGCAGGCCGGCAATCTGCGAATCGGAGAAGCCGAGACGTGCGTGGGCGTGGGCTGTGCGCAGTTCCTCGCGGTCATGCGGGGCGAAATCGACGATCACGATCCGTCCGCCGGGAGCGGTGACGCGCGCCGCTTCCGCCAGGACGGCCTGCGGGGCGAACGCATAGTGCAGAACCTGATGGAACAGCACCGTATCGAAACCGGCATCGGGGAACGGCAGCTGGGCAAAATCACCCTGCACGAGGGTGACGTGCCCTGCCGGAAGATGCTGCAGCCGGGTCCGCGCGAGGCGCAGCATTTCGGGGCTCTTGTCGAGACCGGTGAGGTGGCTCGCGCGCGTGGCAAACAGCTCTGCGATGCGCCCGGTGCCAGTGCCGACATCGAGCAGGCGGCCGATCTGACCGGGAAGCATTTCGCCCAGCGCAGTCTCCACCGGGCCATCGGCGATATGGAGGCTGCGCAGCTTGTCCCATTCGGCAGCGTGGCGGGCGAAGTAGTCAGCCGCGCTCGATTCACGGGCGGCGCGGATCACGCCGAGGTGCTGGCGGTCTTCCGCACACTGGGCGCCGAAACCGGCATCGGCCACTTCGGCGCTGACGAGGACGCGGGCGATCGCGGTGCCAAGGCTGTCGGGCGCACCAGCTTCGCTCACCGCCGTGCGCAGAAACACCCAGCCGCCTTCGCGGCGGCGCTCGGCCAGGCCGGCATCGCAGAGAATCTTGATATGGCGCGAGACGCGTGGCTGGCTCTGCCCGAGAACCTGCGCGAGTTCGCCCACCGCCAGTTCCATGCTGGCGAGCAGCCGCATGATCCGCAGGCGGGTAGGATCGGCAAGAGCGCGGAGGGTTTCGAGCACGGACATCGTCATAGCCATATAAAGCCTTCTTTATATCATGCAACCCATATAAGGGATTCCTTATATGGCATAACAATCGGATAACGCAGCACACCGGCGGTTTGACGTTTGCCATGGCCGGGAGGGCGCTCTAGAACGCCCGGGCAAAATGGCGAAGTATCGCCGAAACGGACCATTTCGATCAGCCCGAGGGACTATCATGACCAAGACCACCCAGATCAAGCGCCTCGCGACTGTGCTGGCCTGCGCGGCCGCCTTTGCGCTCAGCGCCTGCGGCAAGACCGACGACGCCTCCGCAGGCGCGACGGCCGACAACGTCGAAATGCCGGCGGACGAACTGCCCTCGGCCGAGCCTTCGGCAGCTGCCCCGGCTCCCGCTGCGGATGCCTCGCAGGCCGCGATGAGCGCCGAAGATGCCGCACAAAGCGCAGCGGACAGCGCGCGTTCGGCTGCCGAAGATGCCAAGGCCGCCGCTGCCGCCGCAGCCGAAGAAGCGCAGCAGAAGCCGCAGCAGTGATCAGCGCGGGGAGCCTCCGGACAGCGCTTGCCGCTGCCGTGCTGCTCCCCGCAGCCCTTTGCCTCGGCGGCTGTCAGAAGGACACCGATCCGGGGCCCGGCGGCGTGACCGTCGGCGAAGCCCGCGCGCTCGATGAAGCGGCAGAGATGCTTGAAAAGCGCCCTGCCCCGCCACTGGCGGACGCTACCGTTCCGGCGGACCTTGCGACCATCCCGGCCTCGCAAGCCGCCGCACCGGCTGCCACGAAACCCTAGTCCAGCCGCACCTTGCCGCGCCCGGCCTTGATCGCGCCGCGGTTCTTCTTGGTCTGGAGCCGTTCGGCCTTGCCGATCCGGTTCAGCCGCGATTTCGCGCGGCGTGTCGGCAGGGTCGCCGCCTCGCGTAGAATGCCAGCCAGACGGCTGCGCGCATCCTCGCGGTTCTGCTCCTGCGTGCGGTAGCTTCGCGCGGTGAGAACGATTTCACCTCTGGCGGTCATCTTGCTGCCGGCGAGTTCCTTGAGGCGGTGGAACACCTCGGGCGAGAGTCGCAGCGCGAAGACGTCGAGGCGGATCTGCACCGCCGTCGCCACCTTGTTGACGTTCTGTCCGCCGGGCCCGGCCGAGGCGATGAAGCTCTCCTCGATCAGGCCCAGCGCGCGCGCGATCAAATCGTCGGCGGCGGACATGGGTCATCAATGGCAAAGCCAAGGGCGATGAAATCGGCCGGCAGCGGTGCCTTGGCCGAAACGGGCGGCTTGCCCTCGCGCGGGACGGTGAGCGCGGCGGCGTGCAACATCGTGCGGCGCGCGCCTTCGCCCGTGCCGTAGACCGGATCGCCGAGCAGCGCTGCACCGAGGCCGGCCAGCGCGTGAACACGGATCTGGTGGGTGCGACCGGTTTCTGGGCGGAACTCGACGAGGGTGAACCCCTCCTTGCGCTCGACCACGCGCCAGTGCGTGACGGCGGGCTTGCCAGCGCGAGCGGGGATCATCCGCCAGCCCTTCTCTGCGCTGCTGATCTTCGACAGATTGAGCGCGATGGTGCCGCTGTCTTCGGCCACCGGTCCGGCCACCACGCCGAGGTAGACTTTCTCCACCTGGCGCGCTTCGAACGCCGCAGCGAAACGCTTGTGGGCCTTGGCGTTGCGGGCGAGCAGCAGGCAGCCCGAGGTATCCTGATCGAGCCGATGCACCGCGAGCGGCAGGCGCTGGAAGCCAAGCCGCAGGGCATCGAGATAGTTCTCGAGCGAGGTTCCCCCGGCGCGCGGGCGGTCGATGGGAAGGCCTGCGGGCTTGTCGATCACCAGCGCCTCGCCGTCTTCGAACAGGATGGGCAGTGTGATCATGCGAGTGCCTTTGCGATGCGGCTGAGGGCTTCGGCGAGCCGCGCGTCATCCGCCGCAAAGCTGATGCGGAAGCCGTCGCTGCCGCCGAAAGCGGAGGCCGCGACGACCGCCACCCCGTGGTCGAGGAGGTGGAGTGCCAGTGCCTCGTCATCGCCGAAACGCGCCATCAGGGGCCCGGCATCGACAAGACAGTAGAATGCGCCTTCCGGCACGGGGGTCGAGAGGCCGGGCACCGCATTGAGCGCCGCAACGGCAGCATCCCGGCGCACGCGGAAACGCTCGCGCCAATCGAGCAGAAACGCCTGCGGCCCGGTGAAGGCGGCAACGGCAGCGGTCTGGCTGATCGAGCACGGATTGCCCGAAGCGTGTGATTGCAGCTTGCTCATCGCGCCGATCAGCCATTGCGGACCGGCTGATACACCGATGCGAAAGCCGGTCATCGCGTGGCTCTTGGAGACGCCCGAAACCGTCAGCACGCGGTCCGCCAGATCGGGACAGACCACCGCAAGCGTGGCGTGAGCGCCTTCGCCATAGCGCAAGGGCGCGTAGATATCGTCGCTGAGGACGAGGACTTGCGGGTGGCGGCGCAGCACTTCGCCGAGCGCGGCCAGATCATCCGCGGAATAGACCGCGCCGGTAGGGTTGCCGGGGCTGTTGAGCAGCAGCCAGCGGGTGCGCGGCGTGATCGCGGCGGCGAGCTGATCGGCGCTGATGCGGTAGCCGGTCTCGGGCGTGGTCGGCAGCGCGACGGGTTCGGCCCCGGCAAACCGGACAATCTCGGGGTAGCTGACCCACCATGGTGCGGGGATCAGCACTTCGTCGCCGGGACCAGCCGTGGCGGCGATCGCGAGGAAGATCGCCTGCTTGCCGCCCGCGCTCACGATAACCTGCGAAGGCGGCACCTCGATCCCGAGATCGCGGACGAAGTGGAGCGCCGCCGCCTCGCGCAACGCGGCCGTGCCGGGGACGGCGGTATAGCGCGTGTCACCCGCATCGAGCGCGGCCTTGGCGGCCTCGATCACGTGCGGCGGGGTCGGAAAATCAGGCTCACCCACCGAAAGCGAGATGATGTCGCGCCCTTCTGCGCGCAGCGCGATGGCGCGGTCGGTCATCACCGTGGTGCGCGAGGCAGCAATGCGCTGCAGCGCGGCGCTGTAATGCGGTTCGCTCATGCGCCGAGCAACTTGGCCGGCATCAGGCCGCGCAAGGCGTTGCCGATGAAGAAGCCCTGCTCAAGATCGTTCATCGTGACATCGCCTTCGACCGCACGGCCGCTTTCCAGGAGGCTGCGGCGCAGCACGCCGGGCAGCAGGCCAAGCGCAGCGGGCGGAGTGACGAGAACATCGCCGCGCGGCACGAATACATTGGTGAAGCTGCCTTCGGTGATCCGGCCATCATCGCGCAGCAGCAGAGCTTCATGCGCCCCGGCGGCCTTGGCCGCGCGCAAGGCATCCTCGTAGAACTGGCGGTCGGTCGTCTTGTGGCGCAGGCGCCAATCGCCTTCCGCCACCGGCAGAGGCAGGATGGCGCAGATCGCCGGATCCGGCAGCACGGGCGGCATCGGCGACGCATCCAGCGCATGCGCACCGCCCTTCGAAACCAGCAGCCGCACGCGCGAGGGCGCATCGAGATCGAAACACAGCACGTGGATCGCATTGCGCAGCGCGTGGCGATCAAACTCGAAGCCGAGTGCCGTCGCGCTTGCCTTCATCCGTTCAAGGTGCAGTTCGAGCAGCGCAATACCCTGCGCGGGGTCGAACGCCATGGTCTCGATCAGATCGGCGCTGCTGGCCTCCAGACGCAAGACATCCCCTTTCACCAGGCATTCGCGCCATTCGGCAAGAGCTGCCGAGTCCGCCACGATGGCGGAACCGACCCCCATGGTGGCGCGTCCCCGGCCTGCTCCCGGATAATCGGGTAGCAGCCGCACCGTGCGGATTGCCACATTAAAGGCAGCGTCGCCAGCAACTTGATCGCCGTCCGTGGCGGCTGCGACATCGATCCGCCCGATCGCGCCGCAATAGAGCCCGCGCGCATCGCGCTCGACTTCATCGATCAGCTCCATCGCGCGGATCTTGGGAGCGCCGGTGATCGAGCCGCAGGGGAAGATCGCGCGCACAAGATCGCGCGCGTCCGCACCGGGCTTGAGCCGGGCATGGACCGTCGTCACCATCTGGTGGACGGTAGGATAGCTCTCGACCGCGAAGGGGGCTTCGACGCGCACGCTGCCGGGCTCTGCCACGCGGGAGAGGTCGTTGCGCATCAGGTCCACGATCATCAGGTTCTCGGCGAGGTCCTTCACGCTCGCCGATAGCTCCGCCTTGAACCGCGCGTCTTCTTCCGGCGTGCGGCCGCGCGGCGCGGTGCCCTTCATCGGGCGCACTTCGGCGCAGCCATCGTCCAGCGTGAAGAACAGCTCCGGCGAGACCGAGAGGTGCCAGTGCGCGCCGTCCCACATCACCGCGCCATAGCCTGAGCGGGCATCGCCGCGCAGCGCGCGGTAGATCGCCAGCGGATCGCCAGCCCACGAACCGCCGAGTTCGAAGGTGTAGTTCGCCTGATAGATATCGCCCGCGGCAATGGCAGATTTGAGCCGGTCAAAGCCGGTCGCATAGCCGCCCGGCGAAACCTGCGGATCAAGCGGACCGAGGCGCCCCCTGCCCGCGATCGCGCCATCGAGCCAGGCTTCGGCCTCGGCCGGCGTCATCTCGCGCATTTCGGCAAAGCGCGCGAACCACACCAGCGGACCAGCCGCGCCGGTGCGCGCCGGCAGTCGCGCGGCAAGGCGCGGTTCGAGCGCGAGACCGGCTTCGTAGGCAATCATGCCCGCCCAATGGCCGGGTGCGCTGCCGATGCGGGCCAGCGCCGCGCCCACGTCTTCCGCCCGGCGCGCCACGACGATGTCCGCAGGCGCGGTGTAGAGCCGCGCTGGGCCGGCGCCTTCATCGCGGGCGTCATCGAGCAGGATAAAGGGATCAGCGGCCATGGTGAGACACGCGCTTTAGCGGCGGTCCGCGCCGGATGCAAAAAGCGCTTTCCTCCGGTTTCATTCCGGGGGACAAGCAGACCGCAACGGGATTTCAACCAGAACACGCGCGGAAATACTGCTCATGGATGACATCTATATTGGTCTCGGTTCGAACAATGAGCGACAGATGCTGCGTCTGGACCGTGCCAATCGCCACGGATTGGTGGCGGGGGCGACCGGCACCGGCAAGACCGTGACCCTTCAGGGCATGGCCGAGCAGTTCTCCGCGCGCGGCGTGCCAGTGTTCCTTGCGGACGTTAAGGGCGATCTTTCCGGCATCGGCATGCCCGGCAGCCCCACGTTCAAGCATGCCGATTCGATCGAGGCACGCGCCCGGCAGCTCGGCATCGATCCGTTCACCTATGCCGACAACCCGGTGGTGTTCTGGGATCTTTATGGCGAGGCCGGGCATCCGATCCGCACGACGATTTCCGAAATGGGGCCGCTGCTGCTGGCGCGGCTGATGGGGCTCAACGAAACGCAGGAAGGCGTGCTCAACATCGCGTTCCGCTATGCCGACGACAACGGCCTGCTGCTGATCGACCTTGCCGATCTGCAGGCGACCCTGATGGCCTGTGCGCAGAACGCGGGCGAGCTTGCGGCCAGGTACGGCAATGTCTCCAAGGCCAGCGTCGGCACGATCCAGCGCCAGTTGCTTGCGTTCGAAAGCCAGGGCGCGGACCGCTTCTTTGGGGAGCCTGCCTTCGAAATCAACGACTTCATCAAGGTCGACGATCAGGGGCGCGGCTTCGTCAACGTGCTCTCTGCCCAGAAACTGATGCAGAGCCCCAAGCTCTATGCCACGTTCCTGCTCTGGCTGCTGTCCGAACTGTTCGAGGCGCTGCCTGAAGTGGGCGATCCCGACAAGCCGACGCTGGTGTTCTTCTTCGACGAGGCCCACCTGCTGTTCGACGATGCACCCGAAGCGCTGTTCGACAAGGTGGAGCAGGTCGTGCGCCTGATCCGCTCGAAGGGCGTGGGCGTCTACTTCGTCTCGCAGAACCCGATCGACATTCCGGAGAAGATCGCCGGCCAGCTCGGCAACCGCGTGCAGCACGCGCTGCGCGCCTTCACACCGCGCGATCAGAAGGCGATTCGGGCCGCCGCCGAAACCTTCCGGATCAATCCCGATCTCGATGTCGAAACCGTGATCACCGAACTCAAGGTGGGCGAAGCGCTCGTCTCCACGCTGGATGCCGATGGCGCGCCGGGCGTGGTGCAACGCACGCTGATCGCGCCCCCTCGCTCGCGGCTGGGGCCGCTGGAGCCCAGGGAACGCGCGGTGATCCAGTCGATCAGCCCCTTCGACGGCAAGTACGAGACCGCCGTGAACCGCGAATCCGCCGCCGAAGTGCTGGCGCAGAAGGCCGCCGATGCCGCTGCCGCCGCGCAGCAGGTGGAGACTGAGGGCGCCGCCGCCCAGCAGGCCTCGGCGCGGCAGACACCCTCGATGTGGGGCAAGGCCGGCAAGGCTGCGGTAGGCGCCATCGCAGCTTCGGCAGGGTCGATGATCGCCGCGGAAATGATGGGCAAGAAATCGCGTGCATCCCCGCTCGAATCCGGCGCCAGCGCGATCGTCGGCACTATCGCGACGCAGATCGGCGGCGCCGCCTTCGGGCGCTTCGCGCGCGGGCTCCTCGGCGGATTGCTGCGCTAACCTGTCGTTCGCCGAAGCGCGCATGCGGTTCGTCGAATCCGGTTGCGGATGCAACAGGATCGGGGCAGCAAGCGGCATCCCGTAGCGGGCCTTGCCGGGCCCTGTGCTGAAAGGTTCCCATGCGTTCCATCGTTCTTGCCGCGACCCTGCTCGCCGGCACCTTCCTTGCTTCCCCCGCCCTCGCCCAGCAGGCGGCGGTTGAAGCCCCCATCCCCGCCGAGGCCGGCACGATGCCCGCGGGCAAGCTTGATGGCGCGGTCGTGCCGCAGGCCTACCGGCTCGATCTGACCGTCGATCCCGCGAAGGAACGCTTCTCGGGCCATGTCGAGATCGACGTCGATGTGAAGAAGGGTGGCCGCTACGTGTGGATGCACGGGCGCGATCTCAAGGTCGGCAAAGTCACCGCGATGGTTGGCGGTCAGCCGGTTGCCGGCACGTTCCGCCAGGTCGACCCGACCGGCGTCGCGCTCGTCACCTTCGATGCGCCGCTTCCGGCTGGCAAGACCACCTTCGCATTCGACTATGACGCCCCCTTCGGCGAAGGGCCGGCCGGCATGTTCCGCGTGAAGGTGGGTGACGACTGGTATTCCTGGACCCAGCACGAATCGATCGATGCGCGCGCCAGCTTCCCCTCGTTCGACCAGCCCGGCTTCAAGGTGCCGTGGAACGTCACCCTGCGCACGCCTGCGGGACTGACCGCAGTCAGCAACGCGCCCGAGATCAAGACCGAAACCGTGAACGGCATGACCGTACACACCTTCGGCCAGACGCTGCCGCTGCCAAGCTATCTCGTGGCCCTGATGGTCGGCCCGTTCGTCACCGTGGAAGGCGTGGTCCCGCCCACCCCGCAGCGCGCGACGCCGCTGCCGATCCGCATCGTTTCGACCAGGCAGAACGCCGGCAAGCTCGATTTCGCGCTCGAAGGCACCAAGGGCGTGGTCCAGCACCTCGAAGCCTATTTCGGCCAGAGCTTCCCCTATCCCAAGCTCGACCAGATCACGACGCCGATCCTGCCCGGCGCGATGGAGAACGCGGGCGCTGATCTCTATGCCGACAGCATCCTCGTCATGGATGACAAGGCCTCGACCGCGCAGAAGCGCACGTTCGGCATGGTCGTTTCCCATGAACTGGCGCACCAGTGGTTCGGCGATCTCGTCACTCCCGCGTGGTGGGACGACATCTGGCTCAACGAAAGCTTCGCCAACTGGATGGGCTTCCGCATCGGCAACGAATGGCGGCCCGATCTCAACATCGGCGCCGGCGCGCTTGCCGAAGGGTTCAGCGCGATGGGCATCGACGCGCTTGTTGCCGGTCGGCCGATCCACCAGCCAATCGAGAAGAATGCGCAGATTGACGCCGCCTTCGACACGATCACCTATGGCAAGGGCGGCCACGTGGTGGCGATGATCGCGGCCTTCATGGGCGATACCAAGTTCCGCGACGGCGTGCGCGGCTACATGGCGGCGCACAAGTATGGCAACGCGACCAGCGCCGAATTCTTCAAGGCCATGGCCGAAGCCGCAGGTGATCCGCGCATCCTGCCCGCGATGCAGAGCTTCACCGATCAGCAGGGCGTGCCGCTCGTGACGCTCGAGCGGGCTGGCCGCCAGAGCTGGAAGGTCACCCAGAGCCGTTACGTGCGCTACGGCATGCAGGGGCCTGAAACCAGGTGGGGCATCCCGCTGTGCCTGCGCCAGGGCGACGTCCGCCAGTGCACGCTGCTGACCGAGAAGACCGCGACGGTCACGCTGAAGAGCGCCGGCGCGATCATGCCCAATGCGGGCGGCACCGGTTACTACCGCTTCGAGCTCCCCGCCAAGGACTGGGACGCGCTGATCGCGGCGACGCCGAGCCTTTCCGGCAGCGAAGCGCTGGCGGTGGAAGACAGCATGAACGCCAGCTTCTACGCCGGACGGCTGACCGCCGACCAGCTGGTTGCAGGCGCGCGGGCACTGGCCGCCAATCCGGATAGCTATGCCAGCGGCGATGCCACCAGCCTCTTGCAGGCCATGGCCGATCGCGGCGTGATCGCCGCCAGTGCCAAGCCGAAGTTCCGCGCCTTCGTCGATGCCCTCTATGCGCCGCAGCTCAAGGCGGTCGGCTTCGACCCGAAGGCCGGCGCGCATGCGGGCGACGATCCGGAAAAGCAGCAGCGCCGCGTCCAGCTCGTCGAGCTTCTGGCAGGCTCGGCGCGCGATGAAGCGCTCCGCGCAAAGCTCGCCACCACCGTCGATGCCTATCTCGGCGGCGATCAGTCCGCGCTCGATCCGGCGTTCTTCGGCGCGGCGTTCGATGCCTGGCTGGGCACGCACAAGCTGGATGGCGCCAAGCTTCTGATGGACAAGGCGCTCGCCTCGGAAGACCCGCTGTTCCGGCCCGCCGCACTCGGCGCGATCGGGTCGAGCGGCGATGCGGCGACGGCCAAGTGGCTGCTCGACGAACTTCAGGACAAGCGCCTGCGCCAGTCCGAGAAGCTCAATTTCGTGCGCTACGTGGTCTACACGCCAGAGACGCGCGAATGGGGCTACAGCTGGATGAAGGCCCACCTCGATGAGCTGCTGAACGGCGGCGCGGGCATCTTCTTCGGCGCGAGGCTGCCGCAGATCCTCGGCAACTTCTGCTCGGTCGCCTCGGCGGACGAGTTCGACGGCCTGCGCGCGAAGTTCGCGAACAAGTCGGGCGCGCTTGAACTCGAGCGCACGATCGAACGCGTGCGCGCCTGCGGCAAGCTCAAGGACGCACGCGGCGCGGAGCTGACTGCCGCGATCGCGAAGCTCAAGTAAGCGGCGTTCAGGACAAAGGCAGGCGCAAGGTGGCGGTGAGACCTCTGGTCTCGCCGCCTTCCTGCCGATTGGCGAGGTGGAGCGATCCGCCGTGCTGGTCCGCAATCGCGCGGGCGAGCGTGAGGCCGAGGCCCGCACCGCCAGTCGCGGAATTGCGCGAGGCTTCGAGCCGGGTGAACGGCTCCAGCATGCGCGCGATCTCCTGCTCGGGGATGCCGGTGCCATCGTCGTCCACTGTCAGCACCGCCTCGTCCCCCTCGCGCAGCAGGGTGACGCGGGCGCGGGTGCCATAGCGCAGGGCATTCGAAACAAGGTTGCGCAAGGCCCGGCGCAGCCAGGTGGCGCGCAACGGCATGACAATGCGGGTCGCCTCGCCCAGCGTGACGTCGTCCCCCATATCCTCGTATTCGCCGACAACATCGGCGACGAGCGCCGAGAGCTCGGTCTGCTCCAGTGGATCGGACGGGCGGCCGACGCGGGCGAGGCTCAGGATATCATCAAGCGAGCGGTTGATGTCCTCGATGGTAGAGGCCATGCGGCCGCGCTCGGTATCGTCCTCCACCGCTTCGATCCGCACGCGCAGGGCGGCAAGCGGCGTTTTGAGATCGTGACCGATCGCGCCGAGCATGACATCCTTTTCATCGAGCAGCGCACCGACGCGGCGCTCCATCGCGTTGTGCGCGACAATCAGGCGGCGGATATCGTCCGGACCTTCGGGAGCGAGCTGACCGGCATCCTTGCGCGAGCGGGCGAAGCCTTCGACTTGCGCGGTGAGCGCGCGCAGCGGGCGCGCGATGCGGCGCACGATCAGGGCGACCGCGCTCACGAGGACCAGATAGATGAACACCGTCTGCAGCACGAGCGTGGTGAGCATCGCGCGTTCCGTGCGGGGGGCAAGCAGACGCGCGGTCAGCCAGGTGCCGTCAGCACGGCCGATCGCGGCAATGATCAGGCGCGGGCGCGGCGCCCCGGCCGGGCGGGCCATTCGCACGCGCGGCTCGGCAAGCCACGCGGTGATCACCGGATCGCGCGCAGGATCGCGCTCCGCGACGAAGATCCGTGAAGCATCGACGCCCTGCGCTTCGAGCACCTGACGCAAGGCTTCCTCGACCTCCGGCCGGCGGCGATCACCGGCCATCTGCGGCTCGTGCGCTTCTTCCTGCACGTGCAGCGGGCGCGGCATGCGCAGGCTGATCTCCGGCGCTTCGCCGCCGGGCGGCGGAACCGGGCCGAACTGCGCGCGCGGGCTGCGGCCGAGCAGGCTGAACGCGGCATAGTTCACGAGCCCGGCAAAATGCCGCTCGTGCTGCATGCGCCACATCAGCGCGGCCGAGAGACCCTGCGCGACCATCAGTGCAAGCGCGATGGCCAGCAGCATCTGTCCTTGCAGACTGCGCGGCCAAAACCGCACGATTGGCCGCCAGCGCGCGCCAGGCTCAGCCATCGGCAGGCACCTTGCGCACTTCCGCGGCGAGCATGTAGCCGCCGCCCCAGACGGTCTGGATCAGTTCGGGATTGCGGCTGTCGCGCTCGATCTTGCGGCGGAGGCGGCTGATCTGGTTATCGACCGCGCGGTCGAACAAGTGCGCCTCGCGGCCCTGCACCATGTCGAGCAGGCGGTCGCGGTCCAGCACCTGGCGCGGGTGATCGAGGAAGGCGATCAGGAGGCGGAACTCGGCGGACGAAATCGCCACGATGGCGCCCTCGCGATCGGTGAGACGGCGGCGCAGCGGATCGAGCCGCCAGCCGTCGAAGGCATAGTGGAATTCGTCTGCCGCCCCGGGCTTCGCTTCCGGCGCACGCGCGGCGCGGCGCAGCACCGAGCGGATTCGCGCGACGAGCTCGCGCGGATCGAAGGGCTTCACGACATAGTCGTCCGCTCCGATCTCCAGCCCGACGATACGGTCGGTCGCCTCGCCCCGCGCGGTGAGGAAGATGACCGGCAACTGCCGCGCCTCGATCAGGTGGCGACAGAGCGAAAGGCCATCCTCGCCCGGCATCATCACATCAAGCAGGACGATATCGTAGGTTTCGACCGCGAGCCGGGCGCGGGCTTCGGCAGCGCTTGCGGCTTGCGCCGCCGCGAACCCCTGCCGGACGAGATAGTCCGACAGGGGTTCGCGCAGCGCAGCCTCGTCATCCACCACGAGGACGCGGGTCGCATCGGGCATTGCCGCCATGCTTATGCGCCGGGAGGAGGAGGCGGGGGCGGCATTTCGCCCATATCACCGCCGCCCATTCCGCCCATGTGGTGCATGCCCGGGCCGCGCATGCCGTGCCCGCCGCCCCAGCCGCCACCCCAGCCGCCGTGCGCCTTGCGCTCGGCCATCCAGGCAGCGCGGCGTTCCTGCGGGGTCAGCTTGCCATCATGGTTGGTATCGGCGGCATCGAAGCGCGCCTTCACGGCTGCATCGAACTCGGCGCGGGTAACCGTTCCGTCGTGATTGGTATCGGCCTTCTCCGCCATTTCATGAAGCATGTGGGCGGCAGGGCCCATCGTCATGCCCATACCGGCCCCCGGAGGCGGCGGCGGCATCATGCCGGGCATGCCTTCGTGGCCCTTGCCGCCCTTCCAGCCGCCTTCCATCATCTTCTTGTGGTGCTCCATGAATTCGGTCTTGCTGATCGACCCGTCATGGTTGGTGTCGATCATGTCGAACATCTCGGCCATCTTGGCCTCGCGGTCAGCGTGATTGAGCACACCATCCTTGTTGACGTCCAGCTTGGCCCACATGGCGTCCGCCTTGGCCTTGGCGTCGGCCCAGGTCACCGTCGCATCGCCCATCGGATCGCCCATCCGCTCCCGGCCGGGCTCGGCAAACGCGGGATAGGTTGCGTAGAGCGCCGCAGTGGCGGTCAGGAGAACAGCCGCAGAGGCGGCAAGCGTGGTCTTCTTCATCGAACGCGGTCCTTGTCCTGAAGGGACGCGGAAGAGGGGGTCCCTTCCCGCTATCCCTCGTCTAGACCGGGGTTGTCGCGCAATTATCCCCCGGAGAAGCCGTTTTGTCGCACTTTGTCGCGGAGCCTTCAGCGCGGGCGATGTTCCGCGCCAAGCCCGATGTGGATGGGGTTCCTATCGAGGCGGTGCGCCATGGGCATCAGCTTCCCATCACGAAGGCATTGAGCTTGTTGCCATCGGGATCGCGGAAATAGGCGGCATAGAACCCGCCTTCGCCGCGCGGTCCCGGAGGGCCTTCGCAGGTGCCACCATGGGCGAGCGCCGCGGCATGGAGCCGGTCGACCTGCCCGGGATCCCTGGCCTCGAGCGCGACCATCACACCGTTGCCGACAGTGGCCGGCTCGCCGTTGTAGGGCTTCATCAGGCCGATGCCGGCCCCGCCGCCAGCCTCGCCCCACGCGATTGCGCCGTCCCATTCGTACATGCGGCCAGTGCCCATTTCGGCGGCGATCGCATCATAGAACTTCGCGCCGCGCGCGAGATAGTTGGTTCCCAATGTCACGTAGCCGATCATCCAATCCTCCTCTTCGCCCAAGGCTCAACATCGAGTCGCGATAATCGGAACATAACAAGAACAAGCAAGCTTACAACGGGGCGCAGGCAGCCTCCAGCCAGGCGAGGTCCGCGCCGGAAAGTTGCGGGGCGAGCAGGTCGCGGGTCTTGGCGTGATAAGCGTTCCACCAGTCGCGCTCGTGCGGCTGGAGCAGCGCGGGCTCGACCAGCGCGCGGTCGATGGGGGCGAAAGTCAGCGTCTCGAAGCCCATGAACCGGCCTTCCGCGCCCGCGATCTGGCGCTCTTCGACAAGCACCAGGTTCTCGATGCGGATGCCGTACTCGCCCGCCTTGTAGTAGCCGGGTTCGTTCGAGAGGATCATGCCGGGCAGCAGCGGCTGGCCGGTGCCGGCCTGCCCGCCCGCCGCCTTGGCGATGCGCTGCGGGCCTTCGTGGACGGCGAGGAAGCTGCCAACACCGTGGCCGGTGCCGTGGGCATAGTCGAGGCCGGCAACCCACAGGAACTGGCGCGCGAAGCTATCAAGCTGGCTGCCGACAGTGCCTTCGGGGAACACCGCGAGATCGAGGGCGATGTGGCCCTTGAGCACGCGGGTGAAGCGGTCCTTCACTTCGGCGGGCGGCGCATCGGGGCCGACCCAGACAGTGCGCGTGATGTCAGTCGTGCCATCGAGGTACTGGCCGCCCGAATCGACGAGATAGACGCTGTTCGGCTCGATCTGGCGGTTGGTGTGCTCGTCCACCTTGTAGTGCGGGCTGGCGCCATTGGGGCCGGCGGCGGAGATCGTATCGAACGAGAGATCGCGCAGGAGGCCCGTCTTCTCGCGTTCGGAACGCAAGGCGGCGGCGGCGGAGAGCTCGGTTTCAGTGCCCTTGGGGGCTGCGTTCGAGAGCCAGTGGAGGAAGCGGGTGATCGCGGCGCCATCGCGGGCCTGCGCGGCGCGGTGGCCGGCCTGTTCGACCGGGTTCTTGCAGGCCTTGGGCAGCACCGTGGGATCGGTGAGCGAGACCACTTCAGCCCCCGCAGCCGTCAGTTCGGCATAGATTGCGGCAACCGCGCGTTCGGGATCGACCGCGACCTTCTTGCCGGCAAGCGCGGCGAGCGCAGGGGTGAAGGCAGCGCGGTCCTGCACGCGCACGGCGTTGCCGAGGTGCTGGGCAAGCTCGGGCGTGACCTTTTCGGGAGCGATGAAGAGGTCTGCCGTGCCGTCTGCATGCGCGAGCACGAACGACAGCGCGACGGGGGTGCAATCCACGTCCGACCCGCGCATGTTGAGCAGCCACGCGACCGAATCGAGCGCGGAAATGACCGCAGCGTCGAGCCCGCGCGCAGTGAGCCAGGCGGCGACTTCGGCGCGCTTTTCGTTGGCGGAGGCACCGGCGTATTCGTCGGCATGGACCAGCGCGGGGGCGGCAGACGGCGCGGGGCGGTCCTGCCAGATCGCATCGATCGGGTTCTGCTGGACCGCGACGAGGGTCGCGCCCCGGTCCTTCAGCGCGGCGGACGCGGCATCGGCCCAGCCCTTGCCGTGAAGCCAGGCGTCATAGCCGATGCGGCTGCCTTCGGGGGCGTGCTGCCCGAGCCATGCCGCGACCGAGGTCTGCGGCACCGACTGGTAGTCATAGAGGCGGCCATCGACCTGTTCGCGCACTTGCAGCGTGTAGCGCCCGTCGACGAAGATCGCGGCCTTGTCCTTGAGCACGACGGCAGTGCCCGCCGAGCCGCCGAAGCCGGTCAGCCAGCCGAGGCGCTGCGCGTAGGCGCCGACATATTCGCTCATGTGTTCGTCGGAGATCGGGATGACGAAGCCGTCGATACCTTGCCGCGCGAGTTCCTTGCGCAGGGCTTCGAGGCGGGCTTCATGGGTGTTCATCAGCATGGGTCTTGTCCTGAAGTCTGTTGCCCGGCTTGCGGGCTTATGCGGCACACCATAGATGCGGGGGATGACGGAAACCACCCCCAAGGCCCTTGGCTCAGCACCGCCCGTGGCGGCGAAGAAGCCCCACACGTTCACACATCACGGCGTGACAATCGCGGACCCGTACCACTGGCTGCGCGATCCGGGCTATCCCGAGGTCAAGGACGCGGAAGTGCTGGCCCATCTGGAAGCGGAGAACGCGTGGTTCGAAGCGCGGATGCAGCCGCTGCAACCGGCAGTCGAGACGCTGCTCGCCGAAATGCGTGGGCGGATCAAGGAAGCCGACAAATCGGTGCCGCAGAAGGATGGCGACTGGCTCTACTGGATCGAATACGAGGAAGGCGCCGAGTACAAGAAGTGGTGGCGCAGGCCGGTCGCAGGCGGGCCTGACGAGCTGATCCTCGATGAAGTCGCGCTGGCCGAGGGCAAGGAATACTTCCGGCTGGGCGCGCTCTCGGTTTCCAGCGACGGGCGGCTGCTGGCCTGGGCCGTCGATGACAACGGTTCGGAGCGGTTCACCGCGCGGATCAAGGTGATCGCCACGGGCGAAGTGCTGCCCGACGTGATCCCAGGGACACTCTCCGCGCTCGTCTGGGCGGCGGGAGACAAGGCGCTGGTCTACAGCCTCGCCAATGCGCAGTGGCGGACGGACAACGCGCGGCTGCACTGGCTGGGGACGCCGGTGGAAGACGATGTCGAGCTCTATCACGAGGACGACGAGGGCTTTCGCGTATCCGCCGGGCTTTCGGCGAACGACGAGTGGCTGGTAATTTCGACTGGCGATCACGAGACGAGCGAAGTGCGGCTGGTGCCCGCCGCCGATCCGCTGGCCGCGCCGCTGCTGGTGAAAGCGCGGCAGACCGGGGTCGAGTATGACGTCGACGTGCGCGGCGAGACGCTGTTCATCCACACCAACGACAGCCACGAGAACTTCCGCCTCGCGACGGCGCCGCTGGCCGATCCGGCTGCGTGGACCACGCTGATCGAGGGGACGGACGACTTCTACCTGACCGGCTTCGACCTGTTCCGTGATTTCTACGTGGTCGAGGGCCGGGTGCGTGGGCTCGACCGGATCGAGGTGCGCTATTACGACGATCCGGCGCGGATCGAGCCGATTGCGTTCCCGGAAGCGAGCTACGAGGCCTCGCTGGGAGACAATCCGGAATGGGCGATGGACACGCTTCGGGTCAGCTATGAATCCATGACCAGCCCGGCTTCGGTCTACGACTACCACGTCGGCGAGCGGCGGCTGGAACTCTTGAAGACGCAGGAGATCCCGAGCGGCTACGACGCCTCGCTCTACGAAACGGCGCGGCTGGAAGTGACTGCGCGTGATGGCACAGCCGTGCCGGTCTCTGTGGTGTGGCGCAAGGGCCGTGAGGCTGGTGGGCCGCTCTATCTCTATGGCTACGGCGCTTATGGCATTGCCATCGGGCCGGGCTTCTCGACCACGCGGCTGAGCCTGGTCGACCGCGGCTTTGCCTATGCCATCGCGCATATCCGGGGCGGCGATGATCTGGGGCGGCGCTGGTACAAGGCGGGCAAGCTGGAGCAGCGGACCAACACCTTCAACGATTTCGTCGATGTGGCGAAGGGCCTGATCGCCGAAGGATTCACCGCAGCGGGCCGGATCGCGATTGCCGGCGGCTCGGCAGGCGGCGAGTTGATGGGGGCGGTGATCAATTCCGATCCCGAACTGTGGGGCGCGGTGGCCGCCCATGTGCCCTTCGTCGATGTGCTGAGCACCATGCTCGACGCAGACCTGCCGCTCACCCCGGGCGAGTGGCCGGAATGGGGCAATCCGATCGAAGACAAGGCCGCGTTCGAGCTCATCCGCTCCTACTCGCCCTACGATCAGGTGCGGGCTCAGGCCTATCCGCCGATGCTGGTGACAGCCGGTCTCAACGACCCGCGCGTGACCTATTGGGAGCCCGCCAAGTGGGTTGCCAAGCTGCGCGAGCTGAAGACCGATACGAACGAACTCCTGCTCAAGACCAACATGGGCGCAGGGCATGGCGGCAAGTCGGGCCGGTTCGAAGGCCTGCGCGAAACGGCGGAGGAGTTTGCCTTCATCCTCGCCCAGATCGGCGTGCCCACGTGATCGCGCATACCAAGACATTCACCGCAGGGGCGCAGCACATCGACGTGCTGGGCCATGTGAACAACGCGGTGTGGGTGCAGTGGATGGAAGCCGTCGCCACCTCGCACTGGGAGGCGCTTGCCCCGGCGGAGTGGCAGGACGCCTATGTCTGGGTCGTGACGCGGCACGAGATCGACTACCGCGGCAATGTCGCACTGGGCGAAAGCGTGACGGCGGAGACCTTCGTGCCGGACAGCCCGCGCGGGGCACGGTTCGACCGGCGGGTCGATTTCCGCAACAGTGCCGGCAAGGTCATCGTCAGCGCCCGCACGCAGTGGGTGCTGATCGACAAGTCCAGCATGCGCATCCAGCGCGTGCCGGCGGAGATGGCGGCGCTGTTTGTGGCGTAAGTTGTGTTTCGGCCTGGCCGAACACCACAAGCCTGCGCCACATCCAGTTCATGGGACCGGTTGTAGCGAAATGAGCTTATAGGGGAGTCAACTCGCGCCTGCTGTCACGCAAGCAGCTCCCCCACCGGTCGAAAGGCATAACCAAGCTCATGCGCGACCGCGGCATAGGTCACTTCACCGGCATGGACGTTGAGCCCGTCGGCGAGGTACGGGTTGGCAGCAAGCGCCGCCTTCCAGCCGAGATCGGCGATCTTCAGGGCATGCGGCAGGGTCACGTTGTTGAGCGCATACGTGCTGGTGCGTGCCACGCCGCCGGGCATGTTGGCGACGCAGTAGTGCACGATGCCGTCGACCACGAAGGTCGGCTCCGCATGGGTCGTGGCGCGGCTCGTCTCGAAGCACCCGCCCTGGTCGATCGCGACGTCGACGAGGACCGCACCAGGCTTCATCGTGGCGAGCATGTCGCGCGTGACGAGCTTGGGCGCGGCGGCACCGGGGATCAGCACCGCACCGATGACGAGATCGGCTTCGGCAACGCAGTCCGCAAGGTTGGCGCGGTTGGAGAAGCGCGTCTTGGCGCGGCTTTCGAAATGGGTGCCGAGCCGCTCGAGCACTTCGGGATCGCGGTCGAGAATCGTTACATCGGCGCCGAGCCCGGCGGCCATCTGCGCCGCATTGAAGCCGACGACACCGCCGCCGATCACCGCGACCTTGGCGGGGAGCACGCCCGGCACGCCGCCGAGCAGCACGCCGCGCCCGCCGTGCGCTTTCTCGAGCGCGGTGGCGCCGGCCTGGATCGCCATGCGGCCCGCCACCTGGCTCATCGGCTTGAGCAGCGGCAGCTGGTTGCCGGGTCCGGTCACCGTCTCATAGGCGATCGCCGTGACGCCCGACTTCACCAGATCGGCGGTCTGTTCGGGATCGGGCGCGAGGTGGAGATAGGTGAAGAGGATCTGGCCCTCGCGCAGCTGCGCGCGTTCGGCGGCCTGCGGTTCCTTGACCTTCACGACCATCTCGCAGCCTGCAAAGATCGTCGCGGCATCGGGCTTGATCGTGGCACCTGCCGCCTCGTAATCGCGGTCCGCCGCGCCGATGCCGAGCCCGGCGCCGGTTTCGACCCAGACTTCATGGCCATGGGCAGCAAGCTCGCGCGCGCTCTCGGGCGTCAGGCCGACGCGATATTCGTGGTTCTTGATTTCACGGACAGTACCGACACGCATGGCAGGATCCTTCTCGCTGATCGTTGACGCGAAGATACACCCGGTGACGCGCCATGTTTCACCTGATTGGCCATATCCCGCCGCCTGATTTGGTGATATTTCCCGTCAAATAAGACTCGGACAGGAAATTATTGCATGGATCGGATTGACTCCGCCTTGATTGATGCACTGCAACACGATTCGGCCCGGCCCATCGCTGCCCTCGCCGAAGCGGTCGCGCTTTCCCCCTCGGCCTGCCACCGGCGCATCCGCGCGCTGGAGGAAGCAGGCGTCATCAACGGCTATGCAGCACGGATCGATCCGCGCCGGATCGGGCTCGCCGTCGAAGTCTTCGTCGAGATCACCCTGACCAGCCAGAGCCGCGAGGCAATGGACCGGTTCGAGCGCGCGGTGGGGGATTTCGACGACATCCTCGAATGCCATCTGATGTCGGGCGGTGCGGACTACCTGCTGCGCGTGGCAGCGGCGGACCTTGACCAGTACGACCACATCCACCGCGATTGCCTCGCGCGGCTGCCGGGTGTCTCGTCGATGCGGTCAAGCTTCTCGCTGCGCCGGATCAAGCGGTTCGCGGGTTACCCGGTCCCGCGCGGGAGGCCATAGGGGGAGCCTTGCGCGGGCTGGGCGCCTTCCTGTCCGCGCTGTCGAGCAGGGTGAGGTCGTTGCCCGGCTCGTCCATGCCATAACGCTCGCGCAGTTCGAGCTTGAACGCCTCGACAGCCTCATCGTCGGCCAAGTGATCGACGGTGAAGCGGCGCACGACGAATTCATCGGCGCTGTCGAGTACGGTCAGGAAGCGCCCGGTTACCGTCTCGGCGAGATGGGAGACATCCAGCCCGTCGGCGATGGACCAGCGGTGCCGTCCCCAGGTGACGATGCGGCGACCGCAGTGGCGGCAGATGCTGTAGATCCCGCCATCATCCTCGCGCGCACGCCACGCGGTCGGCTGATGCGCCCTCGTGAACCAGCACTGGGACAGGGCAACATAGGGCACGCCTTGACCTTTCACGCTCGCAGGACGACAGGCCGGCGGCAACGCGAACGGGCAGTTACCTGCCGCCGGACCTGTTAAGGAACGGCAGGAGCCGGGGAAGATTTAGGGGCGGATGGGCAGTCCGGGTGAATTTGGCCGATTTTGCGGGAAAAACAGACCATCGCGCTGTTGTGGCAGGCCCGGCGCTTGCCCTAGCGTTCCTTCCTGAGGTGGCGGAGCATTCACCATGGAAATTCACAAGCCGAACCCCGTGCATTCGCTCAAAGAGTTTTTGAACGAGATCGCGATCATCATCGTCGGCGTGCTGATCGCGCTCGGGCTCGAGCAGGTGGTGGCACAGTGGCACTGGCGCAACGAGGTGGCGGAGGCGCGGGAAGCGCTGCGCGAAGAGATTGCCTACAATCTGCGCAGCTTCCAGTTCAACGTCGATAACAGCGCCTGCACGATCAGGAACCTCGAGACACTGAAAGGACTGATCCGGAACCGGAACACGGCGGCGATCAAGGCAGCCATGTCGGATGGTCCCTATGGCCAACTGGGGCTGGCGCAATTCGCCATTGGCACCAGCACGTGGGAGACGGTCAACTCCTCGGCGATGATGGCGCATATGCCATCGGGGGAGCGGCTGGAGTTCGCCGGGCTCTACGGCAATTTCTACAATGACCGGATTTTCCGGCTGCAGAATGCCAATTCCGTTCTGGAGCTCTTCAACAAGAGCGAGAACTTTGACGGATCGCCGGAAATGACCCGCGAATTGATCGAGACGGCCGGAGCCATCCAGCTGTTCTATCGTCTCCGGGCCCAAGGCCAGTATCAGGGTACGATTGCGCAGGTCTACCAGCGCCTCAAGATCAAGCCGACGTCCACGGACCCGTTCCGCAAGTCCTCCGTCTGCCATCCGCTTCAGGCCGACGGCACCTTCAAGTGATCCCGCGGCAAGAGGCGGCCCGGTAAGAGGCCGCCCTACCCCGCCTCACAGCGGATTGCCGTCCTTGTCGCGGTAGATCTCGCGGCGGCCAACGTGGTTGGCGGGGCCGACCAAGCCGTCCGCTTCCATGCGCTCGATCCACTTGGATGCGGTGTTGTAGCCCACGCCCATCTGGCGCTGGACCCAGCTGGCCGAAGCCTTCTGGCTTTCGAACACGAGCTGGCAGACCTGACGGTACTTGCGCTCCTCCGGATTGTCCGAGGCCGTCGCGTCGAGGTCGTCGAAGCCGAAGCCGCCGTCCTCCGGCTCCTCGGTGACCGAATCGACGTAGTCCGGGCTGCCCTGCCCGCGCCAGTGATCGGCCACGCGCTCGACTTCCTCGTCGCTGACGAACGGCCCGTGGACGCGGGCAATCGCGCCGGTGCTCGGCTTGTAGAGCATGTCGCCCTTGCCCAGCAGCTGTTCGGCACCCTGTTCGCCCAGGATCGTGCGGCTGTCGATGCGGCTGGTGACGGCAAAGCTGATACGGGTCGGCAGGTTGGCCTTGATCACGCCGGTGATGACGTCGACCGAGGGGCGCTGCGTCGCCATGATGAGGTGGATGCCCGCCGCGCGGCTCTTTTGCGAGAGGCGCTGGATGAGGACTTCGATCTCCTTGCCGACCGTGACCATGAGGTCCGCCAGTTCGTCGACGATGACGACGATCTGCGGCAGCACCTGATAATCGAGCTGCTGCTCCTCGAACAGTTCCTCTCCGGTATCGGGATCGAACCCGACCTGGATACGGCGGCCAAGCGGCTTGCCCTTGCTGGCGGCAGCGCGGACCTTCTCGTTGAAGCCCGAGATGTTGCGCACGCCGACCGAGGACATCATCCGGTAGCGCCGCTCCATTTCCTCGACCGCCCACTTGAGCGCGCGGACGGCCTTGGCCGGCTCGGTCACCACGGGCGAGAGGAGATGCGGAATGTCGTCGTAGGACTTGAGTTCAAGCACCTTGGGATCGACGAGGATCAGGCGGCACTGCTGCGGCGTCAGGCGGTAGAGCAGCGAGAGCAGGATGCAGTTGAGCCCGACCGATTTGCCCGAACCGGTGGTGCCCGCAACCAGCAGGTGCGGCATGGTCGCAAGGTCGGCCACGATGGGCTCGCCCGCGATGTCCTTGCCGAGGATGATCGGCAGCATGCCCTTGGAGTTGACGAACTTGTCGCAAGAGACGAGCTCGCGGAACGAGACCATGTCGCGCACTGCATTCGGCAATTCGATGCCCATCACGGTGCGGCCAGGGATCGAGGACACGCGCGCGGAGATCGCGCTCATGTTGCGGGCGATGTCGTCGGAAAGGCCGATCACGCGGCTCGCCTTGATGCCGGGCGCGGGCTCGAGCTCGTACATCGTCACGACCGGGCCGGTGCGGACTGCGGTGATCTCACCCTTCACATTGAAATCGTCGAGCACGTTCTCGAGCAGGCGCGCGTTGCGTTCGAGCGCGAGCTTGTCGATCTTCGGGCCCGTTGCGGCGGGGATCGGCTCGAGGATGTCGAGACCGGGCAGTTCGTACTGATCGAACAGATCGCCCTGCCGCGCCTTGCCCGGGATCTGCGCTGGCGCGGGCGGGCGCGAAGGATCGGTGATCTCGGTCGGGCGGCGGCGGGCCGGAGCCGCCTCCACAGGGACGGCGGCTTCATCGCCGGGCTCCGCGCGCACCTTGGGCTCACGCTTGGGCAGCAGCGCGGCAACCCCGGCGGCGGCAGGCAATGCGGGACGTTCACCCCGGCGGAGAAATGCAGGCATGCGCGGCATGCGGTGCCAATCGAACGCAAAGACCCTTGCCGTGACGACGAGCCCCGCGATCATGGCCACCAGTGCGGCGGCCCGCACGATCCAGAGTTCGGCGGCAGGCAAGAGCTGCGCGGCGGCGCGGATCAGCGCTGCCCCGAGCAAACCGCCAAGACCGCCCGCACCCGCTGGAAGGGTGCCCCCGGGCCCTGTCAGCATCAGCGACAGCGCGGTGCCGATGAGGGCCATGGCCAGCGCCAGCATGACGGCAAGACGCCACCACGCGGGGAGCGGCGCGAAGCCTTCGTCTTCTTCGTCCATGTCGATGAGATCGCCGGCCGCATCCCACAGGCGCCGCGCGAACACATAGAGCAGAGGCAGCAACAGAACGCCGGGCAGACCGAAGAACAGGAGAACGCGCTCTGCCGCCCAGGCACCGGGCAAGCCCATCCAGTTCTCGACCGGGCTGCCCGAGGCCGTGCTGCCCGAAGGGTCGGTCTGGGTATAGGTCGCGAGCGCAAGGGTCAGCGCAATCATCGCGGCAAACAGCAGGGCCGCGCCGATCAGCTCCGCGCTGCGGCGAAAGCTGCGCCTCAGGATCGCGCGCCAATCAGCGCCCTTTGCGCCGCGCCCGCCGGCGGGGGAAACGAGTGCCCGACTTGCCATGAAACCTGTCCCTTCTCGGCATGCTTCATGCGCCCGTTTAGGGGATGGCGTCAAGAATCCATGGCAAGCGAAACCCGAGGAATCCCGGCGAGTCGCGGTATTCTGCGGGGTTCAGGCCAAGCCATCGATGGCAGCCCAGCCCCACACCGGCAGGCGCGCGGCGCGGCGCCTTGTCATGCCGCCGAGCGCAATGACCGGCAGCGGCGAGCGGGCCGCCATCAGCAGGAACCGGACCGGACCGAGCACCGGCGCACCGGGATGCGAGCGGGTCGGAAAGACCGGGGAGAGCAGGATCGCCGTGGCGCCTGCACGGACTGCGGCGCCGATTTCGGCGAGCGAATGGGCGGTCGCGAGGCGATGGCTCATCGGGTGGCCAAGACGGGTGCGGCGAAGGCTGTGCGTTGCGCCATAATGGCCGTCGGCCCGCCAGCCGCGCGCTTCATCACCTGCCGTGATGATCTGCACTCCGCGCCTTGCACAAAGGCGGCGAAGCACCTCAAACCGCGCGCGGCGCCGGGCAGGCGGGAGATGATAGTGCCGGAACACCAGCGCACTGCCGCGTGGAAGGCGGGAAATGGCGGATTCGAGGCGTTCGTCGTTGCGCGCGTCGCTCAGCAAGAGGGTCCGGGGGACAGGACGACACGCTGGATGACAGTTGCGCATGCCGCGCGTATAGCACCGCACCATGACTGATCCAGAGGCCGCTTTGGCCGCACTGTCGCCGCTCGCCGCCATTCGTGAGCGCATCGCCCGTAGCGCCGAGATCGCCCGCCGCAAGGCCGAGGACGTGACGCTCGTCGCCGTATCCAAGACCCATCCGGCCGAGGCGATCCTTCAGCTGATCCGAGAAGGCCAGCGCGTGTTCGGCGAAAACCGGGTGCAGGAAGCCGATGCGAAGTGGCCCGCGCTGCAGGAAGCATACCCGGACGTCGAACTCCACCTTGTCGGCCAGCTCCAGTCGAACAAGGCCGAGGACGCGGTGCGGCGCTTCGACTGCATTCATTCGCTCGATCGGCCTTCGCTGCTCACGGCGCTGGCCCGGGCGATGGACAAGCTGGGCCGCCGCGTGCCGCTGTTCGTGCAGGTGAACATCGGCGCGGAGGAGCAGAAGGGCGGCTGCGCGATTATCGATCTGCCCGCGCTGCTCACCGAGGCGCGCACGGCGGACCTGCCGGTGATCGGCCTGATGTGCGTCCCCCCCGCCGGGATCGAGGCCGCGCCATTCTTCGCGCTGCTCGCCAAGCTGGCGGACGACCATGGCCTGCCTTCGCGCTCCATGGGCATGAGCGAGGATTTCGAAACCGCAGTGATGCTGGGCGCAACGCATGTCCGCGTCGGCTCGGCCCTGTTCGGCACGCGGGGCTGATAACGCGCTTGCGCGGCCAGGCCGGCGGCCGCCGGCTCCCGCTGCCGGTTCAGACCGGCTTAAGGGTGCAAAGCCTTGAAAGCAGCGCCATGGCGCGCACCCATCACATTCTCAACGCCGCGAGCAACCTGCTGGGTATCTCGCTTCTGCTCATTGCCGGTCTCAGGATCTCGGACAGCGGGGGCAAGACAATGGCGGACGAGATCGCCTGGCTCTCGGCGGCAAGCTTCTCGATCAGCTGCTTCTTTTCCTACCTCGCCTTGCGCGAAGATGCCCGTTCGGAGGCATTGGAGGCCGTGGCCGACCGCAGCTTCATGATCGGCCTCGGCACGCTCGTCATCGCGGTCGGCGTGCTGGCCATGGCGACCAGCCTGCGCTGATCCGTCAGTCAGTCCTGATGCTTGGCGAGCTCGTCGCCGGACAAGGTGACCATGTGCAGCAGGTTGGTCGACCCCGGCGTACCGAAAGGCACACCAGCCAGCGCGATCAGACGTGAGCCCGCGGTGCCGAACCCATGGCGCAGCGCCATGCGCTTGCCCTTGGCGATCATCTCCTCGAAGCTGCCGATATCCTTCGTGGCGACAGCATGGGCGCCCCAGAGGAGACCCAGCCTGCGCGCGGTGAGCGTCGAGGGTGTCAGCACCAGCATCGGCACGCCCGGCCGTTCGCGGGCCACGCGGCGGGCCGTCGAACCCGAGCCGGTAAAGACGATGATACCCGCGATGGGGAGCGCCTTGGCGATGCTGGCGCAGGCCTCGGCCAGCGCGTCGGCCGTCGTCGGGTCCGGGCGGGTCTCGATGAAGTGGACGCGCGCGGCATAGCCGGGATCGTTTTCGACCTCGCTGGCGATGCGGTCCATGATCGCCACCGCTTCCTCGGGCCAGGCGCCCGCTGCCGTTTCGGCGGAGAGCATGACGGCATCGGCGCCGTCATAGACAGCGTTGGCGACGTCGGAGACTTCGGCGCGGGTCGGCGTCGGGCTCTCGATCATCGATTCGAGCATCTGCGTGGCGACGACGACCGGCTTGCCCTCGCGCCGCGCCTTTTCGACGATGCGCTTCTGCAGCGGCGGGACTTGCTCCGGATTGAGTTCGACGCCGAGATCGCCGCGTGCGACCATCAGGCCGTCCGCCAGTTCAAGGATCTCGTCGAGCCGCGAGATGGCCGCCGGCTTCTCGATCTTGGCCATGAGCGCGCCGTAGCCGCCCATCAGGCGGCGCGCTTCGGCGACATCCTCGGGGCGCTGCACGAAGGACAGCGCGATCCAGTCCGCACCCTGGCTGACCGCGAAGGCGAGGTCGCGGCGGTCCTTGTCGGTCATCGCCGGAACCGGGATCACCGCGTCGGGCACGTTGACGCCCTTGCGATCGGAAATGACGCCGCCGACTTCGGCCGAGCAGAGGATTTCGTTGTCGTCGGCGCGGATCACGCGCAGGCGCAGCTTGCCATCATCGATCAGCAGGCGCTGGCCGGGCTTGAGAATGCCGAAGAGTTCGGGATGCGGCAGCTGAACGCGCGTCTCGTCACCCGGCTCGGGATTGCGATCGAGCGTGAAGTGGCCCGAATGGCGGATGACCGCGCGGCCTTCCTTGAACTTGCCGACACGCAGCTTGGGGCCTTGCAGATCGCACAGCACGGTGATCGGCCGGCCCGTCTTGCGCTCCAGCGCGCGGATCGCTGCAATCGTCTCGGCGTGGACGGCATGTTCGCCGTGGCTCATGTTGACGCGGAAGGCATCGACCCCGGCGCGCAGCAGCTTTTCCAGCATTTCCGGCGACCGGCTCGCCGGTCCGACAGTGGCAAGGATTTTCACCTTGCGGCCACGGGGATCCAGTTTTGCCACGTCCATCACCTCGAATTGAATGCGCCCGCCCTATGGCCTACCTACCTGCAAAACCCAAGGACGAACGATATGGATACGAATGCAGAATTGACATCAACCGATGCCCTTGACGCTTTGCCCGACGCCGTAGCCGCCGCAGCGTTCCGCCGCCTTGTCAGGCACTTGCGCCATCGGCACGATGCGCAGAACATCGAACTGATGGGCCTTGCGGGCTTCTGCCGCAATTGCCTGGCAGACTGGATCAACGATGCCGGCGCGGGATTGGACAAAGCCGCCGCGCGCGAAGTGATCCACGGCCTGCCCGCCGACGAATGGAAGACGCGCTACCAGACCGAAGCGACGCCGGAGCAACTCGCCCGCATGGCCGAAAGCATGAAGCGCAACGCGCCGGGCCACTGATCCTCGCGCGCAAAGAAAAAGGGCGCCGGGATGATCCCGACGCCCTTTTCTGTGTCCGGTTGCCCGAAAGCGTTTAGCGCTTGCTGAACTGGAAGCTCTTGCGGGCCTTGGCCTTGCCGTACTTCTTGCGTTCGACAACGCGCGGGTCGCGGGTCAGGAACCCGGCGGCCTTCACGGCGCTGCGCAGCGCGGGCTCGAACTTCGAGAGCGCCTGCGAGATGCCGTGCTTGACCGCACCGGCCTGGCCCGAGAGACCGCCGCCCTTGACGGTGGCGATCACGTCGTACTGGCCCGAACGGTCAGCGA
>CANGJI010000022.1 GCA_947454135.1 Sphingomonadaceae bacterium
AGCGGATGTGGCCGGGCCTGACTTGCATGAATTGCCGATCATCGGAAAGGGAGGCAGTAGTGGGCAAGGGAGCCTCCAATTGCGTGAGCATGACGACCGGCATTTCAGGCTGATGCACGGGCCATTCCTTTATCGAACTATAGGAACTCATATCTGTCCAGAGTGGATCTATTGTTCCTTGTCGCATTCAGACGCGACTGCGTCAGCGCGACAACTCCGCATTCAACGGGCGGTTCCCTTGCGACAAACATAGTCGTTACAAGGTTGCGCTTGCAGCCAATATGGACGTTAATGAAAAACTGCCTAGTGGGCCAAGAAGCGCATTTATCTTCAATGGCTTGCGCTGATCTGGGTAAGGATTCGGTCGCCGCGCAGTGAACGGACCCGGTTCCGGGCATGCCTATTGGATAGAGAAAACCATAACTTTAATTATAAGTTTAGGACAGTAAGTCCGCTCATGCGCCGTGTCGCGCGCGCACGGAAAGTCCGTTTTCGTCGATGATCAACTCGTTGAAGCCGGCGGGTGTCGCGCGCAGGCGCTGCGACAGGGTGCCGGCGCCGATCATCCGCACCGGGCCATGCTCGGTCGGCTGCTCGATGTCGAAAGCATCGTGGACATGGCCGGACAGCACGGCCAGCACGCCGCGCTTTGCCAGCGCCGCAAGCGCGCGGGTGCCGCCGCGGGTGAGCGCCTTGCCGCGCGTGCCGGTCTCGACCAGCGGGTGGTGGCAGGCGACGAGGACGCGCGTGCCCGCCGGGAGCGCGTCGATCGCGGCGAGGCACGTGGCGAGGCTGCTTTGCCCCACCCGGCCCTTCGACCAGTTGAGCCGCAGCTGCGCACGCGCGGTCGTCTTGAGCGGGACGATGGCTAGGCCGGGAAGCGTGATGCCGTGGTTCACCGCGCCCTGCAGCGCGCGAAAGCGGCGGTAGGGATCGAGGAATCGCTCGACGAGGTTGAAGTAGGGCAGATCGTGATTGCCGACTTCGACGGTGACCGGCACCCCCAGTGCGCGGATCCAGTCTGCCGCCGCGGCAAATTCCCGGTGCCGCGCGCGCATGGTGAGATCGCCGGTAATGGCGACTGCATCGGGCCGCTCCCGCGCGATACAGTCCGCCACCCAGTGGAGCGCGGCCTTGTCTTCAAGGCCGAAGTGCACGTCGCTGATGTGGAACAGGCGGATCATGGTGCGCTGCCTAAACCCGTCCCGAAAGGATTAGCCAAGCCGAAACTGCGTTGAGCAGGCTGTAGGCCAGATAGCCCAGCGCACCCAGCGCGTTTCCTTCGGAGGCCAGCAGCAGCCCGCCCAGCAGCATCAGGAATTCGACGACAAGCGAGAGGCGGCTGCTGAGTGCGTGGTAGAACCACGGCAATTGATCGAGCAGGGGGTGGCCACTGTCCATGATGGCCCGGTGCAGCGCGAAATTGCCGATGCCGAGCAGGAAGATGATCAGAATCGCCATGCTGCCCCGACGATAGGGTGGCGGCTGCATCCTGTCACGCCGCCGGACGGCAGACTCGTCGCTCGTGGAGCAGGATTGGCGGTTGGTCGGGCATGCCGCCCGTTTGTCGGCACGATGCAGGATTCGGTCGACCCTGCCGCGCAGCGATCCGCGGAATCACCTAGCAGAATGGGCATGCGGCGGTGGCGCGGCTCCCCAGATGGACCGGCCAGCCCAACCACCGCTCTGCGATGAAATCTGCAACCCAAGCTAAGGATACCGCCATGTTCAAGAACGCTCTGATCGCAACTGGCCTTGCCGGCCTGGTGCTTGCCGCCCAGCCCGCTTTCGCCCAGACCACTGCCCCGGCTCCTGCCAACCCCGACGTGGTCGTCAAGCACCGGATGGTCCAGTACGCCGATCTCGATCTTTCGACCGCGCAGGGCCAGTCGAAGCTCGACGCCCGCCTGCGCCGTGCCGCCGCCGCGGTCTGCGATGCCAGCTACGGTCCGCACCCGCTCAGCGAATCGATGGAAACGCGCCGCTGCTACCGCGATGCGATCCAGTCCGCGGAGCGCGCGATGGCAGATCGCGGCGCGAAGCTGGGCACCGTCAAGGTCGCCGCGCGCTGAACCCCGATTGCTCGAACGTCTGAAGCAGGCGGCATCCAGTCCCCGCCGCTGCCGACGTGAAGGGTCGTCACCATGCCGAGGTTCCTGCCCCCGGGACCGGTCTGGTGGCGACCCGCTTTTCTGCGAAGATCAGTTGGCAGCGCGCAGCTGTGTGGCGGCCAGCCTGTTTTCGGCCTCGATATCGGCGCCATCGCGCCACATGAGGTCCGCACCGCCCAGCACGCGATCATCGTGGGCGCGGATGGTGATCGGCAGGATCGGCAACCCGTCGCGGGAATCGCAAAGCACGGGATTGGCCGGAACGTTCATTTCCCACTTCTCGCCCCACTGGCGCAGCGCCAGCATGGCGGGGAGCAGGTCCATCCCCTTGGGTGTCAGCCGGTACTCGATGCGGCGGCGATCATCGGCGCAATGCTCGCGCTTGAGAATGCCCGCCTCGACCAGGCGCGACAGCCGGTTGGAAAGAATGTTGCGCGCGATGCCCAGCGCATCGAGGAATTCCTCGAAGTGGCAAACGCCGTTGAACGAAGCCCTCAGGATCATGAAGGACCAGCGTTCCCCCATCGCTTCCAGCGCGCAGGGTAGGCCGCAAGCGGCGAGATCGGCGAGGGATTCGCGAAGTTTTCCCATGACGCTTTGTGACATACCTCAATCTGCAGGGCAATGTAAGTTTCTAGTTGCAACTCGAAACCTAATAAAGTAGGTATCGATTCGCAACGGAAATCGCATCCTCTCCATCCGGTGGTCCGGGCCAGTGCCAAAAGCTTCGGCCCGGACCGCCAGCCCCGCAGTTTCCGAGCAAGCCCCCCGGGATGTCCCGGCGGCTCGAACCAGACTTGAAACTAACCAAGGGGAACTACCATGCTTGCCATCCGCAACAGCGCCAACCATTCGCCGATCATGCGCCAGCTGATCCCGGCTGTGCTCGCTCTCGTCGGCACCGCTGCCAGCTTCGCAGTCACCGCGACGCCGGTTCGCGCCGCCGATGCCAATGCCTATTACTCGGTCACGCTCGCCGCGCCGGTCGCCAAGCCCGCCAAGCTCATGCTCGGCGACGTGCTGTGGAACTGCGCGGGCGACACCTGCTCGGCTGGTCAGGACACCGCTCGCCCCGTGGTCGTGTGCACCAAGCTCGCGGCCAAGGTCGGCACGATCAATCGCTTCTCCACCCCCAAGGGTGAACTGGCGGCGGAAGAGATCGCCCGCTGCAACACGCCCAAGGGTTGACCGCCCCTGACCTGATGACCTGGCTCTTCAGCGCGCGCATTCCACCCACACCCTGAACGCGCGCCCCTGACACGGCTGCGGAACGGTCTTTCCGGACTGTCCGCAGCCGTTTTTTTGTGCAGACGGCTCGCGGGGCGGCCCCTATGCTAGCCGCGATGCTGCGTATCCTTCCCGCCGCCGCGCTGATCCTTGCGCTGGTCACCTCGCCGCTGGTGGCCGCTCCTGTCACATCTGTGGCTACCGCTACTGCTGTCCCCGATGCCGCGCTGCGGGCGGACCTGCACTGCGCGGCTGCCTTTGCGATTGCCGCATCCGAGCAAGCGCGGGGGAGCGGCGCAGCGCTGGCGCTGCCGCCCATGGCCGTGCGGGGCAAGCGCTTCTTCGCCGATGTCGGCGCGCGTGCGGTCGAGCAGGGCGGGATGACGCAAGCTGCAGTGCGCGATCTGCTCGTCGCCGAAGTAACCGAGATGCAGCGCCGCGGCGCGGCAGACCCTGACCGCGAGCTGGCCGCCGAAGTGAAGCCGTGCCTCGCGCGCCTCGATGCTGCGGTGCCGCCGCTCCAGACCCCCGACCTTGCCCAGTGCGCCGCGATCCTGACGCTGGCGTGGGAGGAAGAACGCGCGAAGGGGCCGGACGGACCGGCCGCGCGCGATCTCCAGACCTTGGCGCAAGTGCTCTCCACCCGCGCGCGGGAGGGTTTCATCGCCGCAGGCAAGAGCGGGGACGGCGCCGATGCGGCCGTCGAGGCGGCGCGCGATGCCATGCGGGCGGAGGCCGCCAGCCGCCCCGGCGGCGTCGACAACTACGACATCGCGCATTGCTACGATCTGGCGGCGCCCGATACGAAATCGCACTACTGAAGACTTGCGCAGGCCCAGCCTGAACCCGCGCACTTGCCTCAATCGCCCGCTTGCCGAGCGCGGGCGCGCTTCCCATATTCCGCGCCGAGCCAAGGAGAGCTGATCCATGCCCGACAACAAGATGAACCTGACCGATGCCGAATGGCGCGCGCGGCTTTCGCCCGAGCAATACCAGGTCCTGCGCCAGGGTGGCACCGAGCGGGCCTTCACCGGCAAGTACGAGAAGAACAAGCTGACCGGGCAGTATCACTGCGCCGGCTGCGGTGCGCCCTTGTTCGAATCGTCCACCAAGTACGACAGCGGCTCCGGCTGGCCCAGCTTCACCGCGCCGGTCGAGCCTGAGGCAGTCGATGAGCACCGCGACGTCAGCCATGGCATGATCCGCACCGAAGTGCGCTGCGCGCGCTGTGACGGCCATCTCGGCCACGTGTTTCCCGATGGCCCCGGACCGACCGGCCTGCGCTACTGCATGAACAGCGCAGCGCTCGAATTCACTCCCGAGGACTGAGTTTCGGACGCTTCTGCTTACCCGTGAAAGTTTGTCCGGGGGCAATCGTATCCTGCGGGTTAACCCTGTGTTCCGAATCGCCTATGCATCAGCCGCCGCGAGAAGGCGTGCTCACCGCTCCAAGGTGCGCCGCGGCATGAGGGAGCTTACGCAAAGCTGATGGCCAGACGGGATTTCCCTAACCGTTCCAAGCCTGGCCGCTCCGAACCGGGGCGTTCGTCTTCGCGGCGCCAGCGCGATCCGGAGCAGCAGTCGTTCCTGCGCCGCTGGGTGCGGCGCGTGGTCGTCTGGGGCGCTGCCCTGACGCTGCTCGGTGCGATGGCGCTGGCGGTAGCCGTCTTCGTCACCGAACGCTCGCTGCCCAGCTACGAGCGGATGAAGACGACCCAGACGGGGCAGACCATCGTCGTGCGCGCAAACGATGGCTCCGAGATCGTCACGCTCGGGCCGAGCTACGGCCGCTGGGTGCCTTACGAGCGCATTCCGCAGACGCTCAAGGACGCGATGATCTCGGTCGAGGACCGGCGTTTCCGCGAGCATTGGGGCGTCGATCCGATCGGCATCGTCCGTTCGGTGATGGTTCGTATCCAGTCTGGCCACTGGCGCCAGGGCGGCTCGACGATCACGCAGCAGCTGGCGCGCAACATCTTCCTCAACAACAGCCGCACTTTCGATCGCAAGATCCGCGAGGCGCTGCTGGCGATGGCGATCGAGCAGAAGTTCACCAAGGACCAGGTGCTCGAGCTCTATCTCAACAAGGTCTACTTCGGCGGCGGCGCCTACGGCATCGATTCCGCCGCGCGCAAGTTCTTCGGCCATTCGGGCGAGCAGCTCAGCCTTGCGGAAGCGGCGATCATCGCCGGGCTGGTCAAGGCGCCCTCGCACTATTCGCCCACCGCCGATGCGGCTGCTGCGGTCGACCGCGCCAAGGTCGTTGTCCAGACGATGCAGGACGCGGGCAAGATCACTCCGGCCCAGGCTGCCGCGACCGATTTCAAGACGGTCAAGCTGGCCGAGGAGCAGGGCCAGAATTCGGCGCGCTACTTCACCGATTGGGTGCTGCCGCAGCTCGATCTGCTGCTGCCCGACAATGACCAGCCGATCGAGGTGTGGACGACGCTTGAACCCGGCGCGCAGCGCGCCGCGACCGAGGCGATCCAGGCGAATGTGCCCAAGGGCGCGCAGGGTGCGCTCGTCAGCCTCGATCGCGATGGGGCCGTGCTGGCGATGGTCGGCGGCACCGACTACGTGACCTCGAACTACAACCGCGCGACCAATGCGGTGCGTCAGCCTGGATCGGCGTGGAAGCTCTTCGTCTATCTCGCCGCGCTTGAAGCCGGGTACACGCCCGACGCCAAGGTCAAGGACGAGCCGGTGACGATCGACGGCTGGAGCCCGCGCAATTCCGGCGGGACCTACGCCGGCGAGATCGACGTGCGCAGCGCCTTTGCCTATTCGAAGAACACCGTTGCAGCGCAGCTTGGCAATGAAGTCGGCTTTGGCGCGGTGGCGCAGATGGCCCGGCGCTTCGGCATTACCACCCCGATCAACACCCTGCCCTCGATGGTGCTGGGCTCGTCCGATGTGCGCGTAATCGACATGGTGCGCGCTTTCGCAGCCGTGCAGGCCAAGGGCACGGCGGTTACGCCTTATGGCATCCGCAAGATCACCTCGACCGAAGGCGAAGTGCTCTACAGCCACCGGCCCGAACCGGCGCAGCAACTGGTGCCCAATTTCGTTGCGGCGGGGATCACCGATCTGCTTCAGTCGGCCGTGAGCATCGGCACGGGCCGCGCCGCCCAGATCGGCCGTCCGGTGGCGGGCAAGACCGGCACGACCAGCTCGAACAAGGACGGCTGGTTCCTTGGCTTCTCCAGCGGGATCACCACCGGCGTGTGGATGGGGCGCGATGACGCGCATCCCGTTCCCGGCCTGCAAGGCGGCACCGCGCCCGCGCGCGCCTTTGCCGCCTACATGAAGGTCGCCACCGCCAAGCGTCCGCCCGAGAAGTTCGATACCGATCTCAAGCTGCCGCAGTGGCAGCTCGAGCCGGATGACGAGGTGATGCAGGCCAATCCGGACGGCTATTTCTATGCCGACCCCGATGGCAACATCATCGAGCCGGGAGCCCAGAACGGGACGGCAGGCAGACCGCCTGCGGGCGATGGCGCGCTGCCGGGCGTCGATCAGGCCATTCCGGTGCCCGATGGGCCCCCAGCGGCGGGCGATGATTTCCTCAATCGCGCGACCGGCAAGCAGACCGAGCCTGTCCGGCCCCGCCCGAAACCCGCCGCGACCGCCAAGCCGAACGGCTAGACTTCACGGGGTTTCGGGCCAACGCGAACATAAAAAAGGGGCTGGCGAACCGAAGTGCGCCAGCCCCTTTTTGCATCTGTGGCCGATCAGCGGATGCGGACCGGCATGTAGACGGGCGGCTGGCCGCGGCGCTGGATGCGCAGCAGCACCGCCTCGCGGTTTTCGGCCTTGGCCTGGCGCACCACGGCTTCGAGATCGGCTGCGGTGGCGACCGGCTTGTTGTTGGCCGAAAGCACGATGTCGCCGCGCTGGAGGCCCTTGGCCGCTGCGTCCGCCGAATCGTCGACCGCGGTGATCACCACGCCCTTGGTATCCTCGCTCGCGCCGAGCTGGCGGGCGATCTGCGCGGTGAGCGGGATCGCGGCGATTCCGAGCGCCTGCTGGACCACGGGGCCTGCCGGCTTGGTCGGCTTGGGCTGGCCGTTGCCGCCAAAGCCGTTGTCATCGCCCTGCTGGGCATCGGGATCGAACGTCTGCTGGGCGAGCTCTTCCTCGCTCGGACGCTTGCCGACGATGGCCTGCACCGTGAGGCGCTGGCCATTGCGGATGAGGTCGATCGGGATGCGCTTGCCGGGTGCGGTGTTCGCCACGATGAACGACAGCGTCTGGTCCGGCGTCACGTCCTTGCCGTCGACACGCACGACCACGTCGCCCGGCTGCATGCCGGCCTTGGCCGCGCCCTGGCCGGGCTCGACCGACTGGATGAATTCGCCGCGGTTCTTGGCGAGGCCGAGGCTGGCGGCGAGGTCGTCGTTCAGCTGCTGGATGCGCACGCCAAGGTAGCCGCGCTCGATTGCCTGGCCGGTGCGCAGCTTGTCGACGATGGGGGCGGCGATTTCGGCCGGGATCGCGAAGCCGATACCGACGCTGCCGCCGGTGGGCGAGAAGATCGCGTTGTTGATGCCGATCACGTTGCCGGCCATGTCGAACATCGGACCGCCCGAGTTGCCGCGATTGATCGAGGCGTCGGTCTGCAGATAGCGGTCGTAGGCCGAACCTGAGCCGGTGTTGCGATAGACCGCCGAGATGATCCCGCTGGTCACCGTGCCGCCGAGGCCGAACGGATTGCCGATGGCGATGATCCAGTCACCCACGCGGGCGTGGCGGGAATCGCCGAACTTCACGAACGGGAACGGCTTGGGCCCGGTGATCTTGAGCACCGCCAGATCCGACGGCGCATCGCGGCCGATGAGCTTGGCCGGATAGTCGGTGCCGTCGGTCATGGTCACGGTGATCGATTCGATCTCACCCTGACCTTCGGCGGTGATCACGTGGTTGTTGGTGACGACATAGCCGTCGGCCGAAACAAGGAAGCCCGAACCGAGCGACTGCGCCTCGCGCGTCTGGCCGCCGCCACCGCCCTGACCGCCGCCGAACAGGTCGCCGAACGGCGTCCCGGCGAAGGGGTTGTTGTTCTGCACCTTCACGCGCTGGCGGGTGGAGATGTTGACCACCGCCGGCTGCAGTTGCTGGGTGAGATCGGCGAAGCTGGCGGGGGCACCGCCGCGCGGGACGACCGACTGCATCTGCGCCGAATCGTTCTGCGCGACCTGGGCACCGGCCGGGAAGCCCGTCGTCAGGGTCAGCGCGCTGCCGGCGAGGAGCAGCGCCGTAGTCACTCCATAAGCGTATCGCACGTAGCAATTCCTCTTCATCTCAGCGGCGGAACGCGAGAGGCCCGCGCACCTGGTCCCCTGTTCCGGTTCCGCGCTCTGCTTTCACATCTGAGCGCCTGAACCGGGATTGAATAACATAATAGTCCGGCGCCGCGCGCAGCGCTACTTACCGCCCTTGATCTGACCGCCCCTGAACTGGCGCAGATAGGCATTATCGGGCGAGAGCACGATCGAGGTACCGCTATCCTTCTGCGCGAAGGTGTAGTCGTAGCTCTTCATGGCGCGATAGAAATCGTAGAACTCGGGATCCTTGCCGAAGCTTTCCGCGTAGACCTTGGCGGCGGTCGCCTCGGCCGTGGCCTGGATGATCTGCGCGTTCTTCTGGCCTTCGGCGCGGATCGTGGCGGCTTCCTGCTGCCGTGCGGTCGCCATGCGGGTGAACGCGGAATCCAGCGGCGCACCATCGGGCAGATCTGCCCGCTTGATCCGCACGTCGATCACCTGCGCGCCATATTCGCGGGCTTCCTTGTCCAGCCCCTTGCGGATGTTGACCATGGCCTGCCCGCGATCCGCGGTCAGCAGCGAGCCGAAGGTGCGCTTGCCGAGTTCCTGCCGCAGCACCGAATTGAGGATCGGCTGAAGCTGCTCGGCCACCTTGTCGACGGTTCCGGCGGTCTCGTACATCTTGACCGGATCGATCACGCGGAAGCGCGCATAGGCATCGACCTCCAGGCGGCGCTGGTCCGCCGAGGTGACCTGCTGGCGTTCGAGATCGACATCGAGCACGCGCTTGTCGATCCGCACCACCTGTTCGAAGAAGGGGATGCGCAGCACGATGCCCGCGCCCGTCTGGCCGAAATCGGCATTGGGGCGGAAGCGGTTGACGACGCGGTTGGGCTCGCCCAGCCGAACGATCACGGCCTGCTCCTGTTCGCCCACCACGGTCACGCAACTGAGCAGCGCGGCGACCGCGACGACCAGCGTGATGATGACGATCTTCTGTTCCTGCCAAAGGCGGATGAGGGTCTGTTCCATCTCAGCGGCGCTCCCCGCCATTGGCCGCCGTATCGGCAGGCGGGGTTTGCTTGATCCCGGGCAGCGGCATGTAGGGCACCACGCCCTGCGTCTCCACGATCACCTTGTCCGTCTTGCTCAGCACGCGCTCCATCGTGTCGTAGTACATGCGCCGCCGCGTCACTTCCGGGGCGAGCCGGTACTGTTCGTAGACCTTGTCGAAGGCCGTCGCTTCGCCCTGCGCGCGCTGGGTGATCTGCTGCGCATAGGCTTCGGCGCGGTTGATGTCGCTCTGCGCGTCCTGCTGGGCGGCGAGGACTTCCTTGAAGGCATCGACGACCTTGGCCGGCGGGTCGGTCTTCTTGATCTCCACGCCCTGGATCTTCACGCCCGAGCGGTAGGCATCGAGAATGCGCTGCATCCGCTCGCGCACATTGGCCTCGATCGAAGCGCGGCCGGAGCCCATTGCGTCGTTCAGGCTGACTTCGGCGATCGACTGGCGCATCGCGGCCTCCGCCACTTCCTTCACCGTCGCATCGGGCTCGGCGAGCTGGAAGGTGTAGAGCTTGAGGTCCTTGATGTTCCAGCGGACGAGATAGGTGAGGTTGACGAGGTTCTGGTCGCCCGTGAGCATCAGCCGCTCGCCATCGCCTTCGGGAATGGAATCGCGGCGGATCGAGGTGACATCCTCTACCGTGACCGCCTGGATCGGCCAGGGCAGCGTGAGCGAGACACCGGAATCGATCGTGTGGCTATAGGCGCCGAACGTCGTGACCACGCCCTTTTCCTGCGGGGAGACGCGGTGAACCATCGTGGTGCCGAGCCAGAGCAGGACGACAAGGCCAACGGCGACCGGCACCCATGAGCCGCCACCGGGGCGCTGGGGCAGGCGGAAGCCGGAGCCGCCACCAAGCCCGCCGCCGCCGCCACTGCCGCGGCGCTTGAACAGGTCTTCGAGGGTCTGCCCGCGGCGCCCGTCGCCCGACGAAGGCGGCAGCCACGGATTGCGCGGACCATTGCCGCGCGGCGGCTGTGGCGGGGTTTCCGAACCAGCATCGCCGCCATCGTCAGCAGGTTCGCCCGAAGGCTCCCCGTTTCCGGCATCGCCCGCGCCCCAAGGGCTTTTCTTGCCGGCCATGGCCAGACCGATCCGCGACATTCGTCTACCAATAGAAATCATGGGCATGACTATAGGTACGCTCTTCAGTTAAAAACAGTGTCTCCCTGCCAAAATTCCTCTGCTAGGGGGCGTCCGTTAGGGCATTGGCCCATTGAACACGGGAATACGGGATTGAGCCTCGATCAGACAGCACTGGAACGGGCCGTCCGCATGGCCGCGGGCGCGCGGTTGCAGACGGTGAAAGCGGACGGCGAGACGGCATCGGTCATCCTCGAAGTGAGCGGTCTCGACCGCGCCGGCCGTGATGCGCTGGAAGCCAAGGTGCGCGAAGCGGCGCGGGCTGCGGGAGCGGCGGACGTGCGTATCGGGATGACGGCCGAGCGCGTCACGCGGCGCATCGTCGCGGTCGGCTCGGGCAAGGGCGGCGTCGGCAAGTCGACGCTTTCGGCCAATATCGCGGTGGCGATGGCCAGGCTGGGCCGCAAGGTCGGGCTGGTCGATGCGGACATCTATGGCCCCTCGCAGCCACGCCTGCTGGCGACCGAAGGCCGCAAGCCCGAAGCGGAGAACCAGAAGATCCATCCGGTGCAGAGCCCGTGGGGCGTGCCGATGCTCTCGATGGGCCACCTCGTCCAGCCCGGTCAGGCCATCGCGTGGCGCGGGCCGATGGCGGGCAATGCGCTCGGCCAGCTGATCGATGCGCACTGGGGCGATGCCGAGATCATCGTGGTCGACCTGCCGCCGGGCACGGGCGACGTGCAGCTGACCATGCTCCAGAAGCACAAGCCGGCGGGCGCGGTGATCGTCTCCACCCCGCAGGATCTCGCGCTGATGGATGCCGCGCGTGCGATCCGGCTGTTCGAGCAGGGCGACGTGCCGCTGATCGGCATGGTCGAGAACATGGCGGGCTACGTCTGCCCGCATTGCGGCGAAAGCAGCGATCCCTTCGGACAGGGCGGTGCCGAGGCGGCGGCGAAGACGATGGGACTGCCGTTCCTTGGCCGGGTGCCGCTGAACCTCTCGATCCGCCAGAGCAGCGATGCCGGTGAACCGCCTGCAGCTGGCAACGGCCCCGAGGCCGCGATCTTTGCCGGCATTGCGCAGCGGGTGCTTGACTGGCTGGACGCAAACCCCTGATGCGGCGCGGCGCATGAGGCTCACCCGGCGCGGGCTGCTGATCGGCGCGGGCGGCGCGGGTGCGCTGCTCGTGGCCTTCGCGCTCTCGCCGCGCCGCTATGCCAGCGCGCTGGTTGCCGGGCCGGACGAACACGTGTTCGACAGCTTCATCCGCCTCGCCAAGGACGGGACGGTGAGCGTGGCCGTGCCGGTCTGCGAGATGGGGCAGGGCATTTCCACCCTGATGGCGCAGATCGTGGCGGTGGAACTCGGCGCGGACTGGAAGCGCGTGGGCGTGGAGCCTGCGCCGCCGAGCCCGATCTACGGCGATGCGGTGCTTGCCGCGCGCTGGGCGCCGCTGTGGTCCCCCTTGGGGCAATCGGGCGTCCTGCCAGCGCTGGCAGATACCCCGGACGACTGGCTGGCGCGCGCGCATGCCGAGCGCGAGCCGATGATGATCACCGCGGAAGGCACTGCGATCGCGGCGTTCGAGGCGCCCTTGCGCGCGGCGGCGGCGGGCCTGCGCGCGATGCTGATGCAGGCCGCGGCGGCGCAGTGGGGCGTCGGCTGGGAGACGCTGGATACGGCGGGGCACTTTGTCGTGAACGGCAAGCAGCGTCTCGCTTTCGCGGCCCTCATCCCGGCGGCGATGGACCATGATCCGCCCGATCCCCCGGCCCTGCGCGCGGAGCCGCCGAAGGAGCGCCCCGGCCAGTTTCCCGATGGCGCGCGGCCGCGCTACCCCCGGCTCGATCTGCCCGCCAAGGCCGATGGCAGCTTCGTCTTCGCGGGCGACGTGCGGGTGCCCGGCATGGTCCACGCCGCGATCGTGCACGGGCCGCAGGGCGATACCGTGCTTTCGAGCTTCGACCGCAAGGCGGCGGAGCAAGTGCCCGGCGTGGTCGGCGTGGTGCAATCCAGGCGCTGGGTCGCCGCGGCGGCCAAGACCTGGCACGCGGCGCACAAGGCCGTGCTCGCGATGGAGCCGCGCTTCCATGCCGCCGGGCGGATTGCCGATTCCTCTGCGCTCGAGAACCGCATCGACACCGCGCTGCGCGGCGGGCGGGCGACGCGGATCATGGCCGAGGGCGATCCCGATGCCCTGCTCGCCAAGCCCAGCCTGACCGCGCGCTATGATGTCGAACCCGCGCTCCATGCCCCGCTGGAGACCGCGACCGCCACCGCGCGGCTGACCGGGGCCAAGCTGGAACTGTGGCTCGCGACGCAGGCGCCGGAACTGGTGCGGCGGCAGGCGGCGCGCGCGGCGGGCATCCCCCGGCGCAATGTGATCGTCTATCCGATGCACGCTGGTGGCAGCTTCGATGCCCGTCTCGATGCGCGGATCGCGGTCGAGGCGGTGGAGATTGCCAAGGCGCTGGGCCGCCCGGTCCAGCTGATGTGGTCGCGCTGGGAAGAAGCGCTGGCCGGTTATCCGCGCACGCCGGTTTCCGCGCTGCTCTCCGCCTCGATCGGGCCGGACAAGCGCCAGCTCCTCGGCTGGCGCACGCGCATGGCGCTGCCCGCCACCGCAATCGAGGCAGGGGCGCGGCTGCTCGATGGGATGGAGGCCGTGGACGCGCAGGCCGCCGCGAAAGGCCGCGCCGATCCGCTCGCCTGCGAGGGCGCCATGCCGCTTTATGCGATCCCCGAGCGCGCGGTGGATCACGTGCCGGTGTACCTGCCGCTGCCGACAGCGCGCTATCGCGGCAATGCCCACGGCTACGGCGCGTTCTTTACCGAAAGCTTCATCGACGAGTGCGCGCATTTCGGCGGCGCCGAGCCGCTCTCCTACCGCATCGGCATGCTCAGCGGACAGCCGCGCCTTGCCGCCTGCCTCGTCGGCGCGGCGCGCATGGCGATGTGGGGCGGCGGGGCGGATGCCTCGGGGCAGGGGATTGCCTGCCACCGCATGGACCTCGCCGCGCCCGAAGGCCCCCGCAGCGGGTTCATCGCGGTTGTCGCGACCGCGCGGCAGGAAGAGGGCGCGATCCGTGTCGACCAGCTTTCGGCCTGGGTCGATATCGGGCGGATCGTGAATGTCGATGTGGCGCGCCAGCAGGTCGAGGGCGGCATGCTCTTCGCGCTGGCGCAGGCGATTGGCGGCAGCACGGGGTACGCGGCGGGACTGCCCACCGCCGGCCGCCTTGCGCAATTGGGCCTGCCACTGCTTGCCGATTGCCCCAAGGTTGATATTGCGTTTGCCGAGTCGGACGAGCAACCGTTCGATCCCGGCGAGCTGGCGACCGCCGCTGTCGCGCCTGCCATTGCCAATGCGCTGTTTTCTGCCACAGGACTGCGCTTCCGCCGTCTCCCCCTGCTTTCTGAAGGCCTCTGATCAGCGCCATGGACCAACCTGCCGACCATCCCCGGATTCTGACCGGCAAGATCGGGGTGCTCCTGGTCAACCTCGGCACGCCCGATGCACCTGACGAAGGCGCCGTGCGCCGCTATCTGGCCGAGTTCCTTTCGGACCGCCGCGTGGTGGAGATCCCGCAGATCTTCTGGCAGCCGATCCTGCGCGGGCTCGTCCTGCGCACGCGGCCCAGAAAGTCCGCCCATGCCTATAGCCAGGTGTGGACCGAGGACGGTTCGCCGCTGGCGTTCCACACCGCTGCGCAGGCCCGCGCGCTGCAGGCGCGGCTGGGGGATGCGGCGATTGTCCGCTACGCCATGCGCTACCAGAAGCCGGCGATGGCAGCGGAGCTGGACAAGCTGCTGGCCGATGGCTGCGAACGCATCCTCGTCGCGCCGCTCTATCCGCAGTATTCGGGTGCGACCACCGCCAGCGCGCTCGATGCCGTGGCGAACTGGATCAAGGATCGCCGCCGCCTTCCGGCGCTGCGCACCCTGCCGCCCTATTTCGATGATCCGCTGATGATCGCGGCGCTGCACAAGGATCTCTCCGCCCAGATCGCCGCGCTCGATTTCGAGCCGGAACTGCTGGTGCTGAGCTTCCACGGCATGCCCGAACGCACCCTGCGGCTCGGCGATCCCTACCACTGCCACTGCCAGAAGACCGCGCGCCTGCTGGGCGAATCGTTTGCCGGTTCGCATCCGGGCCTCAAGCTCGCGACCAGCTTCCAGTCGCGCTTCGGGCGCGCGAAGTGGCTGGAGCCTGCCACGGATGACGTGATCAAGGTGCAGGCCAGCAATGGCATTCGCCGGATGGTCGTCGCGGCGCCGGGGTTCTCCTCCGATTGCCTCGAGACGATCGAGGAGCTCGGCATTCGCGGGCGCGAAGATTTCGAAGCGGCAGGCGGCACGCATTTCGCGGCGCTGACCTGCCTCAATGCGGGCGAGGCCGGGATGGAGATGCTCGAAGCGCTGGTGCGCCGCGAACTCGCCGGCTGGATCTGACCGCGCGGAAATTGACTTTGCTTACAGGCGTGTCATTAACCGACCGGTTAAGGGCGCAATCAGGAGCAAGGCATGGCCAGTCTGGCAGCTAACCATCCGCACTCGATCCGTCCGCAGGACGTGCAGAGCGAGCGCGGCAATCCGCACTGGGTCCGCCTCAAGGACGAACGCGAACTCGATGCGATTCCCGGCGAGGACGGCTGGCCGATCGTGGGCAGCACGTTCCAGCTGCTCGCCGATCCGATCGGTTTCGGCAAGCGCATGCGGGCGAAGTACGGCGACATCCACCGCACGCGCACGTTCGGGCGGCGGCAGGTCACGCTGATCGGGCCCGAGGCGAACGAGCTGGTGCTGTTTGATCGCGACAAGATCTTCAGTTCCGAACAGGGCTGGGGCCCGCTGCTCAACCTGCTGTTCCCGCGCGGGCTGATGCTGATGGATTTCGCCGCGCACCGTGCCGACCGGCGCGCGCTGTCGATTGCCTTCAAGCCCGAGCCGATGCGGCACTACTGCGATGCGCTCAACGTCGATATTGCCCGCGGGGTCGAAGCCTGGGGGGAGGGGCCGCGCAAGTTCTATCCCGCGATCAAGGCGCTCACGCTGGAAACCGCGGCGACGAGCTTCCTCGGCCTGCCGTTGGGACCGGAGGCGGACCGGCTCAACAAGGCTTTCGTCGACATGGTGCAGGCCTCGGTCGCGCCGATTCGCCGGCCGCTGCCGTTCACCGCGATGGGGCGCGGTTATGCCGGGCGCCAGCTGATGGTCGAATACTTCACCGGCCTGCTGCGCGAACGGCGGGCCAATCCCGGGCAGGACATGTTCAGCCAGTTCGCGATGGCCCGGCGTGATGATGATCCGGCGGCAGAGCTGCTGCCCGAGGATGTCGTCGTAGACCACATGATCTTCCTGATGATGGCCGCGCATGACACGATCACGAGTTCGTTCACGACGCTGATCTGGCACATCGCCAAGAACCCCGAGTGGCAGGAGAAGCTGCGCGCAGAGGCGCGGGCGGCGGCAGGGGGTGACGGCGTGGCGCTGTCCTATGATTCGCTCGGCAAGATGGAGCTGGCCGAGATGGCGATGAAGGAGGCGCTGCGAATCATGCCGCCGGTGCCTTCCACCCCGCGCCGGGCGACGCGCGATTTCACGTTCGGCGGGTACCGCATCCCTGCCGGCACGAGTGTCGGCATCAGCGCGGCGGCGGTCCATGCCGATCCGGCGCACTGGCCCGAACCCGAGCGATTCGATCCGCTGCGCTTCACGCCGGCGGCGGTGGCGGCGCGGCACAAATATGCGTGGATCCCCTACGGCGGGGGCGCCCATATGTGCCTTGGCCTGCACTTCGCCACGATGCAGACCAAGCTCCTCATCCACCACATCCTCACCCGCTACCGGGTGGAGGTGGAGCCGGGCTACACGCCGGCATGGCAGCCCTGGCCGATCCCCAAGCCGCGCGACGGGCTGCATGTGCGCTTCGTGCGGCTCTGACGGTTCGCAAGGGCGGCACCGGTCCGCTACCCCGCCCGGCAACGCGCTCCTTTGCGCCTTGCCGCCAACACTACCGGTTGACGATTCGGCATGCCGTGGCTAAGGCGCGCGCTTTCCGGAGAGTCTGACAGGGCTTTGCCGGGCCCACAGGTTTATTCGCCGCCCGCACGTCATGCGGATCCGGCTCTTGAAACAGGACAGTCATGGCCAATACGCCGCAAGCCCGTAAGCGCATCCGTCGCAATGCCAACCGTGCCGAGATCAACGGCAACCGCCTCTCCCGCATCCGCACCTTCGTCAAGAAGGTCGAGGCCGCGATCGCCGGTGGTGACAAGGCTGCTGCGGCTGAAGCGCTCCATGCCGCCCAGCCGGAACTGGCGCGCGGCGTTGCTCGCGGCGTGCTCCACAAGAACACCGTGGCGCGCAAGATGTCGCGCCTGACGAAGCGAGTCGCCTCGCTCTGATTCGTCTCGTGCAGGCCCTACCGGGCTAGCACTACGTACAGAAACGGAACGCGGCTGGTGTCAGTGACACCGGCCGCGTTTTGTTTCGTCTCCGTTACAGGCCTTGCCGTCATGTCCGGGCGGGGCTTGTCACGCACAAGTCGCAGATTTCTGCCGATTCGCGGACGATTTCCAAAAAATGGCTATTTTTCAGTCTATTGATTGATTTCCGCCAAGTTTGGGGCGTCAAGATTCTTTATTTCAGTTTTTTTGCGGCTCGGTGCTTGCGAATCCCTCCGTATCGCCAATAGACATGTCTTTCTCGATGCGGCGCGGCCCCTGCCTCAGCAGGTCTGTCAGCCAAATCGGGGTCACGACAATCGCAAGGTTCATAGCCGGGAGCAGGGGTGCTTTCCCGGCACGGGGTAGATTTGTGTCTGCGGCAGGGGGTGCTGAAGCAGGCCATCGGGGTGAGGGTAGCGAAGCGTGAAGATGGATGAATTTGCAGGCGGCGGTGGACGGGGCACCGCAGCCCAGGCGGTTGATGCCGCACCGGGCAAGAAAGGACGAGAGAGCGCAATGATCGAGGACCAGGAAGCACTCGATCTCGCCGCGGACTGGGCAGACATCAGCCAGGGGCTCAAGAAGGATCTTGGCCCGCAGCTTCACAGCCAGTGGATCAAGCCGATTCAGGTCGGCACCTTCTGCAAGGAAACCGGCACGCTGGACCTGTTCCTGCCGACCGAGTTCTCGGCCAACTGGGTCGCAGACCGTTTCGCTGACCGGCTCTCGCTCGCGTGGAAGATCGCCCGTTCGGAAGTGCGCCAGGTGCGCATCACCGTCCACCCGCGCCGCCGCGCCATGCCCGAGCTGCGCATGGGCGGCATGCCGGCCAATGATACCGGCTCGATGCCCACAGTGCAGCGCCAGGCTGCCGTGCCGCTCAGCGCCGATGCCGCTGTCACCGGGCTCGATCCGTCGCTGACCTTCGCTGAATTCGTTACCGGCTCGGCCAATATCCTCGCGGTCAACGCCGCGCAGCGCATGGCCGCGCTCGAAACGCCGCAGTTCTCGCCGCTCTACCTCAAGGGCGCGACCGGCCAGGGCAAGACGCACCTGCTCCACGCCATCGGCCATGCCTATGCCGCCGCCCGCCCGGGCGCGCGCATCTTCTACTGCTCGGCCGAGCGCTTCATGATCGAGTTCGTGCAGGCCATGCGCTCGAACGAGATGCTGGAATTCAAGGCGCGGCTGCGCGGGTTCGACCTGCTGCTCGTCGACGACATCCAGTTCATCATCGGCAAAGCCTCGACGCAGGAGGAATTCCTCCACACGATCGATGCGCTGATGAGCGCGGGCAAGCGCCTTGTCGTCGCCGCCGACCGCGCGCCGCAGGCGCTCGACGGGGTCGAGCAGCGCCTGCTCTCGCGCCTTTCGATGGGCCTCGTCGCGGATATCCAGCCCGCGGACATCGATCTGCGCCGCAAGATCCTCGAACACCGCCTCGCGCGCTTCACCAGCACGCAAGTCCCGGCGGATGTGATCGAGTTCCTCGCGCGCACGATCAACCGCAATGTCCGCGAGCTTGTCGGCGGGCTCAACAAGCTGATCGCCTATGCCCAGCTCACCGGACAGCCGGTCTCGCTCCAGCTGGCCGAAGAGCAGCTGACCGACATCCTCTCGGCCAACCGCCGCCGGATCACGATCGACGAGATCCAGCGCATGGTCTGCCAGTTCTACCGGGTCGACCGCACCGAGATGGCGAGCAAGCGCCGCGCCCGCGCGGTCGTGCGGCCGCGTCAGGTGGCGATGTACCTCGCCAAGGTGCTGACGCCGCGCTCCTACCCGGAGATCGGCCGCAAGTTCGGCGGGCGCGATCACTCGACCGTGATCCACGCGGTGCGCCTGATCGAGGAACTGCGCACGCGCGATGCCGATATGGACGGCGACGTGCGGACGCTGCTGCGGCAGCTGGAAGACTAAGGGATAAGGGAAGGCGCGAGGGCGAGGGCCATTGCCCTCGCATTTCTCCTTCTTCCCCCCTAACTGCAAACCCATGACTCCCGACCGCCTGGACCGCTTCGCCCGCCATATTGTCCTCCCCGAAGTGGGCGGGGCCGGGCAGGCGAGACTGGTGCAGAGCCATGTCGTGCTGGTCGGCATGGGCGGAATCGGCAGTCCGGCCTTGCAGTATCTCGCGGGGGCCGGCGTTGGCCGGCTGACGCTGATCGACGACGATGTGGTCGAGGCTTCCAATCTCCAGCGGCAGACGATTTTCGCCACCGATGACATCGGCCGGCCCAAGGCCGAAGCGGCGGCGGACTGGCTGAGAGCCTTCGATCCGGCGCTGGACGGCACGGCGCATGTCACCCGGCTGACGCGGGGCAATGCGGCGGCGCTGATTGCCGGGGCAGATGTTGTCCTCGATGGCAGCGACAACTTCGCGACACGGCTGGCGGTTTCGGATGCCTGTGTGGCGGCGGGCGTACCGCTGACCAGCGCGGCGCTGGGGCGGTTTCAGGGGCAGGTGGCGAGCTTTGCCGGGCACCGCGATGGCCACGCCTGCTACCGCTGCTTTGTCGGCGATGCGTTCGATGCGCAGGATTGCGATACTTGCGCCGATACGGGCGTGCTGGGCGCGATGGTCGGCATGGTCGGTGCATTTGGCGCAATGGCGGCGATGCGCGTGCTGCTGGAGGGCGTTTCCACGCTCGGCGATCCGCAGTGGGGGCAGGTCCACGTGCTGGACGGACTGAAGCTCGTGCTGCGCACGATGCGGATTGCCAAGGATCCGGAGTGCCGGGCTTGCGGCGCGCCCGGCTCAGCCGCCTAGCAATTCCTCGACCCAGGCGGGCACGATCTCGCTGGCGGGGCCGAGGCGGGTTTCGTGGAACCACTGCGAGCCCTGGGAGCGTTCGAGATTGAGTTCGAGCGCCTGCGCGCCGATTTCGCGTGCGGTGCGGACGAACCCGGCAGCGGGGTAGACCGCGCCGGAGGTGCCGATCGAGACGAAGAGGTCAGCCTCGGACAGGGCGGCGAAGATCTCTTCCATGCGGTAGGGCACTTCGCCGAACCACACGACATCGGGGCGTAGCGCGGGCACAGCGCATTCCGGGCAGGGCGGGCGATCTGCCAGCGGGCCGGTCCAGCGGTGGCGGGTATCGCAGGCGGTGCACCAGACTGTCAGATGCTCGCCGTGCATGTGGATGACGCCGAGCGAGCCGCCGCGTTCGTGGAGATCGTCGACGTTCTGGGTGACGAGGGTGACGGTGCCGCCGGGCACGCGCTTCGGCCATTCGCGCTCAAGCCGCCCGAGTGCGACGTGCGCGGCATTGGGCGCCTTGGTCTGGATCGCGGCGCGGCGCATGTCGTAGAAGCGCAGCACGAGGTCCGGATCGCGGGCGAAGCCTTCGGGGGTGGCGACGTCCTCCACCCGGTGCTGTTCCCACAGGCCCCCGGCGGAGCGGAAGGTATCGATCCCGCTTTCGGCGGAGACCCCGGCCCCTGTCAGGATGACGATGTTGCGGTATGTCTGCATCGCGGCCATGAAGCACGCCGGACATGAGGTGATCAATGGCAAGAGTGGGCATTATCGGCAGCGCCGGGCGCATGGGTCGGGCGCTGGCGGAGGCGATCGCGGCGGCGGGGCATGACGTCTCCGGCGGGATCGATCAGGGCGGCGATCCGATGGCGCTGGCGCAGGCGAGCGACGTGCTGGTCGATTTCTCGGCACCGGCGGCGCTGGAGTTCAATCTCGATGCCGCGATCCACGCCGGCATTCCCATCGTGGTCGGCACGACGGGGCTGGCGGAGCGGCATCACTGGCTGGTCGATGCGGCGGCCGTCTCGGTGCCGGTGCTGCAGACGGGCAACACCTCGCTGGGCGTGACCCTCCTGGCGCATCTGGTGCGCGAGGCGGCGAGCCGGCTGGGCGAGGACTGGGACATCGAGATCGTCGAGACGCACCACCGCATGAAAGTCGATGCGCCTTCGGGCACGGCGCTGCTGCTGGGCGAAGCGGCGGCGGCGGGGCGCGGCGTGGGGCTTGCCGACGAAGCCGTGCGCGGGCGCGACGGGGTGACCGGCGCGAGGAAGCAGGGCACCATCGGCTTTGCGGCCCTGCGCGGCGGCACCGTGGCGGGCGACCACACCGTGCATTTCCTGGCCGACAACGAGCGGATTGCGCTGTCGCACCTTGCCGAGAACCGGGCGATCTTTGCGCGCGGGGCGGTGCGCGCGGCGGAATGGCTGCTCGGCAAGGAGCCCGGGCGGTACAGCATGCCGGAGGTGCTCGGGCTTTGAACAAGGACCAGATCTTCGAGTTCTTCCGGAGGCTGGCGGAGACGAACCCTTCGCCCGAGACCGAGCTCGAATATGGCAATGTCTATCAGCTGCTGGTGGCGGTGACGCTCTCGGCGCAGGCGACCGACGTCGGCGTCAACAAGGCGACCCGCGCGCTGTTTGCCAAGGTGAAGACGCCTGCCGAGATGCTGGAGCTGGGCGAAGAGGGGCTGAAGCAGCACATCAAGACGATCGGGCTGTTCAATTCCAAGGCGAAGAACGTGATCGCGATGGCCGAGATTCTGGTGCGCGAGCATGGCGGCGAAGTGCCGGCGGACCGCGACCTGCTCACCGCGCTGCCGGGTGTGGGGCGCAAGACGGCCAATGTCGTGCTCAACTGCGCGTTCGGGGCGGAGACCTTTGCGGTCGACACGCATATCTTCCGCGTCGGCAATCGCACCGGGCTGGCCAAGGGCAAGACGCCGCTGGCGGTGGAGAAGCAGCTCGAGAAGAAGGTGCCGCAGCCGTTCCGCGTCGGTTCGCACCACTGGATGATCTTGCACGGGCGCTATGTGTGCAAGGCGCGCAGCCCCGAGTGCTGGCGCTGCGAAGTGGTTGACCTTTGCGGGTTCAGGGGGAAGATTCTGGAGAAGGGGGCGAAACCCGCAACCAAACCTGCGACTCGGGGGGCAGGGGCGCGGAAAGCCAAGGAGAAGAAGGCATGAGCGCTTTGAGGCCAAATACCCTGAGGATGGCCGCCTGTGTTTCCCTCACGACCTTAGCGGCTCTGTCGCTGGGCGCCTGCGCGCCCAAGGGCGGGTCGGCATGGGCCGAGAACGGCCATGCCGCCGACATTCCCGCCGCGACGCCGACCGGCAAGGCGGTCAGCTGCATCCCGATCACCTCGATCCGTGAAAGCCGGGTACGCGACGACTGGACCATCGATTTCCGCACCGGCGGCGATACCTGGTACCGCAACAGCCTGCCCTACCGTTGCAGCAACCTCGGCTTCGAGCGGGCGTTCTCCTATTCGACCTCGCTCTCGCAGCTGTGCAATGTCGATATCATCACGGTCTTCCGCAATGGCGGCGGCCCGACCGGCCCGATGGGCTCGTGCGGGTTGGGGATGTTCCAGCCGGTGAAGCTGGCGAAGGACGCGAAGAAGTAGGCGTCACGCCTCCGGATCGAGATGCAGCCCTTTCCGGCCGTGTTCCGGCGTATCATGCGGGGGCACGGCAACGGGCGCGTCAGGGTCCAGCGGCACTTGCAGCATGCCTTCCCACTTGGTGATGACCGAAGTCGCCACGGCATTGCCGACCACGTTGGTGGCGGTGCGGCCCATGTCGAGGAAGGTATCGACGCCAAGCAGCAGCGCGACGCCTTCGACCGGCAGGCCGAACTGGGTGAGCGTGGCGGCGATGACGACGAGGCTGGCGCGCGGAACGCTGGCGATGCCCTTGGACGTGACCATCAGGGTCAGCAGCATGGCGATCTGCTGCCCCATCGAGAGCGGGATGTTGTAGGCCTGCGCGATGAACAGCGTCGCGAAGCTGGTGTACATCATCGAGCCATCGAGATTGAAGCTGTAGCCCAGCGGCAGCATGAAGCCCGAAATGCGGCGCGGCACGCCGAACCGGTCGAGCTGTTCGAACAGCTTGGGCAGCGCGCTTTCCGAGCTCGCGGTGGAGAAGGCGAGCAGGATCGGCTCGCGGATGTAGCGCGCCAGCAGCAGCACGCGCTTCCCGAGGAAGATCCCGCCGAGGCTGAACAGGATCGTCCAGAGGATCAGCAGGCCGAAGTAGAACTCGCCGACGAAGGCGCCGTAGGTCACGATGATGCCGACCCCGCGCGTGGCGATGACCGAGGCCATCGCGCCGAATACCGCGATCGGTGCCGCGCGCATGACGTAGCCGGTGATCGTGAGCATGAGCGTGGCCAGCGCCTCGCACGCGCGCACCAGCGGCGCGCCTTCCTCGCCCATCGCGGACAGGCCGAGGCCGGCAAAGATCGCGAAGACGAGGATCTGGAGCACGTTGTTCTTGGCCATCGCGTCGAGCGCGCTGGTGGGGAACACCTCGAGCACGAAGTGGCGCAGCGTGAAGTCAGCCGTGGCGAGATCGCCGACGGGCGTGGCTGCGGTGATGTTGAGGCCGGCGCCCGGCTGGAACAGGTTGACCAGCACGAGGCCGAGCCCGATCGAAATGAGGCTCGCGGTGATGAACCATGCGAGCGCCCGCCCGCCGATCCGACCCAGCGCGCTGCTGTCGCCCATGCTGGCAATGCCCGTCACCAGCGTCGCGAGGATCAGCGGCGCGATGATCATCTTGATGAGATGCAGGAACACCTCGGGCAGCAGCTTGAGGAGATCCGCGATCTGGGCGAGATCCTTGTCGCCCGCCGGATAGGACACGTTGAGCGCATAGCCCACGCCGATACCGGCAAACAGGGCGATCAGGATGTAGAGGGTCAGGCGCGTGCCCAAGTTTTCGGCTCCCCGTTGGTTTGGGGTGGGAGACTAGCGGGGCGGATGGTTTAGGCAACCGGTCTCGGCTCGCAATGCCCACCCCGCTGCGACTAGCTTCGCTACGCTCAGCAAGTCTCGCGGCCCTCCCGCAAGCGGGAGGGCGTACTCGGGTCTTTCTGCTCCCCTCCCGCGCGGGAGGGGTTGGGGGTGGGTTTTTCTCAGCCGCCGCACTGGGCGCGGTGCATCAGCTTCTGATCGGCCAGCACCAGCGCCATCATCGCTTCGACCACTGGCACGCCGCGAATGCCGACGCAGGGGTCGTGGCGGCCCTTGGTGAAGAGCTCGGTCGCTTCGCCTTCGCGGGTGATGGTGGGCACGGGGGTGAGAATCGAGGACGTCGGCTTGAACGCCACGCGGACGTGGACCGGCTGGCCGGTGGAAATGCCGCCCGCGATGCCGCCGGCGTGGTTGGCGAGGAATTCGGGGGCCTCTTCGCCCGGCCGCATCGGATCGGCATTGCCTTCGCCGGTATTGGCGGCAGCGGCGAACCCGTCGCCGATCTCGACACCCTTGACCGCGTTGATGCCCATCATCGCGTGGGCGAGTTCGGCATCGAGCTTGGCATAGAGCGGGGCGCCCCAGCCGGCAGGGACGCCGCTGGCAGTGCATTCGACCACGGCGCCGAGAGAGGAACCGGCCTTGCGGGCGTTGTCCACCAGCGCTTCCCAGCGCGCGGCGGCCTTGGCGTCCGGGCAGAAGAACGGGTTGCGGGTGATCTCGGCGGCGTCGAAGTTGGCGGGGTCGATGGCATCGCCGCCGATGGCGCTGACCCAGCCGAGCACGCTGACTTCGGGGATGGCCAGCCGCGCCACCGCGCCTGCCGCGACCCGCGCGGCGGTTTCGCGCGCAGAGGAACGGCCGCCGCCGCGATAGTCGCGAAAGCCGTACTTGGCATCATAGGCGTAGTCGGCATGGCCGGGGCGATAGGCCTTGGCGACATCGCCGTAGTCCTTGGAGCGCTGGTCGACGTTCTCGATCATCAGGCTGATCGGAGTGCCGGTCGTCTTGCCTTCGAACACGCCCGAGAGGATGCGGACCTGATCCGGCTCCTGCCGCTGCGTGGTGAAGCGCGACTGGCCGGGGCGGCGGGCATCGAGGAAGGGCTGGATCAGGCTCTCGTCCAGCGCGAGGCCCGGCGGGCACCCGTCGACCACCGCGCCCAGCGCAGGGCCGTGGCTTTCCCCCCAGGTGGTGAACCGGAACATATGGCCGAACGTGTTGAAGCTCATGGCCAGCGCCTTTGCGCAAAATCTTGCTTTTGTCACGCCCGGTGCGCCAAAGGGGCGCCATGTTCCTCGTCGTCTTCCGCAACCGCAAGCGCGCCGATATCGATGCGGCGGCCTACAGCGCCGATGCCGATGCGATGGAGGCGCTCGCCGCGGTGCAGCCGGGATACCTCTCGTTCAAGAGCTACACCGCCGAGGACGGCGAAGTCGTGGCGATCAGCGAATGGGCGGATGAAGCGGCGGCGCTGGCGTGGCGGCGGGTGGCCGAGCACGGCGAGATGCAGGCCAGAGGCCGCGAGGAATACTACGAGGACTACACTCTGTTCGCGGGGACGCCCAGCCGGGTCCACCGCTTTGCGAGGACCAAGGCATGACGATCACGCTCTACGGGATTCCGAACTGCGACACCGTGAAGAAGGCCCGCACCTGGCTGGAGGGCAAGGGGATCGCCTATACCTTCCATGACTACAAGAAGGCGGGCGCGGACCCGGCAAGGATCGCGCAATGGATCGCGGCGGCGGGGCGCGACAAGGTGGTGAACCGCGCGGGGACGACCTTCCGCAAACTCTCCGAAGCGGATCAGGCGGCGCTCGGCGGCGAGGGGGCTCCGGCGGTGCTGGCGGCCAACACATCGGTGATCAAGCGGCCGATTGTCGAGCATCCGGGCGGCTTGCTGGTGGGCTTCAAGGAAGCGGAATGGAGCTCCATTCTGGGTTGAATTGACATGAAAAGATACGCGAGCCGCCCTGTTCAGCAGGGGGGCTGATGTGTTATCTACATCGATGTGAATACTCCGCCCCCCTTTGCTTTCGCCATTACCGTCGATCCGACGGACATCGACTTCATGGGGCACGTCAACAATGCCTCCTACCTCAAGTGGGTGCAGGACGCGGTGATCGGCCATTGGCGCACCTTCGCGCCGGCGCAGGCGATTGCCGATCATGTGTGGGTCGCGACCAACCACAACATCACCTATCGCCGCCCGACATTCCTCAACGATCCGGTGATCGCGCACGTGATCCTCGAACGGGTGCAGGGCGCGCGCGCGTTCTACGAGACGATCATCAAGCGCGGCGAGGAAGTGCTGGCCGAAGTGAAATCGAGCTGGTGCTGTCTGGATGCCGCGACCTTGCGTCCGGCCCGGCTGGCGCGCGAACTGGTGGAACGGTTCCTGCCGACCTCGGCGGGGTAACGCCCTCTACCTTCCCATCTCCCAATTCCGTCATTCCCGCGAAGGCGGGAATCGAGGGCGGCGTAGCGCCTTGGTGCGCTGGATCACTGCCTGCGCGGGGATGACGAGGGTAGTTTGGCTCGCGGGGCGGTGGTGTCTCGACTTCGCCCGACACGAACGGAACCTTGTGTGGGGACGAAATGCCGTTTTTCAGCGCAGTTTTGCGATGTCCAGACCGTCGGCCTTGGCGCGGATGCGGATCGATTCCTCGCTGCGGGTGAGCGCCTTGGCGAGGGCCTTCAGCGCCATGCCCTTCTTCGCCAGCATGTGCAGCTTCTGCACTTCGTCGGTGGTCCAGGCCTGCTTGTGGCGTTCGAAGACTTTTCCGGTAGCCATCAGGCGTCCTTCCCATCGGCTTTGCGCGCCGTCACGATGTAGTTGAGCGAGAGGTCGTCCGAGAGGTGGAGGCCTTTCAGCGGGCTCCACGAAATGCCCTTGGGATTGCCCATCGCGAAGCCGGCGTCTGCAAGCAGATCGCTCAGTTCCAGCGGGGTGATGAAATCCTCCCAGTGGTGCGTGCCCTTGGGCACCATGCCGAAGCCTTCCGCCGCGCCGACCAGCAGCAGGCGCGAGGCGGTGGTGCGGTTGGGGGTGGAGAGGACGAGAAGGCCGTCTTCGGCCACGCGTTCGGCCAGTCCGGCGATGAAGGCGGCCTTGTCGGCGACGTGCTCGATCACTTCCATCGAGGTGACGAGGTCGAACTGGCCGAGGCCGAGCGCGGCGAGTTCGCCGTGGCGGTAGTCGATGGCGAGGCCGCCGGCCTCGGCGTGAGCCTTGGCCGCAGCGATGTTTTCCTCGGCCGCATCGACCGCGGTGACGCCCGCGCCCATCCGCGCGAGGGGTTCTGCCAGCAGCCCGGCGCCGCAGCCGACATCGAGCGCGGTGCGCCCGGCGAGCGGGCGGAGCGACTTCGGATCGGCGGCGAAATGCGAATCGATGGCCTCGCGCAGGAAGGCAAGGCGGACGGGGTTGAGCTTGTGCAGCATCGCCGAGCTACCGACGGGATCCCACCATTCGGCGGCCAGCTTGCCGAAATGGGCGGCTTCCTCGGGCCTGATGGTCGCCGCGCTCTTTGTTGCTTGGATAGTTGCATTGCTCATGCGGCGACTCTAAAGCGCCGCGTCCGTGCGGTCGAGGGGCCGCATGGGAAACCTTCTTTGTTGCTGCGGGGGAATGAGCGTGGCCCGGATCGTGATGAAATTCGGCGGCACTTCGATGGCCGGGACCGAGCGCATCCGCCGCGTGGCCGGCATCGTGAAGCGCCAGCAGGAAGCGGGGCATGAAGTTGCCGTCGTCGTTTCGGCCATGGCGGGCGAGACCGACCGGCTGGTGAACTTCTGCCGGGAGGCGAACGCACTTTATGACCGCGCGGAATACGACGTGGTCGTGGCGGCGGGCGAGCAGGTCACCTCGGGGCTGCTGGCGCTCCATCTGCAGGCGCTGGGGTGCAAGGCGCGTTCGTGGCTCGGCTGGCAGCTGCCGGTGCGCACCGACGATGCCCATGCCGCCGCGCGCATCGAGACGATCGATTCGGATGCCCTCCTCGCCTCGATGGCGGCGGGCGAGATCGCGGTGATCCCGGGCTTTCAGGGGCTCGATCCCGCAGGCCGGGTGACGACGCTGGGCCGCGGCGGTTCGGACACATCGGCGGTCGCGGTGGCGGCGGCGGTGCAGGCGGATCGCTGCGACATCTACACCGACGTCGACGGCGTCTACACCACCGATCCGCGCATCGTGGCCAAGGCCCGCAAGCTCAAGTACGTGACCTACGAGGAAATGCTCGAGCTCGCCTCGGTCGGCTCGAAGGTGCTGCAGACCCGTTCGGTCAGCCTCGCGATGAAGGAGGGGGTGCGCGTGCAGGTGCTCTCCTCGTTCATCGACGAAAGCGCGCCGCCGGCGGACAGCATTCCCGGTACGATGATCGTCAGCGACGAAGAACTTGAAGGAACCGACATGGAACGCCAGCTGATCACCGGCATTGCCGCCGACAAGAACGAGGCCAAGGTGACGCTGACCCGCGTCGCGGACCGTCCCGGCGCGGTGGCGGCGATCTTCGGCCCGCTTGCCGAGGCGAACATCAACGTCGACATGATCATCCAGAACATCGCCAAGGACAAGGGCGAGACCGACGTGACCTTCACCTGCCCGCAGGCGGACCTCGCCCGCACGCAGGCGCTACTCGAAGAGCGCAAGGACAAGATCGGCTACTACCGCATGATCGCGGACAGCAAGGTTGCCAAGGTCTCGGTCGTGGGCGTGGGCATGCGCAGCCATGCGGGCGTCGCCTCGACCATGTTCAAGGCGCTTGCGGATCGCGGGATCAACATTCAGGCGATCTCGACCAGCGAGATCAAGGTTTCGGTGCTGATCGATTCTGATGAGGTCGAACTCGCCGTGCGCGTGCTGCACACCGCCTACGGGCTGGACGCGGCCTGAGGCCTGCCTTCAGGCCGGAGTGGCAAGGGCCTGGTTCGCGGAAACGCGGCGGGCGAGTGACGCGCGCACCGGCCGGTCCCATCGCTGTTCCAGCCAGACGGACAGGAGCCATGCGGCGGTGAGCGCTGCGGCCGACAGGGCCCAGCGCCCGCCGATGCCGAGTTCGGCGCTGGTGGCGATGGCTCCGGCAAGCAGCACCAGCGGAAGGTGCACCGCGTAGAACGGATAGGACACCGCGCCAAAGTGCCGGATCAGCGCTGACAGACGGCCCGCGCCTGTCTGCGCGGTACGGGCGCCGAGCCAGACAACCAGCGGCACGGCGATCATGGTCGCGATCAGCGCGGCAAACTGCCGGTCCCCCGGGATGCAGAACAGCACCAGCACCAGCAGCAGGGCAGGCAGGAGCGGTGACATCGCGCGGCTGGGCTGGCTCGCGGCAAACCGCCGTTCGACGAGAACGCCGAGCGCAAACGGCAGCAGCACACGCGGCACACCGAACAGGAACAGCACCGGATTGCCGAAGCCGAGCACGCCCGGGCCGACGCCCTTTGCGGCAACGATCATCAGGATCACCGCGCTGGCCGCCGCGATCATCACCCAGACCCGGTCGCGGCTGCTGGCGAGGACGGCAAAGATCACTCCGGCGCCCAGTTCGAACAGCAGCGACCAGAAGACATTGTTGAGCGGAAACGCGATATCGCCGAATGCGAACCCGGCTGGCAGCAGCAGCAGTGTCCCGAGGCCCATCGTGAGGGTTTCGTGCGCGGGCGCCGGGCGCATCGCCAGCCCGACGGCAACCGCCAGAACGGCCCCGGCAAGGATCATCGGATAGAGCCGGCAGATCCGCAGCACGAAGAACGCGCCGGGCCGCAGCGTGCCTTCGGCAAGCCGCGCGCCATAGGCATGCGAGAGGACGAAACCGCTGAGGCAGAAGAAGAAATCAACCGCGAGAAAGGTCATGCAGTTGAAGCCCGCATGGAGGATCAGTCCGTCGACATGCAGCACGCCGACGCTCAGCGCGGCGACACCGCGCAAGCCGTCCAGCCCTTCGAACGCCTGCCTTGCCACGATGTAACCCGTTCCTGCCCGATTGATCCCACGGTGCAGCATGGGCCGGAATGGTAAACAAACTGCCCAAGCGGTCTCTGGCGGAGGCAGTGCCTTCGAGCAGGCGGGCGGGATAAAGTCCCGCCTTCCGGCACCTTGCGGCACCGGAAGGCGGGTGCGACCCCGGGCCCAGGCTTGGCGCCTCGGCTCTCGGCTCATCCAGGTGGGGGGAGACTACCGGACGCCACCTTTCTACGCGCTGTACGGTCATCGGTGAAATGACGATACTTGCGCTCAGAAATCGAGAATGACGATCATTTGACCGATATCCCGCCTTGTTGCCGCCACGAACCGACCTTAAAGCGCGCCGGAATTCTGATCAGGATCCTACGCGAATGAGCTCTACTCCCAAGACCGATGCCTTGATGCGCCGTGGTGCGGAATTCCTGGGAACAGAGCATGCGATCCTGTGCGGCGCGATGAGCTGGGTCTCCGAGCGCAATCTCGTGGCCGCGATCAGCAATGCCGGCGGTTTCGGCGTGATTGCCTGCGGCGCGATGACGCCCGAACTGCTCGATGCCGAAATCACCGCGACGGCGGGGCTGACGCAGAAGCCCTTCGGCGTGAACCTCATCACCATGCACCCGCGCCTGTTCGACCTGATCGAGGTCTGTGCGCGCCACAAGGTGGGCCATGTCGTGCTGGCGGGCGGCATTCCGCCCAAGGGCGCGGTCGAGGCGATCAAGGCGTTTGGTGCCAAGGTGCTGGTCTTCGCGCCGACGCTGGCGCTGGCCAAGAAGCTGTTCCGTTCGGGCGCCGACGCGCTGGTGATCGAAGGCTCGGAAGCGGGCGGCCATATCGGCCCGGTTTCGACGTCGGTGCTGGCGCAGGAATTCCTGCCCTCGCTGGCCGAGGACCACATCGTGTTCGTGGCGGGCGGCATCGGCCGCGGCGAGATGATCGCGAGCTATCTGGAGATGGGCGCGAGCGGCGTGCAGCTTGGCACCCGCTTTGCCTGCGCGACGGAGTCCATCGCGCACCCCGCGTTCAAGGCGGCGTTCTTCCGCGCCAACGCGCGCGATGCGGTGGCGAGCGTCCAGATCGATCCGCGCCTGCCGGTGATCCCGGTGCGCGCGCTGCGCAACAAGGGCAGCGAGGAATTCAACGCCAAGCAGATCGAAGTCGCCCGGCGGCTCGACGAAGGCGTGGTCGACATGGCCGAGGCGCAGCTGGAGATCGAGCACTTCTGGGCCGGTGCGCTGCGCCGTGCGGTGATCGATGGCGATGTCGAGCGCGGCTCTGTGATGGCGGGCCAGTCGGTCGGTATGGTCACGAAGGAAGAGCCGGTGAGCGCGATCATGGGCGAACTGCTGAGCGAGTGCGAGGCCGCGCTCGCGCAGCGCTGAGCGGCGGTCAGCCTTCCAGCTCGACGTCCCAGTAGAGCCAGTCGCGCCAGCTTTCGTGGAGGTGGCCCGGCGGGAACAGCCGTCCGCGTTCCTGCAAGTGCCATGAGGTTGGCCGGATCGGTTCGGTGATCAGGCGCATCGCGGCCTGCGCCGGGGTGCGCCCGCCCTTGCGCATGTTGCAGGGGGCGCAGGCGGCGACGACGTTTTCCCACGTGGTGCGCCCGCCGAGGCGGCGCGGGACGACGTGATCGAAGGTCAGCTGATCCGGGCAGCCGCAATACTGGCACTGGAACTTGTCGCGCAGGAACAGGTTGAAGCGCGTGAAGGCGGGAAACTCGCTCGGCCGCACATACTGGCGCAGCGCGATCACCGAAGGGATCTTCATGTCGAGCGAGGCGCTGTGGACCTCGCGCTCGTAGGTCGCGACGATATCGACCCGTTCGAGAAACACCGCCTTGATCGCGGTCTGCCAGGGCCAGAGGCTTAGCGGATAGTAGCTGAGCGGGGTGTAATCGGCATTGAGCACCAGCGCCGGGCAATTCGAGAGATGGCGGTCAGCCCCAAGGAATGCGGCCCCTTCTGCGTGGGGGCTTCCGCTATGGGGCCTGGCATCCGCCGCCCGCTCGATCAGTGCCCTGTGAAGCATGCTCCCGTCTGGCCCTTTCGCTGGTGAACGCCAGAAGCCCCGCCCGGAGGCGAAGCAAGGCGCCTTCGGAGTGTGATGTGGGGGCTGCGGATGACCGCTTCATGACGCATGCGGGCAAGAGAACACAGGCGCGAGTCATGCGTCAAGGGGACGCGCGCAATCCTGTCCACAGGTGCATGGACCTGTGGACAGGGTGTGGATCAATTCAGCTAAAGCGAATGATTACAGCGCGGTGATTACTTCGTGTAGGCCTTCACCAGCTCGTAGAGATAGGCGCGGCCGGTCATCAGCGCCTTGATCTCGATCCGCTCGTTGAGGCCGTGGATGCCGTTCATGTCCGGATTGAGCCAGGCACCGGGCACGCCATAGGTCGGGATGCCGACCGCAGCGAGGAAGATGCCGTCGGTCGCGCCGGTCGACATCGTCGGCACGACAGGCACGCCGGGGAAGTACTTGGCGGCGAGCTTCTCCATCGGACCGATGATCGCCGGATCCATCGGCGGGGTCTTGGCGAGCGGGCGCATCGGCGGCACGGCGGTGATCGTCACGCCGGTATCGGCCACCACGTCCTGGAGTTCCTTCTGCACTTCCTCCACCGAGTGGCCGGGGAAGATGCGGCAGTTGACGTTGGCCCCGGCGCGCTGCGGCAGCGCGTTGTTGGCATGGCCGCCATCGAGCAGCGTCGCGACGCAGGTCGTGCGCAGCATAGAGTGGAACGAGCGGTTGGTGTTGAGCAGTGCCTCTGCGGCGGTATCGGCCGGGTTGGCGGCAATCGCCTGCATGGCCTTGCCCAGCTCGTCATGGCGGACCGCGCCGGCCTTGGCGAAGAAGGCGCGGGTCGTGTCCGAAAGCTCCAGCTTGAAGTCGTAGGCCTGCAGCTTCACCAGCGCGGCGGCGAGTTCGTAGATCGCGTTGTCCTTGACCGGGATCGAGCTGTGGCCGCCCGGATTGCGCGTTTCGAGGCGGTAGTTCTGGACGCCCTTCTCGCCGACCTGGATCGATTCCACGACGAGCTTGCCGCCTTCCGACACGCCCTTGCCGTCGGTCTGCCCGCCGCCGCCTTCGTTGAGGGCATAGGCCGCGTCGATCAGGTCGCGCTTGTTCTTCGCCAGCCATTCGGCGCCGTTGAACGCGTAGGTCGTTTCCTCACCGCAGGTCAGCGCCAGCTTGAGCGTGCGCTTGGGCTTGTAGCCCTCCTGCTTGAAGCGGATCAGCGTATCGACCCAGGTCGCGGCCATCGCCTTGTCGTCGGTCGTGCCGCGGGCGTAGAAATAGCCGCCTTCCTCGATCAGCGTGAAGGGATCGCGCACCCAGTCTTCGCGCTTGGCTTCCACCACGTCGAGGTGGGCGAGCAGCAGGATCGGCTTCTCGGTCTTCGAGGTGCCGGGCATGACCGCGACGAGGCCGCCTTCGCGGGGCTTTTCGGACGTGGAGAACACCGTCAGCTGGTCGTCGGTGAAGCCGGCCGTCTTGAGCCGGGCGGCCATGCGCTCCGCCGCCAGCGTACAGCTGCCCGAAGAGAGCGTCGTGTTGGTCTCGACGAGTTCCTTGTAGAGGCTGCGGAAGGCTTCCTCGCCGCCATAGGGATCGCCCTTTGCCGCCGGTGCGGCGAGCGCCGGAGTGGTGAGCAGGGCGGCTGAAATGACGCCGGTCAGCAGCGTGCGCATGGAGCGATAAGTCCTTTGTCTTGAAGGTTGTGCCGCGCGTTTCAGCACGATTGTGCGGGGTTCGCCAGCCCCTCCCGGTGCGGTACGTGAAAAGGGGCTCTCGATTGTGCAAAACGGGGCGGATTCGCTTGGGAAAAGCCTCGCGAATGCCTATGTCCGACGGATGGCCAGCACGAACGAAAACATCCCCAACGCCAACGAATATGGCGCCGATTCCATCAAGGTCCTGCGGGGGCTCGATGCGGTGCGCAAGCGCCCCGGCATGTACATCGGCGATACCGACGATGGTTCGGGCCTGCACCACATGGTGTTCGAGGTTTCGGACAACGCCATCGACGAGGCGCTGGCGGGGCATTGCGATCTCGTGCTGATCGAGCTGAATGCCGACGGTTCGGTTTCGGTGGAAGACAACGGACGCGGCATCCCGACCGGCATCCATGCCGAGGAAGGCGTTTCCGCCGCCGAAGTGATCATGACCCAGCTCCACGCGGGCGGGAAGTTCGAGAACACCAGCGACGACAACGCCTACAAGGTTTCAGGCGGTCTCCACGGCGTCGGCGTCTCGGTGGTCAACGCACTGTCCGAATGGCTGGAGCTGACGATCTGGCGCGACGGCGAGGAGCACTGGATGCGCTTCGAGCACGGCGATGCGGTCGCTCCGCTCAAGGTCAACGGCCCCGCTCCGGCGGACGGCAAGGGCGGCGTCAAGAAGGGCACGCGCGTCACCTTCTTCGCCAGCCACGACACGTTCAAGAACGTCACCGAGTTCGATTTCGACAAGCTGGAGCACCGCTACCGCGAGCTCGCGTTCCTCAATTCGGGCGTGCGCATCCTGCTGCGCGACAAGCGTCACGAGGAGGTCAAGGAGCACGATCTCTATTACGTCGGCGGCATCGCGGCCTTCGTGAAGTACCTCGATCGCAACAAGCAGCCCCTGATGCCCGAACCGATCGCGATCGGCGCGGAGCGCGACGGCATCGGCATCGATGTCGCGCTGCAGTGGAACGACAGCTACTACGAAAACGTCCTCACCTTCACCAACAACATCCCCCAGCGCGATGGCGGCACGCACCTGGCCGCCTTCCGCGCGGCGCTGACGCGGACGCTCAATGGCTATGCCGACCGTTCGGGGATGCTGAAGAAGGAGAAGGTTTCCCTCACCGGCGATGACATGCGCGAGGGGCTGACGGCGATTGTCTCGGTCAAGCTGCCGGACCCCAAGTTCTCCAGCCAGACCAAGGACAAGCTGGTTTCCTCCGAAGTGCGCCAGCCGCTTGAGGCCCTGATGGCCGACAAGATGAGCGAATGGCTGGAGGAAAACCCCGCCCACGCCCGCGCCGTCATCCAGAAGGTGATCGATGCCGCCGCCGCGCGCGAGGCGGCGAAGAAGGCGCGCGAGCTGACCCGGCGCAAGGGCGCGATGGACATCGCCAGCCTGCCCGGCAAGCTGGCCGACTGCCAGGAGCGCGATCCTTCGAAGTGCGAACTGTTCCTGGTCGAGGGCGATTCGGCAGGCGGTTCGGCCAAGCAGGGGCGCGACCGCCACTTCCAGGCGATCCTGCCGCTCAAGGGCAAGATCCTCAACGTGGAGCGCGCGCGGTTCGACCGGATCATCGGCTCGAAGGAAGTCGGCACGCTGATCCAGGCGATGGGCACCGGCATCCGCGACGAGTTCAACCTCGCCAAGCTGCGCTATCACAAGATCGTGATCATGACCGACGCCGACGTCGACGGCGCGCATATCCGCACGCTGCTGCTGACGTTCTTCCACCGCCAGATGCCCGAGATCATCCGCGAGGGGCACCTCTTCATCGCGCAGCCGCCGCTCTACAAGGTGGCGAAGGGCCGGAGCGAAGTCTACCTCAAGGATGGCCCGGCGCTCGATCGCTATCTGGTCGAGGCGGGGCTTGCAGGCCGCATGCTGGAAACCGCCGGCGGTGCGCGCAGCGGGGCGGATCTGGCAGGGCTCGTCGATCACGCGCTGCGTCTGCGCAACCTGATGGCCTTCGCGCCCAAGCGCTATGATCCGACGATCATCGAGGCGCTCGCGCTGGCTGGCGCGCTCGATCCCGAGATGACGGCAGAGGCCCGCGAGGCGGCGCTGGCTGCCAGCGTGCGCTGGATGGACCGCGGCGAGCGCGAGGCGCGCTGGACCGCGCGCGTGGCGCCCGATGGCAGCTACCAGATCGAGCGGCTGTGGCGCGGCGTCACCGACAACCACGTGATCGAGGCCGGCTTCCTCGCCAGTGCCGAAGCGCGCAAGCTTGCCCGCCTCGCCGGGGAGCAGGCCGAGGTTTACGAGAGCCCGGCGCGGCTGGTGCGCAGCAGCGCGGCAGCGGCCGAGCCGGAGCCGGACGTGGCGATCGCCGATGAAGCCGAGGCCGAGGGCGAAGCTGCGGCTCCGGTCCGCGCGGCGGTGAAGGAAGGCGCGGGCATCACGCGTCCGTCCGAACTCCTCGCGCAAGTGCTGGCGGCGGGCCGCAAGGGCCTCTCCATCTCGCGCTACAAGGGGCTGGGCGAAATGAACGCCGAGCAACTGTGGGAGACCACGCTCGATCCTTCGCAGCGCTCGCTGCTGCAGGTGAAGATGGAAGACGCCGACGTGACCGACGAGATCTTCACGCGCCTGATGGGCGACGTGGTCGAGCCGCGCCGCGACTTCATCCAGGAAAACGCGCTCAACGTCGCGAAC
>CANGJI010000023.1 GCA_947454135.1 Sphingomonadaceae bacterium
CGGCCTCTGCCAGATCGGCATCGGCTGACTGGCGCTGGCTGGCCAGATCGGCTGCCGCGCGGTCGATCTCCTCGCGGCGCGCCGCGATCCGGGCGCGGGCGGCCTCGGCCTGATCGAGCCCGCGCAAGGCGCTGCGCTCTGCATCAGCGGCGGCAGCCAGCGCGCGTTCACCTGCGGTGAGTTCGGCCTGCACGCGGGCAAGTTCGGCCTGCGCGCCCGCCAGTTCGGCCTGTGCAGCGCTGCTGGCAGCCTCGGCAGCTTCGGCGGCGGCGCGGCGTTCGGGAAGCGCGGCTTCCAGTTCGGCGAGGCGGTTTTCGGAGGCAAGGATGGCCGCTTCCGCGCCGCCTTCGCCGCGCGCGATGAAGCCATCCCAGCGGCGGAGATGGCCTTCGCGGGTGACCAGCCATTCGCCGGGGGCGAGCGGTTCGCCCCGGTCTTCATCGGCAACGCGCACCAGCGCAAGCCGGGCGGCAAGTTCCGGCGGGCAGCGCGTGAGGTGGTGGAGCAGCGCATCGGCACGCGGTGCGGGCGCTTCGGCACCCGTCCAGAAGCGGCCATCGCCCGCAGGTGCGGCGCCGAGCGGGGCAGCGGCATCCCGGCCAAGCACCGCAGCCAGCGCGCGCTCATAGCCGGGGGCGGCTCCGGCGGCGCCAAGCGCGCTGGGGCCTTTGCCGGTGCGCGCCGCAGCCGCTTCGCGCGAGGCCTTGTCGCGGGCGAGCGCCGAGCATTCGCGTTCGAGCCCGACCAGATCGGCGCGCGCGGCGGCAAGCTCGGATGAGGCGGCTTCGCGTGCGGCGGCGAGGCGTTCGCGCTTTTCGCTCAGGCGCTCGCGTTCGGCGGTCAGGCGCTCGCGCGCTTCGCCAACCTCTGCCAGTGCGGCGGCGGCTTCGGCGCGGCGTGTTTCGGCGGCGGCCATGGCGAGCGCAGGATCGGGCTCTGCCTCCAGCGCGCGCCGGGTTGCGGCGAGGCGCGCATCCTCACTGTCGAGCCGGGTCAGGCGCTGGCGGGCGGCAGTGAGCGCAGCTTCGGCGACGCGCCATTCCGCCTCGATCCCGGCCTGCTCGGCGACCATCGCGGCAAGCGCCAGTTCAGCCGCGCGGGCGGCCTGTTCGGCAGCGGCTTCGGCAGCTTTGAGCGCGGGGCCCTCGGCGGTCTGGGCAGCGAGCGCCGCCTCGGCGGCAGCGAGATCGGCCTCGAGCCGGGTGAGCGCGGTTGCGGCATCCGTGGTCAGGCGGTCGGCCTCGCGGCGTTCGTCCTCGATGCGGCGGATCTGGCGGTCGATATCGGCGAGGCGCTGGGCCGCAGCCTCGGCCTGTGCGGTGAGGGCCGCAATGCGCTGCCCCTGCGCGGCGGCGTCCTGCCGGCGGTCGAACAGCGCATCGCGTGCTGCGCTCTGTGCGGCGGCGGCGGCGTGCTGGGTCTCCTGCGCGGTGCGGGCCGTGCCTTGCGCGGCGGCGACGGCTTCTTCCGCGCGGCTCGCGGCGGCGCGGGCGGCTTCGGCGGCGGCAGCGGCATCGCGCCAGCGGGCGAAGATCAGACGGGCCTCGGCCACGCGGATGCGCTCGCTGAGCTGCTTGTAGCGCTCCGCCGCGCGCGCCTGCCGCCGCAAGGTGCCGACCTGCGCCTCCAGCGTGACAATGAGGTCGTCGAGCCGCGCAAGGTTGGTCTCGGTCGCGCGCAGCTTGGTCTCGGCATCCTTGCGCCGCACGTGGAGCCCGGCGATCCCCGCCGCTTCTTCCAGCATCGCGCGGCGTTCGGCGGGGCGGGCGGCGATCACCGCGGCGATGCGGCCCTGGCTCACGAGTGCGGGGCTGTGCGCGCCGGTGGCCGCGTCCGCAAAGACCAGCGCCACGTCCTTCGCCCGCACGTCGCGCCCGTTGACGCGGTAGGCGCTGCCTGCGCCGCGCTCGATGCGGCGGACGACTTCAAGCTCTCCGCCGAAGGGGCCGGACGGGTCCGTCTCGGCCGAGAGCATCACTTCGGCAAAGTCGCGCGCGGGGCGGCTCGCGGTGCCGGCGAAGATCACGTCTTCCATGCCGCCGCCGCGCAGGGACCGGGCCGAGCCTTCGCCCATGACCCAGCGGATGGCCTCGAGCAGGTTCGACTTGCCGCAGCCGTTGGGGCCGACAACGCCGGTCAGGCCAGGTTCGATGCGCAGTTCCGCAGGCTCGACAAAGCTCTTGAATCCGGAGAGCTTCAGCCGCGTGAACTGCATCGGCACCCGGTCTGCCATGCCGCTATCCGCACCCCTGCAAGCGGTTCATGTGGATCAGTTCCGGCCGATCAACGCGCGCCGGCCTGCTTCAGGATCGGTTCGAGCGCGTCCCAGGTCGCAACCTCGACATTCTTGCCGTTGACGATGAAGGTCGGCGTGCCTGTCACGTTGAAGGTATCGGTCGCCTTCTGCGTGTCGGCTGCCAGCTTGGAGGCCGTCTCGCTCTTGGCAAGGCACTGGGCGGCCTGATCCTTGGCAATGCCGCGCGCGGCGAAGAATTCGATCAGCCCGCCGCGCTCGCCGATGGCCGAGAACATCTTGTCAGCCGGAAGATTGGCGGCCTGCAACTGCGCGCCGATCGGCTGGAGCTGATCGAAGATCGCCTTCTGGTTCGCATAGACCTGCTCGGTCAGCGCAAAGAAGCTCTCCGGCGCGCCGCAGTGGGTCAGCATGGCCATCGTGGTATCATAGGGATCACGCACGAAGTTGCGGAATTCGAGGCTGACGGTGCCCTTGGCGACATAGTCGTCGCGCAGGTGCGGGAAGCCCTTTTCCTCGAACTCGGCGCAGTGCGGGCAGGTCAGCGAGCCGAACTCGATCACCTTGATCGGCGCATTGGGGTTGCCCATCACGTAGCCGCCCTCGGGCGTCACCGAAACAACGTCGGTCCAGGCCTTGCCCGCCGGCGGCGGCACGGCATTGAGCGGCGCGCCAACCGGCCCGGCTGATGCGGCATCGTCCTTCTTGCCGCAGGCGGCGAGGCCGAGCGCGAGCGGAAGCGCGATCAGCGCAAGGAGAAGGCGGCCGGGCGTGAAGATCTTGGTCTGCATGGGATCGGGGTTCGCTTCGCTCGTGAAAGACAACAAACAGGGAAATGCTAGCCGATTGGCTGGCGGTATTGAAGGCCTTCGGGCCAGCAGGCCGGGGATTATCGCAGGCTCAGCGCAGCCGTGCTTCGATCTGCGGCTTGAGCGTGGCCCACGAGTAGGTTCCGCTCAGCGGCACGCCATTGAGCAGGAAGCTGGGCGTACCGTTGACGAAGTCCTTCTCGGTCGCGTCCTTGGTGTGCTGCGCAAGGCGTTCGGCCAGCGCCTTGTCGCCAAGGCAGCGATCGAGCTCGGGCCGATCATAGCCGCGCGCTTCCATCAGGGAATAGAACCCCAGATCGCTGGCGATGGCCCGCGTGCGCGCGGCGAAATCGGTGTTCTGCCAGCGTGCCTTCTGGGCATCGGTCAGGCTTGCGAGCGGGGCCATCCATGTCGCCTGATGGCGCAGGAAGGTGCTGTGGTTGGCAAAGAACTTGGACGGCGGCCCGCAATGGGTCAGCAGCGCGACGGTCAGGTCGATGGGATCGCGCACATAGCTGCGCACCTCGATGGAGCCCTTGCCGGTGGCGATGAAGCCGATGCGCAGCTGGGCATCGGATTCCGCTTCGAAGTGCGCGCAGTGCGGGCAGGTGTAGCTGATGTATTCGACCAGCTTCACCGGTGCATTGGGATTGCCGAGCAAGTGGCTGTCGAGCGGGGTGCGGACGACCGTATTGTTCCAGTTGGCCTTGGGCGCAGTCGGCAGCGGGGCACGGGCGGGCTTGCTCGCGGCCGTGAGCAGCACGGCGCCGCACAGCGCGGCAAGGAGGAGGCCCAGAGTTTTCAGAATCTTGTGCATCGTCAGTCTTGCTTCCCGCCTAATCGGTCCCGTTTGCCTCACCAAGGCTGCGCGCCAGCGATTCCAGCACCGTGCGCAGCTCCGGATCGCCGATATCGCGCAGGCTGTCGCCGAGTTCCATAGGAATCGGCTTGAGCGAAGGCGGGGCGGTCCGGAGCGGACGCTGCGCATCACTGGAGGCGGGCGGCTGAACGGCACCTTGCCGCAGCTTGACCCGCGCGACGGCGCGATAGCCGAAGAACTGGTTCACCCGCTCCATGATCTCCGGGATCACATGCTGGATCAGCGGAGCATGAGCAGGTGTCACCACCAGCTGGAGAATGCCTTCCGATTTTTCGCCGGGTGGGAAGCGGATCGATTCGGGCGCGCAGTGGCGGGCATGGGCCGCGCCGACGATCTCCCCCCAGCGCGAGACGACCGAGCTTTGCACGAAGCCGAAGCGGCGGAAGGCGGTGCGCCCGATGGCGGGCATCAGGTCGGCGATCGCCCGCGCCTCGCCGCCGCGCGGGCGTTCGTAGGTGCGCGCCGCAGCGGGCGCCTTGGTGCTTTTGGGAGGGGCAGGTGGTTCGCGTTCCATTGTCCGCGCTGCCATGCCATAGCCGGGCCATGCAGGCCAGTGGCGAGACGGTTCGGATCGGGGATGATGGCGGCGTCGCAGCGGCGCTGCTCGGCTGGTACGATGCGAACGCGCGCCGCCTGCCATGGCGCGCATTGCCGGGAGAGCCTGCGCCCGATCCCTACCGCGTGTGGCTCTCCGAGGTCATGCTCCAGCAGACCACAGTGGCGGCGGTGCGGGCCTACTACGCCAAGTTCCTTGATCTGTGGCCGACGGTGGACGCGCTGGCGGCGGCCGAAGATGCCGATGTCATGGCCGCATGGGCGGGGCTGGGCTACTATGCCCGGGCGCGCAACCTGCTTGCCTGCGCGCGCGAAGTGGCGCGGCGGGGCGGTTTTCCCCGCACCGAAGCGGCCTTGCGCGAACTGCCGGGGCTTGGCGCCTATACCGCCGCCGCAGTCGCCGCGATTGCCTTCGGTGAGCGCGCGGTCGTGGTCGATGCCAATGTCGAGCGGGTGGTCTCGCGCCTCTTCGCGATCGGCGATCCGCTGCCCGCTGGCCGCACTGCGATCCGCGCCGCGACCGATATGATCACGCCCGCCGCCCGCGCGGGCGATTTCGCGCAAGGCCTGATGGACCTCGGCTCCTCGATCTGCACGGTGAAGGCCCCTCGCTGCCTGCTTTGCCCGCTTGCGGCCACCTGCGCCGCGCGCGCTGCCGGGACGGCCGAGGCCTATCCGGTCAAGGCCGCCAAGAAAGCCAAGCCCACGCGGACCGGCACTGCCTTCTGGATCGAGCGCGATGGCGCGGTGCTGCTCGTCCAGCGTGAGGGCAAGGGCATGCTTGGCGGCATGCGTGCGCTCCCCGATGATGGCTGGTCGGCCCGCGCGGATGGCCATGGCACCCCACCCGTCGCCGGGGAATGGCACGCTGCAGGCCTCGTGCGCCATGGTTTCACGCATTTCGATCTCGAATTGCAATTGATGCTTTGCCGCAGCGCCGATTGCGCTAGTCTGCCCCCGGGAGAGTTCTGGCCGGTTGAGGCTGTCGAAGCGGCGGGGCTGCCCACGGTTTTTGCCAAGGCCGCGCGCCTGGCGCTTGCTCACAGGTAGATCATGCAAGATCAAACGCTTCTGCTTTCCCGCCGCTCCTTGCTGCGGTCTGCGGGCTGGTTCGGTGCGGGCCTCGCCGGCTCGTCGCTCCTGCCTGGACGGCTGCTCGCCCAGCCTGCGGCGGAAGCGATGTACCCGACGGTCACCAGCCTCGTGGACGAATACGTGTCCTCCGGAAGGCTGGCAGGCGCGGTCGCGGCGCTGGGCTGGGGCAAGGATGCGCCGATGCAGATCGCGCGCGGCAAGCTCGCGTTCGATGCCGCGGTTCCGGTCGATCTCGACAGCCTCTTCCGCATCTATTCGATGACCAAGCCGATCACCGGCATGGCAGCGATGATGCTGGTGGATGAAGGCAAGATCGGGCTCGACCAGCCGATCAGCGATTTCCTGCCCAAGTTCGCGAAGATGCAGGTGCAGGTCACGCCGGACGGTTCGATCACCGATCTGAAGCCTGCAAAGACGGCGATCACCCTGCGCCACCTGCTCACCCACACGGCGGGCCTTGGCTACACGATCATCCAGAAGGGCCCGATCAAGGACGCCTACGAAGCGGCCGGGCTGGTCCCCGCGCGCGTCAGCCGCCTGCCGATCCCGGTGCTGGGCAAGGTCCACACCGTGCCCACCCTCGCCGAATTTGCCGACAAGCTTGCCGAAATGCCGCTGGTCTATGAACCGGGCACGCGGTTCAGCTATTCGGTCAGCCTCGATGTGCTCGGACGTGTGATCGAGGTCGTGTCGGGCAAGAGCTTCGATGCCTTCCTCGCCGAGCGCATGTTCGGCCCTTGCGGCATGACCAGCACCGGCTGGCAGGTCAGCCCCGCGCAAGTCGCGCGGCTCACCACCAACTACTACCTGCACGATGGCAAGGCCGATCCGCTCGATCCGGCTGCCACTTCGGCCTATCTCGATCCGCCGGCCTTCCCCTTCGGCGGCGCTGGCCTCGTGAGCAGCCCCCGCGATTACGACCGGTTCCTGATGATGCTCGCGGGCGGCGGCATGATCGGCACCACCCGCGTGATGAGCGAGGCCGGCGTCCGCCTCGGCACCAGCAATCTCTTGCCCGCAAGCGTGGACCGCACCGGCACGTGGATCGCTGATTCCGGCTTCGGGGCGGGCGGCCGTGTTGGGCTCGGCGCCGATGCGGGGACTTACGGCTGGTCTGGCGCGGCAGGTACGATCGGCTTCGTCAACACGCGGATCGGCCTGCGTGCCGGCCTCTTCGTGCAGTACATGCCCTCCTACGGCCTGCCCCTCGGCGAGGAGTTCCCCAAGTCGGTGCTCACCGATATCTCGGCCATGAAGAAGGCAGCCTGACACCCATGCTTTATCGTCCCAATCCCCCGATTTCCTTCACCGGCGCCGTGATCGATCGCGCCGACCATATCCGCGCCGATGCCGAAAAGCTGGCCGAACTGATGAACTGGCGCGCGCGCCTGCTGCGGCTCGATGGGCTCGATCCGGTGATCGGCGATGACGGCGCGCTGGTCTGGGGCACTTTGGCCGATGCCGGTGAGGAGGATGAACTCGTCTTCCTCGGCCTCGATGAAAGCGGCCGCGCCTGCTTCGCGCCTGTCTCGCCCGCCAACAAGGGCAATCCCGGCCCCGCCAACCCGCGGCTCTGGGGCGCGATGGCATCGCTTCCGGCGGCCGATCTGGCGACCTACGGCGGCGCCCGCGCGCTCGTCGACTGGCACGCCCGCCACCGCTTCTGCGCGCGCTGCGGCTATACCACCAAGCTCGGCAAGGGCGGCTGGCAGCGCAAATGCACCAACCGGGATTGCAAGGCCGAACACTTCCCGCGCGTCGATCCGGTCACGATCATGTCGGTCGAATGGGAAGGCAAGCTGCTGCTGGGCCGCCAGCCGCGCTTCCCGGCCAAGCGCTATTCGGCGCTCGCCGGCTTCGTCGAACCGGGCGAATCCATCGAGGAAGCCGTGGCGCGCGAAGTGTTCGAGGAAGCCGGGGTGCGCGTGCGCGATGTGCGCTATGTCGCCTGCCAGCCCTGGCCGTTCCCGTCATCGCTGATGATCGGCTGCCACGCCTATGCCGATGATGGCGCCATCACCATCGACGCCACCGAACTCGAAGACGCGCGCTGGTTCACGCGCGACGAGGTGGTCTACGCGATGGAAGCCCTCAAGACCGGCGCCGAAGACGGCGCCTTCATCGCCCCGCCGCCCTTTGCGGTGGCCCATCACCTCCTCAAATGGTGGATCGAGCAATGAGCGAAACAGCATCCCGGCCCGTCTCCGCGCCAGTCCCGGTCACCGTCGATATCTGGTCCGATGTCATGTGCCCGTGGTGCGTGATCGGGCACAACCAGCTCGAAACCGCGCTGAAGGGGATGGAAGGCGAAGTCAGCGCCACCATCCGCTTCCACCCCTTCGAGCTCAATCCGGACATGCCCGAACAGGGCGAGGAAAGCGCCGCGCATATCCAGCGCAAGTATGGCCGCACCCCCGACCAGGCCGCCGAAGCGCGCGGCCGCATGGCGCAGGCTGCCGAGGCCGCGGGCTATTCGTTCCACTACACCGGTGAGGGCGATCCGCCCCCGGCGATGATGTGGAACACCCGCCTCGCGCACCGCCTGCTCGTCCACACCCTGCGCGAACACGGCCCCGAATTGCAGGTAAAGCTCAAGCGCGCCCTGTTCGACGCCCACTTCCAGCAGCGCCGCCGCATGAACGACCCCGCCGTCCTGACCGACATCGCCGCCTCCGTCGGCCTCAGCCGCGCCGAAGCCGCCGCCGCGCTCACCGATCCCGAAATCGATGCCATCGTCGAAGCCGGCGAACAGCAGGCGTGGGACTGGAACGTGAGCGGCGTCCCCGCGATGGTCATCAACGGCAAATACATGGTGCCGGGAGCGCAGGACCCGGCGACTTATGCGAACATGCTGCGGAGGGTGATTGCGCGGGAAGCGCAGCTGGCGGCGGCGGAGTAGGGGGCTCTCAGACGCCCCCTAAGCCAGCCCCAGCTTCGCCAGTTCGCCCGCGAGGCTCGGCGGCAGCATGTCGGCGCTTTCGCCGTCGGCCAGATCGGCGGGCGCGTCGGCCTCTTCCAGATAGCGCCAGCCCTGATGCGCGCGCTTGGGCTTGGGGTGGACGTCAATCAGCTTCGTGGAGATCACGATTTCGGTGCGGCCATCTGGCGATTCCTCGAAGCCGAGGATTTCGCTGCGGGCGACGAGCTGGTGCTTGAGGATCCAGTAGACCGATCCGCCGATCATCTCCTCATGCCGCTTGGGCAGGTAGCGCGTGGTGAGGCGCGCCTGATCGCGGCGGGTCTTGAACCAGCCGTGGAGGTCCTCGAACGAGGAGGCCCCGAAGGCAACCTTGGTCATGCTGAGCGGCATTGGGGACTTTCCGGATTGGGTTACCCCAAAGCCTCTAGGACTGTGTCCCAAGCGGTGTCGAGCGGCCCGTTGGGGCGCTCCGTCACGCCAGCCCGCTGAGCACGGCGAGGCCGAGGAACGAGAAGAAGCCCATCACGTCGGTCGCCATCGTCACGAACACGGCGGAGGAAACGGCGGGGTCCACCTTCAGCCGGTCGAGCGAGACGGGCACCATGATGCCGGCAAGCCCCGCCACGAGGTTGTTGATCACCATCGCCGCGCCGATCACCGCGCCAAGCAGCGGGTTCTGGAACAGCAGCCACGTGCCGGTGCCGATCAGCAGGCCCAGCGAGAGCCCGTTGGCAAGGGCGATGCGCAGCTCGCGCAGGATCATGCGGATGGTGTTCGAGCTGGTCAGCTGGTTGGTCGCAATCGCGCGCACCACCACTGCCAGCGTCTGGGTGCCCGCATTGCCGCCCATGCCCGAGACAATCGGCATCAGCACCGCGAGCAGCGCCAGCTTGGCGATCGCGCCCTGGAACATGCCGACCACCGACGAAGCGATGATCGCGGTGCCGAGGTTCACCACCAGCCACGAAAGCCGCGTGCGCACGGTGAGGTGGATCGGCTCGTTGATGTCGCCGTCGCCCGCACCGGAGAGGCGCAGGATGTCCTCGCTCGCCTCTTCCTGAATGATGTGGACCACGTCGTCCACGGTGATCTGGCCGACGAGCCGCCCGCTTTCGTCCACGACGGCGGCGGAAATCAGCGCGTACTTCTGGAAGCGCAGCGCGACTTCTTCCTGATCCATCGTGACGGGGATCAGGGTCTGGTCGCGCTTCATCACATCGGTCAGCGCGATGCTGCGCGGCGTGCGCAGGATCCACGAAAGCGCGCAGGTGCCGATCGGATGATGCTTGTGATCGACGATGAAGACTTCCCAGAACTCGGTCGCGAGGTCCTGGTCCTCGCGCAGGAAGTCGATGAGATCGCCGACGGTCAGGTGTTCCGGCACCGCGATCACGTCGCGGCTCATGATACGGCCGGCGGAGTCCTCCGGATAGGCCAGCGCGCTTTCAATCGCGGCGCGGTCTTCGGGCTCCATCTCGGCGAGGACGGCCTGCTGGTCCTCCTCGTCGAGGTCCTGGATCAGCGCGACCGCGTCGTCCGTTTCCATGTCGCCGGCCAGTTCGGCGACTTCATCGGGATCGAGCTCCTCGACGAGATCGTCGCGGACATAGTCGTTGAGCTCGGCGATCACCTCCGAGCCGAGCAGATCATTGATCGCGCGGGCCAGATCGACGCGGTAGTCCGGCCCGATCAGCTCGAACAGGTCGGCGATGTCCGCCGGGTGCAGCGGCTCGACGAGGTTGTAGACGGTCTCCTGATCCTCGGCATCCAGCGCCTCGGTGACGCGGCGGATGAACGAGGGGCGCAGCGTATTGTCCTCTTCGTCGAGGCTTTCCGCATTGCGAGGGGTCTCGGCGCGCGCAGGCTCATGCACGGGTGGCGTCTCCGTCATCACGGAGCCACCATCCGTCAGGGCGGAATCGTGCAGGTCTTCGTCGCGCGCCATGGCCGCAGGCGATACGCGCGGGAGCGCCAAAAGCAACCTCTAGAGGTATACATTAGCGGGCAAGAGATTATAGGCTGGCGGCACACAGAAGGGATTAGGTGACCATGGCTGACGAAAAACTGGTTTTCACGCTCGATGGCGGCGATGTTGTTATCAAGCTGCGGCCCGATCTGGCCCCCGGCCATGTCGAGCGCATCAAGGAACTGGTCGGCGAAGGTTTCTACGACGGCATCAAGTTCCACCGCGTGATTCCCGGCTTCATGGCGCAGGGCGGCTGCCCGCAGGGCACCGGCATGGGCGGTTCTTCGAAGCCTGACCTCAAGGCCGAGTTCAACGATCAGCCGCACGTGCGCGGCGTCTGCTCGATGGCCCGCACCAGCTATCCGCACTCGGCGAACAGCCAGTTCTTCATCTGCTTCGATGATGCGCGCTTCCTCGACAAGCAGTACACCGTGTGGGGCGAAGTCGAGAGCGGCATGGAACACGTCGACGCGCTGCCCAAGGGCGAGCCGCCGGCAAAGCCGGGCGTGATCCACAAGGCGGTGATCGTCGCGGCCTGACGGCGTGGCGCTGGAACTCAGAGCTCCCGGCGCGGCTGACCGCGCCGCGTGGGAGCACCTCTGGCAAGGCTACCAGCGCTTCTACGAGGTTGAGATACCGGCCCGGGTGACTGACCTCACCTGGGCGCGGCTCCTCGGGTCCGCCGAACCGATGCACGCCATGCTGGCATGGCAGGGCGCGCGGGCGGTCGGGATGGTCCACTGGATATTCCACCGCTCGACCTGGACCGAGGGGCCCTACTGCTACCTGCAGGACCTCTTCGCCGAACCGGACGTGCGCGGCGTCGGCGTCGGCCGCGCCCTCATCGCCCATGTCCGTGCGGAGGCCGAGAAGGCCGGGGCTTCAAGGCTCTACTGGCTCACCCACGAAACCAACACCGACGCGATGAAGCTCTACGACAAGGTCGCGGAGCGCTCTGGCTTCGTGCAATACCGGGTGGTGCTATAGCGGCTCAGCCGCGCACCAGCAGGCGCGTTTCGGTCACTTCGATCACCGGCACTTCCCACGGGTGCGCTTCCATCAGCGCCGCCAGCGCGGCGTCGATGGCTTCGGCGGGGGCGTCTGCCGGGATCCAGCTGACGAGCGTGACGGTAGGCGAATGCTCGATCTGGCCCGCCGCGCCGAGTGTCGGGTTCGCATCGGGCGAGGGCGCGAAGGTCTCCCAGCCGAGGCCGATTTCGCCGACGCCGTGGTACATGCCGAAATCGCCGAGCGCACCCGGCGCGCGCAGGATCGCCAGCATCCGAGCCATGACGGGATCGTCCTCCAGCGCGCCGCGATGGCCGCCGAGCAGCGCCGCCAGCGTCGCGGGGGCGACCGGCACGTGGACGGCCACGCGCAGGGCCTGCTTGCTGGAAATTGCCATCGCCTAAAGCCCCGCCTTGATCATCCAGTCGTGGAACAGCCGCACCGGGCGCGATTGCAGCGCGCGGGGGCGGCATACGAACCAGTAGGAATAGGGGCTGTCGACCTCGATGTCGTAAAGCCGGGCCACGCGCGGATCGTGGCTGCGCTTGTAATGGTCGTCGTGCATGATCGCGATGCCGAGGCCCTGGGCCGCAGCCTCGAGGATGAGCTGGCCGGAATCGAAATGGTCGATTGCGGCGGGCTGCAAGGCTTCGAGATGGAGTGTGCGCTTCCACGCTTCGAAGCTCATCGGCAGGTCGTTGTGGACGAGAAACGTCTGCTTGTTGAGCTTGGCAAGATCCGGGCGGTGGCCGAGTTCGGCGACGATTTCCGGGGTCGCGATGGCATAGACGCGGTTGTGATCGAGCCGCACCGAATGGAGCGAGCCGTCCGGCCCTTCTGAGAGGATGATCGCGGCATCGATCGTATCGCCGAGCTTGGTCTCGGCAGCGGTCGAGCTGTCGATATCGATATGCAGCTGCGGGTGGAGCTTGCGCAGTTCGCCAAGGCGCGGGAACAGCCGCTGGCTGCCGAACAGCGGCAGCACGCCGAGGCGCAGGCGCAGGACCTGGCCGGTATCGATCAGACGGTCGATCCGGTCGGCCATCTCGTCGATCAGCGGCGCGACAGCATCGTAGAGCTGCTGGCCTTCCTCGGTGAGCTTGAGCAACTGGTGCTTGCGCTCGAACACCGGCTTTCCGATGAACTCTTCCAGCGCCCCCAGCCGGCGGGACAGCGCCGAGGGGCTCAGCGCCAGTTCAGCCGCCGCCGTCTTGGCCGAGCCTGCCCGCACGACGCGGATGAACGCTTCGAGCGAGCGCAGCGGGGGCAAGCGGCGGATCATCGAAACTCAGTCTTCCTCGGCATTTTCAGGCACGGGTGCGTGGAGACGCAGCCGGGTAAGCCTGCGCTCGTCCCCGGCTGTCACCTCGATCCGCCACCCGCTGTCATGTTCCAGCACGCGGCCTACGGGCGGGACTTCCCCCGCCAGCACCACCGCGAGCCCGCCCAGAGTATCCACGTCCTCGTCCACCAGCGCAAGCCGGGGATCGATCCGTTCGCCCACATCGTCGAGCTCGGCCCGCGCATCGGCCTCCCACGTCAGCTCGTCGATCTGGCACAGCAGATCCTGCGGCGCGTCGTCGTGCTCGTCCTCGATCTCGCCGACGATCTCCTCGACGAGATCCTCGATGGTGATGATCCCGTCTGTGCCCGAATACTCGTCGATCACGATGGCAAGGTGCGTACGGCTGGAGCGCATGTCGACCAGCACATCGAGCGCGCCGCGCGCCTGCGGGACGAACAGCGGCTGGCGCATCAGGCCGGTCCAGTCCTTCGGCGCGGCTTTGCCAGACAGCGCCATGGCGGCCACGATCGGGAACAGATCCTTCACGTGAAGCATGCCGATCACTTCGTCGAGCGAGTCGCCATAGACGGGCAGGCGGCTGTGGCCATGCTCGGCAAAGGCATTCACCACGTCCTCGAAGGTGGCCGAGGCGGGAATCGCGATGATTTCCCCGCGCGGGATGGCGACGTCGTCCGCGTCGTTTTCGCTGAAATGTAGCAGGTTCTTGAGCATCTGCCGTTCGAGAGGCAGCAGATCGCCATCGGCGCCGTTCGATCCACCGGTTTCGCCTTCGTGCTCCTCGATCGCTTCCTCGATCTGCGCACGCAGCGACTGGTCGTGATCCGGCCCCCGGAAAAATCCCTTGAGTGCGCGCCACAGCGCGCCGCTACTGTCCCCTTCGGCCGAGCGACTTTCGCCGCCGGACGCGCCCACCTCAGGCACTGTCCCCAACTCCTGTTCTGCTAGAGCGCTGCATATGGGTCGGGGAGGCCCATCAGCGCAAGCGCCTTTGTCTCCAGAGCCTCCATTTCAGCTGCGTCATCCTCGCCGGTCTCGTGGTCGTAGCCTGCCAGATGGAGCAGGCCGTGGACGATGAGATGCGCGGCATGCGCCTCTACCGCGATGCCCTTGTCCGCCGCCTCGCGCGTGCAGACGCCGTGGGCGAGGATCAGATCGCCGAGCATGCCCGGCGCTCCGGGCGCAGCGGCGGCGGCCAGCACTTCCTCACGCGCGAGCATGGGGAAGGAGAGCACGTTGGTCGGCTTGTCCTTGGCGCGCCACTGCCTGTTGAGCGCGTGGACTTCCTCGTCGTCGGCCATGACGAGGCTGACGAGGAGGTGTTCGTGGCCCAGTTCCGGCGCGACGGCGCCTGCCGCTTCCGCCGCGCGCGCGGCAAGGTCTTCCCAGTCGGTCGAGGATGGCCAGACCGGGTCGATATCGAGTTCGAGCGTGGGAGCTGTCATCGGGGCGCGGGAGCGGAGCAAGAGCCAGCGGGGATCATGATGCCGGGCAGACCTTGCTTTCGAAGGACCGGCCAGCGCGCCTTGCCTTCTTCGCATCACCCGCCTCGACTTCGCGGAAGGCGAACTCGACCAGCGCAACCGTGTTCTCGGCCGGGAGCGGATCGAGGATGGCGAGCACCTTGTCGACCTTGCCGCAAACCTCCGGCGTCAGGTCCTTGCCCATGGCTTTGATGAGCCCGACCTTGATGAACACGCGCAGTTCATCCGTGGACATGCCGGAAAGCTCGCCCTTGCTGTCGATCTTGGCGACGATTGCGGGCACCTGGCTGTCATCGCCCGGCAGCGCTTCGTAGCGCTTCACCAGTTCCGGCCCCTTGCTCACGAGGTAGGACGCATTGCCGAGGCTGGCCGCGCATTTGGCGGAAACGCCGTTGATGAGGATCGGCATCAGGAACCGCGCCGCGACGCGGACTTCCGGCCCGGTCACGCAGTTCGCCGGCGCTGCCAGCACCGGCTGACTAGTCATGGCCGCCAAGGCCACGGCTGCCGCAAGCTTGTTGATCATCCCTGAACCACCTTCCGCTGGGCCGCGATCAGTCGCTGCCGTCCTTGCCTTCGTATGCTTCCACGATCCGCCCCACAATCGGGTGACGCACCACGTCCGCCACGTTGAAGCGGACCATGCCGATGCCCTCCACGCCCTCCAGGCGCTTCACGGCATCGTTGAGCCCGCTGGCCGCCGTGCCGCCAGGCAGGTCGGTCTGCTTGGGATCGCCGCAGATCACCATGCGGCTGTTCTGGCCGAAGCGTGTAAGGAACATCTTCATCTGCATCGGCGTGGTGTTCTGCGCTTCGTCGAGGATCACGAAAGCGTCCGCCAGCGTGCGGCCTCGCATGAAGGCGATCGGCGCGATCTCGATCTCGCCCGACGCCAGCCGCCGCTCGACCTGTTCGGGCGGCATGCAATCGTAGAGCGCATCGTAGATCGGGCGCAGATAGGGATCGACTTTTTCCTTCATGTCGCCGGGGAGGAACCCGAGCCGCTCGCCCGCTTCCACCGCCGGGCGGGAGAGGATCAGGCGCTGGACGCTGCCGCTGATGAGTTGCGCAACGGCCTGCGCTACGGCGAGATAGGTCTTGCCGGTGCCAGCCGGGCCGAGCGCGAAGATCAGATCATCGCGCACCAGCGCGCGCATGTATTCGATCTGCGTGGCCGAGCGCGGGACAATCGTCTTCTTGCGGGTGCGGATCATGATCGGCGGTGCGCCTTCTGGCGCGCCAGTGATGATCCCTTCCAGCGTCGGCTCGTTCGACATCATGATCAGCGACTCGACCGCGCCCGAGTCGACCTCGTGGCCCGCCAGCAGGCGCTGGTGCATGCCCTTCAGCACATCGCGGGCGCGGGCCACGGCATCGTCCGGCCCCTCGATCACGGCCTTGTTGCCGCGCGCCGAGATATACACGCCGAGCCGGTTCTCGATCTGCACGAGGTTCTGGTCGAACTGGCCAAACAGCGCGCCGAGGACGGTCTGCTCCTCGAACGCGATTTCAATCCGGGCTCTTCGTTGCTGGTCGCCGCGAGCGCTGTCGCTCCGGTGCGGATCGTTGCGGAAGGTACCCGGCCAATCGCTGCGGGCGGGGTCTTCTTGCGGACGGGAGAACTTGCGGGCCATGCGCTCCTTTCAGGATAGCTGGCTCCAGCTTAGGCACCGATGCGACAGGCGCAAGACAGCCGAGCCCGAAATCGCATCATTTGCACTGCCTTGTGATAGGCGGGGCGCTCCTTGCGACAAACTGCGACCAAGATAACGTCCCGCTTAAGCGACTGTTCTCGGCTGGTTCAGCTTGCGGCTGGCATTGTCTGGCCTGTGATCGCAGCTGCGCGGTCTCATCTGAAGGAGAACCCCGATGCGCAAGTTTCTGCTGGCCGCCGCGTTCCTCGCGCTGACCCCTGCTTTCGCCTACGCTCACGAAGGCCCTGCTGCGGCTGATGCGCGGGTCCATGCCGACCACCGCGAGGTCGTGCAGGATCGCCATGAAGTGCGTCAGGAGCGCCGCGAACTGCGCCATGCGCGGCGCGAGCTCCACCGTGATCACCGCGAACTGCACCGGGCGCGCATGGCCCGGGCCCGGGCGTGGCATCGCCATCACCACGGTTGATCGGTGAAGCCGCGCGCCACCGTTCAGGCGGCGGCGCGCGCCACCAGCCGTCCGCCCAGCGAATTGGGCCCGGCCTCGACAAGGTCCACTTCCACGAGATCGCCGAGCGCGGCATCGCCGGTGAAGTGCACCGATTGAAGCCAGGGTGATTTGCCGAGCCATTGCCCGGCATGGCGGCCCTTGCGCTCGACCAGCACGGCGCAGCGCTTGCCCACGCTGGCCTTGTTGAACGCAAGGCTGTCGCGCTGGAGCGCTGCGATCAGGCGCTGCAGGCGATCGTCCATCACTTCGGCGGCGATCTGGCCGTCCATCGTGGCGGCGGGCGTGCCGGGGCGCGCGGAGTACTTGAAGCTGAAGGCCTGTGCGTAGCGGGCCTCGGCGATGATCTGCAGCGTTTCCTCGAACTCCGCCTCGGTCTCGCCGGGGAAGCCCACGATGAAGTCGCCGGACAGCGCGATATCGGGCCGCGCGGCGCGCACGCGTTCGAGAATGCGCAGATAGCTTGCCGCAGTGTGGCTGCGGTTCATGGCCTTGAGTACCCGGTCGCTGCCCGATTGCACCGGCAGGTGGAGGAAGGGCATCAGCTTGGGATTGCTGCCGTGGGCCTCGATCAGCGCATCGTCCATGTCTGCGGGATGGCTGGTCGTGTAGCGGATGCGGGCGAGTTCCTCGATCTTCGCGAGCTCCTCCGCAAGGCCCGCCAGTCCGACGCTGCGGCCCTTCTCGTCCTCGCCGCTCCACGCGTTGACGTTCTGGCCGAGCAGGGTGATCTCGCGCGCGCCGCCTTCCACGAGGGCGCGGGCTTCGCTGACGAGATCGGCATAAGGGCGCGAAAGCTCGGCGCCGCGCGTATAGGGCACGACGCAGTAGGTGCAGAACTTGTCGCAGCCTTCCTGAACCGTGAGGAAGGCGCTGGCTCCCACCTTGCGGCGCTTGGGCAATGCTGCAAACTTGGCTTCCGCCGGCATGTCCGTTTCGGTCGCCCGTCCGCCCGCCGCCGCTTCTGCGACCATTTCTGGCAGGCGGTGATAGGCCTGCGGGCCGACGACAACGCGCACGGAGGGCGCGCGGGCCATGATTTCCTCGCCTTCCGCCTGCGCCACGCAGCCGGCGACCGCAATCAGAGGCACCACGCCGTTCTCGCGCCCGTCCTTCACGATCCGCCCGATATCGGAATAGACCTTCTCGGTCGCCTTCTCGCGGATGTGGCAGGTATTGAGCACGACGAGATCCGCCGCCGCCCCTTCGTCCGCTGGGCGCATGCCTTCGGCCGCGAGCAGCTCGGCCATCCGCTCGCCGTCATAGACGTTCATCTGGCAGCCAAAGCTCTTGACGCTGTACGTCTTGGGGGGCGTGCGGGGAGGGGTGCTGGCGGACATGGCCCGAGCCCCTACGCGATTATCGGCGCAGGTTGAAGGGGGCGCGAAGAAGCGCTGGTCGCAGGGGCTTCAGCATGTCTCGATGCGATAGACGAACGCCGGCGGGACATTGCGCCAGACGCGCGCGGTCCGCCGCGCGACAAGGCCAAGGCGGGCCTTGATATGATCGCGCACCGGGCAGCGCGGGGCATATGTGAACTGGTAGAGCGCGGCCCCTGGCGCGCAGAGGGCAAAGGCGGCGGCGATGATGCTCTCCACTTCATCGCCGTGGAAATTGAGTAGCGGAAGGCCGCTGACCACAGCCGCCGGGCGCCGCTCGGCAAAACGGCCCTGGAGCATGGTAGCGGTCACGGATCCCGCCTTGCAGGCCAGCACGAGGGCCTGCGGGAAAGCGGATTGCAGCCGCGCAGCCAGCTTTGGATCCGCTTCGACGAGGATCAGGTCTGCCTCGGCCACCCCCCGCGCCAGCAGTGCGCGGGTGAACACGCCGGTGCCGGGGCCCAGTTCCAGTACGGGGCCGGCTGCGGGGTCGATCTCGGCCGTGATCGCGGCGGCGAGCGCCGGGCCGCTGACAAAGCCGCCGAAGCGGCGCGGATTGGCAACGAAGCGGCCAAAGCCGACGAGTGCTTCGGGCGGTCCCTTGCGCTTGGGCTTCGCGCCGTGGGGGCGGCGGCGGACCTTGCGGCGGACTGCCGTGGTCACCTTGTTCACCATTTCGCGCGGCTTCTGCGTGAGCGCGGGCTTGAGCTTCAGTTTCAGTTTCACGCCGCGTTCTTCGCTGCTTCGTACCGCACCGGCGCGACATCGAACGCGAAGGGCCGCAGCGGTTCGCCCAGCGCGGCTTCGAGCGCGGGTTCGATGCGGCGGCGCGCTTCGGCGGCGATCGCCTTGCGGCCGGCGAGCCCTTGCGGATCGAACGGTTCAAGGAAGTGGACTTCGAGCCGGAACGAGCCGCGGCGCGAGAGGATGCGCTTGCCGTTGGAAACACCGTCCTCGGTGCCGACCCAGCCGATCCATTCGGCAACGCGGCCATAATCGAGCACGACCGGCTGCACCATCACGCCCGGTGGCGGCGGTTCGAGCACGCGCAGCATCGAGGTCTTGAACGGCAGCAGCGACTTGCCATCGGTGCAGGTGCCTTCGGGAAACACGGTGATCGACCAGTTGTCGGCCAGCGCTTCCTTGAGGCGGTTGATCTGGTCCGCCACGCCCATGCGGTCCTCGCGGCTGACGAACACGGTGCGGTTGATCCGCGCCAGCCACCCCACGATGGGAGCTTGCGACAGTTCGGCCTTGGCGACGAAGGCGGTGCCGCTGGCGCCGCCGAGCGCAAGAATGTCGACCCACGACAGGTGGTTCGAGATGTAGAACACGTCGCGCTTGAGCGGCACGCCGTGGACTCGCACGCGGGCCCCGATGATGCGCGCGGCGCCGAACAGGAACAGTTTCGGGAAAGGCGAGCCGTAGTGCACGACGCGGTAGAGATAGTGCAGCGGCACGCAGATCAGCATCAGCAGCACAAGCGCGAAGCCGCGCAGGCAAATGCGCATCCAGCCCATCCAGGTGATGGGTGCGCCGCGTTCCGGCCCTACCTTGCGGCGGGCCTTACGCCTCGCGATCAGACTTGACACCATAGAGCTCCATGCGGTGGTCGACGAGGCGATAGCCGAGCCGTTCGGCGATCTGGCGCTGCAGCGCCTCCAACTCGGGATCGACGAATTCGATGACCTTGCCGGTCTCGACATCGATCAGGTGATCGTGGTGGGCCTCGGGCGTCGCCTCGTAACGGGCGCGGCCGTCGCCGAAATCGTGGCGGTCGAGGATGCCTGCTTCTTCGAACAGGCGCACGGTGCGGTAAACTGTGGCGATGGAAATGCGCGGATCACGCGCCGAAGCGCGCTCGTGCAGCTTTTCCACATCGGGGTGGTCGTCGCTTTCGGATAGCACCTGCGCGATCACGCGGCGCTGCTCGGTGATCCTCAGACCCCGTTCCGCGCAAAGCGCCTCAATGTCGATTGCTTGATGCAAGGGTGCGCCCATCCCGGTTAGCTTGCGCGCAGCATAGTTTGCTGCGCCAATTCTTCAACCGGTGCGCTGCCGATTTGGTAGCAGTATCAGGCCCGGACCGGGGAAAAGTGAACGCAGCGAGGCCCCTTGCGTGTCGCGATGGGGCCTCGCCGGTTCTGGACCGCTTGCGGGCCGTTCAGCCAGCAGCCTTGCTGGGGCGGCCGCGCTTGGGGGCGGGCTTGCGGCCGAGGCCGATCTTCTTCGCCAGTTCGCGGCGCTTTTCTGCATAAGCGGGGGCGACCATCGGATAGTCGGCCGGCAGGTTCCAGCGCTGGCGATACTGTTCCGGGGTCATGTTGTAGCGCGTCATCAGATGGCGCTTGAGCATCTTGAGTTTCTTGCCGTCCTCAAGACAAACGATGTGATCGTTCTTGACCGAAGCGCGGATCGACACCGCAGGTTCGGGGGCCGGTTCTGCTGCCGGTTGCGCAGGATTGAGGCCAGCAAGAGCAGCGTAGACGTTACCGATCAGAACCGGCAGATCGTTTACCGCGACGCTATTGTTGCTCACGTGAGCGGCAACGATGTCCGATGTCAACGTGATCAGCGTTTCCCGCATATCGTTTTCGATTTCACTCATTGTAGTCGTACCTTTGCGGTTGTTATCTTCTTTTTGACCAGTCAAAGCTCTGCGAGTCCAGAGTAGACTACACCGCATATACGCCTGCGTAACAGAGTTACAACCATTACGGAGCAGCACTGGCCCGTTTATGTCGAAATCTTGGTACTGGCCGACTAATGCACGTAAATATGCCTAATCGTCTGCAATAAGCAGTTCCTGGCTGAGCGCATCGAGGCGTTCGCCACTGGCGGTGCGGTAATAACCGGGCCGCACGCCAACGGTACGGAACCCAAATCCTGTGTAGAGTTTGCCGGCTGGATTGTTCCGCCGCATCTCCAGAAAAAGACGGCGAATGCCTCGGCTGCGCGCTCGTGCGATCACTTCTTCAAGCAGCGCTGCACCCAGACCCTTGCCGCGGTACTGCGGAAGAACTGCAAAGAGCAGCAGTTCCTCTTCATCGAATATCGCCCTGGTCAGCGCAAATCCCGCCGTCGGTTCGTCAGGCGCCGGATCGACCGAACCTTCCGCGCCAATCAGGCAATAGGCGGTGCCGGCCAGCAGCAGCGAGTCCGAAACCTGCCGGCGGTTCCAAGCCTCGCCAAACTCGGGCGCGAAGGCTGCGGTCATGACTTCCATGATCCGGTCGATGTCGTCGCCGCAGTCGGAGGGATGGAAACTCATGGCAATGCCGCTTTCATGCAGCCGGTCATCGCGCTTCCAGCCATCACGCTGCCGGAAGCCGCGCATCGGGCGCACGGCCATAGCGGGGCGTTGGGTCGGGGCGCAGGGCATCTTGGCCGAGGAGCGCGAAGGCGCGCGCATCCGGCCACATGGGGTGCGCCGCTGGCCCGCCGCCGCGTCTGGCCGCGAGGGCCTGCGCCTGGCTTCCCGCGATGATCGGTGCGGCCGAGCGCTCGGTCGCCGCCTCGGGCAGGAGCGAGGCCGGATCGGCCAGCGCGGTACCGTCCGCAGCGAAAGGCTGGAAGAACCACTCGCCGTGCCCGCCGCTCATCACCACGTCGATCGCCACGCCGGGATGCGCGGCACGGGCCATGGCGCCGACAAGGGAGAGCGAGGCGTAACCTTCGATCGGGACGTTCCACGCGAGCGATAGCGCGCGGGCGGCGGCAAGTCCGACCCGGATGCCGGTGAAGCTGCCCGGACCGGCATTGACGGCGATGCAATCGGCACGGCCCTTGCCGGGCAACGCGGCTATCATCGGAACGAGCTGTTCGGCATGGCCGCGCCCCAGCATGGCGTGGGTGCCCGCCATCATTTCCGCATTCTCGAACAGGGCGACCGAACAGGCTTCGGTGGCGCTGTCGATCACCAGCCGGCGCAAGCGCTTCGTGCCTCAGGCCAGCGTGTTGAACGTGGCGAAATCGGGCCGGGGGCTGCGCGAGAAGATCGTCGCGGGATCGCCATAGCCGAGCGTCGAAATGAAGTTGGACTTGATGCGCGTGCCCGCGAAGAACGCCTCGTCCACCGCAGCGTTGCTGAAGCCCGACATGGGGCCGGTATCGAGCCCGAGCATGCGCGCGGCGATTATGAAGTAGGCGCCCTGCAGGGTCGAGTTGCGCATGGCCGAAACCTCGCGCAGCGCTTCGTTGCCCTCGAACCAGCTCTTGGCGTCGGCGTGGGGGAACAGCCAGGGCAGCTGCTCGTGGAAATCGAGGTCCATGCCGATGATCACGGTGACCGGAGCAGCGAGGATCTTGGGCCCGTTGGTGCCGCTGGCGCAGGCCGCGAGCTTTGCTTTGGCTTCCTCGCTCACGCACCAGACAAGCCGCGCCGGCATCTGGTTGGCCGAGGTTGGCCCCATCTTCATCAGCTCCCAGATCGCGTGGAGCTGCGCCTCGCTGACCGGCTTGTCGAGAAAGCCGTTGTAGGAGCGGGCGGTGCGGAGCACCTGATCGAGCGCGGCGTCGTCAAGCGGCTGGGACATCTGGGAAAACCTTCGGCAAACAGATCAGGCGGCGCGGACTTCGCTGACTTCGGGCACGTAGTGCTTGAGCAGCTGTTCGATGCCGTTCTTCAGCGTCGCGGTGGACGAGGGGCAGCCCGAGCAGGCGCCCTGCATCTTGAGATAGACCACGCCTTCGCGGAAGCCGCGATAGATGATGTCGCCGCCATCGTTGGCCACCGCCGGGCGCACGCGGGTCTCGATCAGGTCCTTGATCTGGTCGACGATCTCGGCATCGGCCGGGTCGTCGCCATAGTCGGTGTCGTCGTCTGCCTCGCCGGGAACGGCGAAGTCTGCGCCCGCCGCGGTGAACAGCGGCGCCTGCGCCACGAAATGATCGAGCAGCAGCGCCAGCACTTGCGGCTTCAAGGGGGCCCATTCCGCGCCCGGCGCAATCGTTACCGCGATAAAGTCGCGCCCGAAGAGCACGCCTGTCACATCGCCCAGCGAGAAGAGCGCTTCGGCCAGCGGGGATGCCGCTGCCGCTTCGGGCGAGGTGAACTCGCGCGTGCCGGAGGCCATGACGATCTCGCCCGGAAGGAACTTGAGAGTCGCCGGATTCGGGGTGGTTTCGGTCTCGATGAACATGTCTTCGCATGTAGGCCGTAGGGGGCGGTGGTCAAGGCCCGAAGGGAGCAGGTATGGGTGCGCCCGGCATTGGCAGAGGTAATGGCGCTCGTCTAAAGAGCCGGGCATGAACACATCGCACCGCGGCCTCAGCCGAATCGCCCTTGTCCTGTCCCTTGCCGCACTGGCCGCCGCTCCGGCGTCTGCGGCCCCTGCCGCGAAGCGCGCGCCCGCCGCCGCCGCGAAGACCGCACCTGCTGCGGCGCCTTCTGCTGAAATCCTGCCGGTGCCGCTCAATCCGGTGATTCCTGCCGCGCAGCGCATGTGCAGCGCGACGACCGCCTCGGGCCTTGGCACCCGCATGCTGAAGGACGGCGCTGGCGCCAAGCCGGGCGCCTCCGACTACGTCCTCGTCAATTACATCGGCTACCTTGCCGCCAATGGCACGGTGTTCGATCAGAACGCCGCGCAGGCCTTTCCCGCCGGCGGCGTCATCAAGGGCTTCTCCGAAGGCCTGCAGATGATGAACAAGGGCAGCATCTGGCGTTTCTGCATCCCCGCTGCACTTGGCTATGGCGACAAGGCGACGGGGCCGATCCCCGCGAAATCTGATCTCGTGTTCCAGGTCGAACTGGTCGATTTCAAGACCGAGGCGGAAATCGCCGCGATGCGCGCGCAGATGCCGCAGCAGCAGCCGGGCGATCAGCAGCCGGCAGCAGACACGCCGGCCCCGGCTGCCCCGACCGCAGACAAGCCGAAGAACTGATTTTCGAGGCGGCAAGGTGATGGGGGACCTATTCACTGGTCCTTCATTTCTTGCCGCCCTATACAGCGTGCATGGCCTTTCTGACCCGGTTCGCTCCGCGTACGCCCCGTGCACTCGCTCCCGTCGTTTCCGCCGTTCTCGTCGGCCTGCTAGGCGTTTCCACGCCGGTTCTGGCGAAGGCGCCCGCCAAGCCTGTCGCGGCGCGCGCCGCCGCTCCCAAGGTGGCCAGCAACTCGGGTCCCTGGCTCTATCGCGGCAGCGACGTGCCGCAGGACAAGGCATGGGTCTTCGGCGTGCTGCCCAATGGTCTGCGCTATGCCGTGCGCCACAACGGCGTGCCGCCCGGCCAGATTTCCGTGCGCATGCTGATCGACGCCGGCTCGCTTTACGAGACCGATCCGCAGCGCGGCTATGCGCATCTGATCGAGCATCTCACTTTCCGCGATTCCAAGTATCTCAAGGCGGGTGAGGCGATCCCGGCGTGGCAGCGCCTCGGCGCGACGTTCGGCAGCGACACCAATGCCGAGACGAGCCCGACCCAGACCGTCTACAAGCTCGACATTCCCGACATTTCGGCTGCCAAGCTCGACGAGACCTTCCGCCTCCTCTCGGGCATGATCACCGCGCCGATCTTCACCGACGTGGGTGTGAAGACCGAAGTGCCGATCGTGCTCGCAGAAATGCGCGAGCGGGCGGGCCCTCAGGCGCGCATTCTCGATGGCACGCGCGCGGTGTTCTTCGCCGGCCAGCCGCTCGGCGTGCGTTCGCCCATCGGCACCGAGGAAACGCTGAACGCGGCGACCCCGGCCAAGGTCAAGGCTTTCCACGATGCGTGGTACCGGCCCGACAACGCGGTGATCGTGGTCGCCGGCGATGCTGATCCGCAAGAACTGGTCGCGCGCATCAAGCAGTGGTTCGGCACATGGAAGGGTACCGGCAAGCGCCCGCCGTCGCCCGATTTCGGCGCGCCCAAGCCGCCTGCGGCAAGCGATCCGGCCAATCCGGTCGGCGATGCCAAGGTGATCGTCGAGCCTGATCTGCCGCGCGTGTTCAACTATGCCGTGCTGCGGCCCTGGCATCAGGTCCACGATACCATCGTCTACAACCAGGGCCTTATGATCGACCGCCTGGGCCTCGCCATCATCAATCGCCGGCTGGAAGGCCGCGCGCGCGCCGGTGGCAGCTACCTCGCCGCCTCGGTCGAGCAGCAGCGCATCAGCCGCTCCGCCGATGCCACGCTGGTGACGGTGACCCCGCTCACCGACGACTGGAAATCGGCGGTCAAGGACGTCCGCGCGGTGATCGCCGACGCGCTCGCCACCCCGCCCACCGAAGAGGAAATCGCCCGCGAAGTCGCCGAGTTCGACGTCGCCTTCAAGGTGCCCGTCGAGACGCAGGAAACTCTCGCCGGCTCCAAGGTGGCGGACGACATCACCGATGCGGTCGACATCCGCGAGACCGTGGCCAATCCCGATACGGTCTACAGCATCTTCCGCTCGTCGCTTCCGCTGTTCACGCCGGCGGCTGTGCTCGAGCATACCCGTGCGATGTTCAAGGGTACGGTGATCCGCTCCGTGCTGGTTACCCCAAGCGCCTCGGACGGGACCGCTGCGGATCTGCGCACTGCCCTGATGGCACCGGTTGCGCCGTCCTCCGGCAGCCGCCTTGCTGCCAGTTCGCTGAGCTTCAAGGACCTTCCGCCGATCGGTACTCCCGGCAAGCTGGCCAATGCGGAAGGCACCGGCCTGCTGGGCATCGAGCGGATCGAGCTGTCGAATGGGGTCAAGGCTCTGCTCTGGTCCAACGAAGCCGAGCCCGGCCGCGTGATCGTGCGCGTCCATTTCGGCGGCGGCTATGCGGTGATCGATCCCCGCGATGCGGTCTATGCCTCGCTGGGCCAGACGGCGCTGATGGATACCGGCTTCGGCAATGTCGGGCGCGAAGACCTCGACCGGCTGGCGACAGGCCGCAAGCTGAGCCTCGACTTCGATATCGACGATACCACCTTCAAGTTCTCTGCCGATACGCGGCCCGCAGACCTTGAAGACCAGCTCTACATGTTTGCCGCCAAGCTCGCGATGCCGCGCTGGGATGCCAACCCGGTCGTGCGCGCGCAGGCGGCGGCCCGGCTGGCCTATGAATCGACCAATGCCTCGCCCGCTTCGGTGCTGCAGCGTGATGTGGGCTGGCTGCTCAAGGACGGCGATCCGCGCTATGCGGTGCCCAATCCGGCCGAACTGGCCAAGGCGAACCCGGAAGGTTTCCGCCGCGTGTGGTCCGCGCTTCTCAAGCAGGGTCCGATCGAGGTCGACCTGTTCGGCGATTTCAACCGCGACGAGGCCATCGCCGCGCTTGAACGCACGTTCGGTGCGCTGCCCCCGCGCGATCCGCTGCCCGCGACCGGCTTCGCCCCGAAGCTGCCCGAGCCCGTCGGCGATCCGCTGACGCTGACCCACCACGGCGATGCCAACACCGCGGCTGCGCTGGTTGCGTGGCCCACCGGCGGCGGCAGCGCGGGCTTCCACGAATCGCGCCAGCTCGAACTCCTCGCCCAGGTGTTCAACAACCGCCTGTTCGATGCGATGCGCGAGAAGATCGGCGCGAGCTATGCGCCGCAGGTCTCCTCGAACTGGCCGCTCGATGCGCCGTCGGGTGGCTATCTCGCCGCGACCAGCCAGCTGCGCCCCGGCGATCTCACCGCCTTCTTCGCCGCGACCGACAAGATCGCCGCCGACCTTGCCGCATCCCCCGCCACGCCCGACGAAATCGCGCGCGTGACCGAGCCGATGAAGCAGCTGATTACCCGCGCCAGCACCGGCAACGGCTTCTACATGTACCAGCTCGAAGGCGGCGCGCTCGAGCCGGACAAGTTCCAGCAGATCCGCTCGATCCTTTCGGACTACAGCGCGATCACGCCGGATCGTCTGCAGGCGCTCGCCAAGCGCTATCTGGTGCCGGGCAAGGCGTGGCGGCTGAAGGTCGTGCCGGGCAAGTGACGGCATCGGCGGGCGCTGCCCCCTGGGCTCCTTGAACGCCCGCAAGGCCCCCGATAGTCTCGCCGCCATGGTCTTCAGGGAGCACTTTCATGCAGCGTCTCGTCCTCCTCGCGGCGACGGCCCTGGCTGTCACGGCCAGTCCGGCACTGGCGCAAGCCGTGGCTGAGGCGCCTGACCCCTATATCTGGCTGGAGGAGGTCAATTCGCCCCGCGCCATGGCGTGGGTGGAGGCAGAGAACGCCCGCTCGCTCGGCGTGCTGGAGCGCGATCCGCGCTATGCCGGGTTCTACGCCGATGCGCTGAAGATCGCCGAGGCGACCGACCGCATCGCGATGCCGCGCCTGATCGGCGGCCAGATCGCCAATCTCTGGCAGGACGGCACGCACGTCCATGGTCTGTGGCGCATGACCACGCCCGCCGATTACGAAAAGGCGGTTCCGGCATGGCAGACCCTGCTCGATCTCGATGCGCTCTCCGCTGGTGAGAAAGCCAACTGGGTCTGGGGCGGCGCCAACTGCGAACCGCTCGCCGAAAGGCGCTGCCTTGTCTCCCTGTCCGACGGCGGTGAGGACGCCAACACGCAGCGCGAGTTCGATCTCGCCAGTCGCAGCTTTGTGGAGGGCGGCTTCGTGCTGCCCAAATCGAAACAGTGGGTGAGCTGGGAGACGCCTGACAGCCTGATCGCCGCGCGCGATTGGGGTGCGGGCACGATGACCACAAGCGGCTATCCCTTCGTGGTCAAGCGGGTGCGGCGCGGGCAGCCGCTTGAGGCCGCCACCGAAGTATTCCGCGGCAAGGGCGATGATGTCTTCGTCATCCCGCGAACCTTCACCGATGGCGCAGGCCATAGCGAAGTCGTCATCATGCGCGGGATCACCTTTTTCGAGGCCGAGTTCGTCCGCGTCACGGCGCAGGGCACCACGCCCATCGCGGTGCCGCGCAAGAGCACGGTGACCGGGCTCGCGCAGGGCCGCCTGATCTTTCAGATCAACCAGGATTGGACCCCGAACGGCGGCCCGGCGATCCCCGCCGGTGCGCTGGTTGCGGTCGATCCCGAAGGCAAGGCCGCGCCGGAATTGATCTTCGCGCCGGGGCCGCGCCAGTCGGTCGATGCCGACGAAGTCGCGGTAACGCAGGACCATGTGCTGGCCGCCGTCTACGACAATGTGCGCGGGCGCGCGATGCGCTTCACCCGCACACCGAGCGGCTGGCAACAGAGTGTGTTGCCTTTGCCCGACAATGCGGCGGTCAGCATGGTCTCCAGCGACCGTACCTCCAACACCGCCTATGTCTCGGTGCAGAGCTACCTTCTGCCCACGGCCTTGTGGAAGGTCGATGCCGCCGCCGGCACTGCGGTGCGGATCAAGGAAACCCCGGCGCGTTTCGCGGCGGACGGTCTGGTGACCGAGCAGTTCGAGGCGACCTCGAAAGACGGCACCAGGGTACCCTACTTCATCACCCACCGCGCCGACATGAAGCTGACGGGAACGACACCGACGCTGATGACGGCCTATGGCGGTTTCCAGGTGGCCTATACGCCGCATTACAGCGGCATCACCGGCAAGCTCTGGCTCGAAAAGGGCGGTGCCTTCGTTGTCGCCAACATCCGCGGCGGTGGCGAGTTCGGTCCGCCGTGGCATGAGGCAGGGCTCAAGACCAGGCGCCAGGTGATCTACGACGATTTCGCCGCGGTCGCGCAAGACCTCGTCACCCGCAAGTTCACCAGCGCGCAGAAGCTTGGCATCTATGGCGGATCGAACGGCGGACTGCTGATGGGGGTAGAGCTCACCCAGCGGCCTGATCTGTTCGGCGCTGTCAGCATCCAGATCCCGCTGCTCGACATGCTGCGCTATGAACAGCTCTCGGCAGGCGCCTCGTGGGTCGGCGAATATGGCACCATGGCCAATCCGGACGAGAAGGCGTTCTGGCTGAAGACCTCGCCCTATTCGAACCTCAAGCGCGGCGCGCCCTATCCCGAGACGCTGATCTGGACGACGACCAAGGACGACCGCGTCGGCCCGGTGCAGGCGCGCAAGTTCGCCGCGCGGATGAAGGAGTATGGCCTGCCCTATCTCTATTTCGAGAACACGGCGGGCGGCCACGGCGCCGGGGCGAACCTCAAGGAGTCTGCCAGGACCAGCGCGCTCGAGATGGTCTACTTTCACCGCCGCCTCGTGGACACGCGATAGCAGCTGCTGGCAAACCTTTGCATTTGTGTCCCGGTGCCGCTAAACGCGCGCGTCCTTAGGAAAGCGAGTACCGTGGCAACGAACTGGAATGCGAACAGCTGGCGCGCGGCAGAAGCCAAGCACCTGCCCACTTATCCCGATGCGGCGAAGCTCGCTGCGGTCGAGGAAACGCTGACCCGGTTTCCCCCGCTGGTGTTCGCCGGCGAAGCCCGCGCGCTGAAGGCCGATCTCGCCGAAGTCGCCGCAGGCAAGGGTTTCCTGCTCCAGGGCGGGGACTGCGCGGAGAGCTTTGCCGAGTTCCATCCGAACAACATCCGCGACACGTTCCGCGTGCTGCTGCAGATGGCGGTCGTCCTCACGTTCGCCAGCAAGCAGCCCGTCGTGAAGGTGGGCCGCATGGCCGGCCAGTTCGCCAAGCCGCGCTCCTCGCCAGTCGAGAAGATTGGTGATGTGGAGCTGCCGAGCTACCTTGGCGACAACATCAACGGCATCGACTTCACCGCCGAAAGCCGCATTCCGGACCCGGAGCGCATGCTGCGCGCCTATTCGCAGGCCGCCGCCACGCTCAATCTGCTGCGCGCGTTCTCGACCGGCGGCTATGCCAACCTGCGTCAGGTTCACCAGTGGACGCTCGACCATATCGGCAAGAGCCCGTGGGCGGCCAAGTTCAGCGAAATGGCCGACAAGATCGGCGAATCGCTCGACTTCATGGAGGCCTGCGGGGTCAACCCCGGCACCGTGCCGCAGTTGCAGGGCACCAAGTTCTACACGAGCCACGAAGCGCTCCTGCTGCAGTACGAGCAGGCGATGACGCGGCAGGATTCGCTCACCGGCCAGTGGTACGATACCAGCGCGCACATGCTGTGGATCGGAGATCGCACCCGCTTCGAAGGCTCGGCGCATGTCGAGTTCCTGCGCGGCGTGGGCAACCCCATCGGCATGAAGTGCGGCCCGAGCCTTGCGCCCGATGCCCTGCTGCGCATGCTCGATACGCTGAACCCCGGCCGCGAGCCCGGCCGCATGACGCTGATCAGCCGCTTCGGGCACGACAAGGTCGAAGCCGGCCTCCCGCCGCTCGTCCGCGCTGTCGCGCGCGAAGGGCACCCGGTGGTGTGGTCGTGCGATCCGATGCACGGCAACGTGATCAAGGCCGACAACGGCTACAAGACGCGTCCGTTCGACCGGATCATGAGCGAGGTGAAGGGCTTCTTCGCCGTCCACCGCGCGGAAGGCACGCATGCCGGCGGCATCCACATCGAGATGACCGGGCAGGACGTGACCGAATGCACTGGCGGCGCTGTCGCGATCACGCAGGACGCACTCGCGGACCGCTACCACACCCACTGCGACCCGCGCCTCAACGCGGCGCAGTCGATCGAGCTGGCCTTCACGCTGGCCGAGGCGATCAACCTCGAACGCGCCGAACGCAAGGCCGAAGCCGCCTGATCCATCAGGTCCGAGCGGTAACTATCCTTGAACCGGCGGCAGTGGGGGCCTGAAATCCCCCTGCCGCCAGGGCGCATCCGGCATTTCCTCCGGATCGGGCACGGCAAAGCGCACATAGCCGAAGAAGGTCGCGATGGTGCGCTCCGCCGCATCGGTGATCGCGCGGCGGCCATGCATGAAGCGCGTGTTGTCGAGCACCAGCACATCGCCCGCCTGCCAGCGCACTTCGGCAGTCAGCGCCTCACCGGTGGCGTGGATCGCTTGCAGCCACTCTTCCGGCACAGGGGTCAGATCGTCGAGCAGTGGAAAGTTCCCGCGCCCGTTGTTGAACCGCGCAAACAGCAGGAAATTGCCGAACGCAGGGCCATCCGCGAACATCGGCCGGTGCAGCGCAGGCCTTGAGAACTCGCGCGCGATGCGGCCATCGGGCATGCGGAAGAAGCGATAAGGACAAGGGCGCGGCGGATTGGCCAGCAGCGCGTCGTCCGGTGTCTCGGTGCCCAGCCAGAAGCGCAGGAGTTCGGGCCACACACCCATGACATGGACGAGGCGGCGGCTCTCCAGCACCTTGCGCACATGGGTCGGCAGCGCGGCGGCGAGCGCGATCCCGTCGCACAGTGTCGTCTCGCCGCCCGTGCCTGGCGGTGTGAGGCAGCCGAACAGCGCAGCGTCCGGCTTCCAGGGCTCCCGCGCGAGTTCGGGGTGCAGGGCGAAGGCATTGGTCCCGCCGTCGACGCCCTGGATCGCTTGACGCGCATCGAGCACCGCACGGCCCGGTGTCTCGTTGATCACCGCTGTGGCGCAGAGGCTGCGGGCAAAGCGGCGGAAGGCATCGAGATCGGCGCCGAAGCCCCGAAACAGCAGCGCGCCGTGGGCCTTGTAGGCGGCTTCGATGCGCGCGGGATCGATGGCTCCGAGTGCCTCGCTGCCCGAGGGCGTGACGACCGCATAAGGGCGTCCGGAGCTAGGGGGATCGATCTGGATCATCGTGCCCAGCGGCCTAACCCAGCCCCGGCCCCTCCCGCAACACCACAAACCCCGCTATGGCACCACAATGCAGCTCACGCCCGCAGCCATTGCCGCCTCGCCGGATCACTACCTTCATTCCTTCGAGGGCGGGGATGCGGTGATCGTGCCGATGGACCGTGCGGCCTATGCGCGCTCGATCTTCCTCGATGCGAGGATATCGTCGGCGCGCGAGGGCGCCGCGCTGCTTCCCGTAGCACAACTGGCCGAGGCCGCGCCGCCGCCGCGCACCACGGCATGGATCTTCCATGTTGCTCATTGCGGCTCGACCCTGCTTGCTCGCGCGCTGGAAGCCATCTCGTCCGGCCTCGTGCTGCGCGAGCCGATGGCGCTGCGCCAGCTGGCTTTTGCGCCCGATCCTGCGCGCCTGCAGCTGGTGCTCGCCATGTTGTCGCGGCGCTATGGCGGGGAAGAGCCGACGCTGATCAAGGCCAACGTTCCGGTCAACGCTCTGCTGCCGGCGATTGCCGCCGCCGATCCCGCCGCCCCTGCTGTCTTCCTCCACCTCAGCCTTGAAGATTATGCGCTCGCGGTCCTGCGCAGCCCGCAACACCGCGGCTGGGTGCGCGACATCGCCGCGCGCTTTGCCGCCGTCCCCGCAGGTGCGGGCGATGCCGAATGCCTTGCCGCACTGTGGCTGTGGCAGATGCGCGCCTTTGCCGATGCGCTTGCCGTGCTGCCAGCGGCCTGCACGCTCGATGCCGAGCGCTTCTATGCTGAGCCCGCGCCCGTCCTGGCCGCTCTCGCCCCTCGGCTCGGGCGGCAGGCAGAGCCGGCGCGGATCGCGGCGGCGGTGCGCGGACCGCTGTTCAACACCTATTCGAAGCGCCCCGGCGTCGCGTTCGATAATGCGGCGCGGCTCGAGCGGCGCGCGGTCTTGCTGCGCGAACTGGCAGCCGAATTGGCCGAAGTGCGCAGCGCGGCCGAACGCGCTGCCCCAGATCTCGCCGCGCTCGAAGCCCGCACCGCTGTCGCCGCGCTCTGACTTGCCGCGATTCCGCTTGTCTGGCGTTCCAAAGGCGGGAAAGGACTTCGAGCTCGTGACGCTCAATGGCGAAGAACAATCCGGCGTCCTGATCCGCCAGCTTGCTCTCGCCAAGCAGGTCAGGATCGGGCAGGCTGGCCATCATGATCCGCACCCTGTTCGCCTCCGCCGCGCTGGCGCTCATCGCCGGCCCTGTCCATGCCGAAACGCTCTATGTCCGCGCCGGGCACCTCGTCGATCCGGAAGCGGGCACGGTGCTGGGCGCGCGGCTGCTCAAGGTGGAGGATGGCCGGGTCGCTGCCGTCCTGCCTAATGGTGCGGTGCCAAGAGGGGCCAGGCTGGTCGATTGGTCGGCTTTCACCGTCCTGCCCGGCCTCATCGATTGCCACGTCCACCTTGCCGATACAGGGCAGACGTCGAACGTGGCGGAGCCGCTGCTCCATTCGGCGATGGAGATCGCCTATATCGGCGCACGCAATGCCCGCACCACGCTGATGGCAGGCTTCACCACGGTTCACGATGTCGGCTCTTTCCGCGCGTTCGCCGATGTCGAACTGCGCAATGCGATCAACCGGGGCGACGTGATCGGCCCGCGCATGCAGGCCGTCGGCGCCTATGTCACGGTGCCGGGCGGCGGCGGCGAAGTTACCGGCTTCTCGCCCGACGTGCGCATTCCGGAAGACCTGCGCGCGGGTGTGGTGACCGACGCGGCGGATGCGCGCGCCAAGGTGAACTACCTGTTCCAGCACGGCGCGGATTCGATCAAACTGATCGCCACCGGCGCCGTGCTCGCCAGCGGCACCGAGGCTGGCCAGCAGGAGCTGACCGAGGACGAGATGCGCGCCGCAGTCGAAGTCGCCGCTGCGCGCGGATCGTGGGTCACTGCGCATGCCCACGGCGCGGCTGGGATCAAGTCCGCGATCCGGGCCGGCGTGCGCTCGATCGAGCATGCCAGCCTGATCGACGATGAGGGCATCGCGCTCGCCAAGGCCAAGGGCGTGTGGCTCGACATGGACGTCTACAACGGCGACTACATCGCCGATGTCGGTCGGCGCGAACACTGGCCCGAGAACTACCTGCGCAAGAACGACGAGACCACCGAGGCCCAGCGCGAAGGCTTCCGCAAGGCGGTCAAGGCGGGTGTGCGGCTCTCCTTCGGCACGGATGCCGGGGTCTTCCCTCACGGCGAGAATGCCCGCCAGTTCGCCTATATGGTGCGCTTCGGGATGACGCCGATGCAGGCCATTCAGGCCGCCACGACCAGCGCGGCGGAGCTCATGGGCTGGGGCAAGGACGTCGGCGCGCTTTCGCCGGGACACTATGCCGACATGATCGCCGTGCCGGGAGACCCCACGACAGACATCACCGTGCTGACGAAGGTCGCCCACGTGATGAAGGGCGGCGAAGTGGTGCGCTGAGCATTTTTGTGGGGGGCGCTGTGCCTCGCCTTGCCCTAGCTTCGGCCTGAACAAGACTGGAGGGAGAGCCAGATGCAGGACGTGATCATCCGTGGCGGCAAGATCGTCGACGGCTCGGGCGCCGCGCCGTTCATCGGCGATGTGGCCTTCAAGGACGGGGTGATCACCGAGGTGGCCCCAAAGATTTCCGGCACCGCGCGGCGCGAGATCGATGCGGACGGCCATATCGTCACCCCCGGCTGGGTGGACATCCACACCCATTATGACGGGCAGGTGAGCTGGGACGACGAACTCGCACCCTCCTCGCACAACGGCGTCACCACGGTCGTCATGGGCAACTGCGGCGTCGGCTTCGCGCCCGTCCGGCCAGGCCAGGAAAAGGAACTCATCGAGCTGATGGAGGGGGTGGAGGATATCCCCGGCACCGCGCTCTACGAAGGGATCGAATGGGGGCGCTGGGAGAGCTTCCCCGAATACATGGATTACATCGCCTCCCGCAAATACGCGATCGACGTCGGCGCGCAGATCGCCCACGGCGCGGTGCGCTACTATGCGATGGGCGAGCGCGGGCGGACCAATGAGGACGCCAGCCCCGAGGAAATCGAGCGCATTGCCGACCTCGTCGAGGAAGCCGTCGCTGCGGGTGCGGTGGGCTTTTCCACTTCGCGCACCATCGGCCACCGCGCCCTGTGGGGCGAACCGGTGCCGGGCACGTTCGCGCCGGAGGAAGAACTCCTCGCCATCGCCCGCCGCTTCAGGAAGCTCGGCAAGGGGGTGATCGAGGCGATCCCGGCGGGCACCGTCGGCAAGCTCGAAGCACTCGGCGGCGAACGCAGCGAGCCGCTGGCCGAGCTCGAACTGTTCCGCCGTATCTCCGAAGAAAGCGGCCGCCCGCTGACCTTCACGCTGGTCGAGATCCGCGAATACGCGCCTGACCTCTGGCGCCAGATGCTGGACCGCTGCCGCGAGGCCAATGCCGGCGGCGCGCATCTCTTCCCGCAAGTCCCCTCGCGCATCATCGGGTTCATCCACGGCCTGTCGAGCTATCACGCCTTCATGCGCCGCCCGACCTACCTCGAGAAGCTGGCGGACCTGCCGCTCGCCGAGCGCGTCAAGGCGATGCGCGATCCCGAGCTCAAGCGGCAGATCCTTGCCGAACGCGACGTGCCGCATGAGGCGCCGGGTTCGATGCAGAACGTCTACGGCCTGTTCCGGCGCGGCGCCGCGAGCCTCTATCCGCTGACCGAGCCGATCAACCTCGAAGCCGAAAAATCAGCCTCGATTGGCGCCAGGGCCAAGGCCGAGGGCCGCGATGCGCTTGAATACCTCTATGACGCCATGCTCGAGGATGAAGGCCGCAGCTTCCAGGCGTTGACGCGTGACAACCAGCCCAAGAGCCTCGCCGTGCTCGAGGAGATGCTGCGCCACCCCGATACCGTCACCGGCCTCAGTGATGCCGGCGCCCATGTCACGCTGATCTGCGACGCGACGATGCCGACTACCC
>CANGJI010000024.1 GCA_947454135.1 Sphingomonadaceae bacterium
AAGCAAGCACGGCCGCGCGATCAAGGTCTGGGAAAAGCGCGAGTTCGCCAATCTCGACAACACCAAGGAACTCGGCACCCGCAACATCAAGATCGCGCTGCGCCGCCTGCGCCGCTTCGCGCGCGAGGGCCATGCCGACGAGCTTGATCTGCCAGGCACCATCGAAGGCACCGCCAAGCAGGGCTGGCTCGATATCCGCATGCGGCCCGAACGGCGCAACGCGGTCAAACTGCTGCTGTTCCTCGATGTCGGCGGCTCGATGGATCCCTTCATCAAGCTGGTGGAGGAGCTGTTCAGCGCCGCCACCGCCGAGTTCAAGAACATGGAGTTCTTCTACTTCCACAACTGCCTCTACGAAGGCGTGTGGAAGGACAACAAGCGGCGCTGGTCGGAACGGACCAACACCTGGGATCTGCTCCACAAGTACGGTCACGATTACAAGATCGTGTTCGTCGGCGATGCGGCAATGAGCCCTTACGAAATCAGCCACCCCGGCGGCTCGGTCGAGCACTTCAACGAGGAAGCCGGCGCAGTCTGGCTCCACCGCGTGGCGCAGACCTACCCCGCCACGGTCTGGCTCAATCCGGTGCCCGAGAAGCAGTGGAACTATTCGCAGTCCACCAAGATGATCAAGGATCTGGTCGGCGGCTCGATGTTCCCGCTGACGCTTGAGGGGCTGGACGGGGCCATGCGCGAACTGACCCGCAAGAAGCACTGAACAAGAACCCCTCCGACCTGCCTGCGGCAGGCCACCTCCCCGTTTGTGCTTCGCAAAAACGGGGAGGACCACCCTCTTCCTCCCCATTTTCACGAAGTGCAAATGGGGAGGTGGCATTCGCGAAGCGAATGACGGAGGGGTATTGTGCCTGACTTGATCCCCGCCCCCACAGGCGTACAAAGCCCCAGAAGAATGGGCCACAAAACAATGGAGAGGGTGCCCCGTGTCCGACAATGAAATTCTCACCGTGCAGCGCACCGGCACCCGCGTCGATCTCACGCTCAACCGCCCGAACCAGTACAACGCGCTGAGCGAAGACCTGCTCGCTGCACTCAAGGGGGAGCTGACCAGCCTCGCGGGCGACACCTCGATCAGCTGCGTCGTCCTGTCAGGCGCCGGCAAGGCCTTCTGCGCGGGCCACGACCTGCGCCAGATGCACGGCCAGCGGCGGCTGGATTACTACCGCACCCTCTTCGCCGCCTGTGCCGAGGTGATGGAAGCCATCGTCGCGCTCCCCGTCCCCGTGATCGCCCGCGTCCACGGCATCGCCACCGCCGCCGGTTGCCAGCTTGTCGGCGCCTGCGATCTCGCCATCGCCAGCCAGGATGCGCGCTTTGCCGTCTCGGGCATCAATGTCGGCCTGTTCTGCTCGACGCCAGCCGTTGCCCTCACCCGCAACGTGCCGGCCAAGCCTGCGTTCGAAATGCTGGTTACGGGCGAATTCATCAGCGCCCAGACGGCAGAGGACTGGGGCCTGATCAACCACGCCGTCCCCGCCGACCAGCTCGACAGCGCTATCGACACGCTCGCCGCCACTATCGCCGCCAAGAGCCCCGACGCCATCCGCCGCGGCAAGGCGCTGTTCTACGCCCAGCGCGAAGTCCACCGCGCAGAGGCCTATGCCCTCGCCGCCGAAGTCATGGCGCAGAACATGATGGACGATAACACCGCCGAAGGCATCGAAGCGTTTCTAGAGAAGCGCGCGCCCGTCTGGCGCTGAAGAACCCCTCCGTCAGCCCTGCGGGCTGCCACCTCCCCATTTGTGCTGCGCAAAAATGGGGAGAACCTACTTCTTCCTCCCCATTTTCACGAAGTGCAAATGGGGAGGTGGCCCGCCGCAGGCGGGTCGGAGGGGTAAAATCACCCCACCGTCACACCCTTCCAGAATGCCACCCGCCCCCTGATCGCGGCGGCCTTCTCCTTGGGCTCGGCATAGAACCACGCCGCGTCGCGGTTCTCCGCCCCGTCAACCAGCAGCGTATAATACTGCGCCGTGCCCTTCCACGGGCACATGGTGGTCGTCGCGCTGGGCTTCAGCACCGCCGGATCGACCGCTTCAAGGGGAAAGTAGTGGTTGCCTTCAACCACAACCGTATCATCGCTCTGCGCAATCACTGCGCCGTTCCACCGTGCTTCAACCATGCTTGTGCCTTCCGAATGCGTCACGATGATCGGAGTGTGCCCCACCGCGTCAGCCGCCACCAGCCGCCCGATGGAACATCGCACCCGCGCTAGCCCTCAAATCCCCGTTAAGAAGCGGGCTCCGACTACAAACCGCTGTCCTACAGCCCGCCATCTGGCGTAAAATCCAGCTCTGCTCTTTGAACCTGTGAACCCGGCCCATTCCCGCTCATGCTGGGCTTGCCGCAGCACCTCACGCGGCCTGCGCGGCCATGCCGGAAGCCCGAAAAAACCGCCCCCGGAGTTTCTCCTCAGGACAGTGTCAACTGTGTCAACCTGGCGGACTTCTGTCCCGCTTCAGTACAGAAGATAAGGCTTGCGCGTCTCCAGCCAGGCCGCCTCGTCCGGCCCCGCCAGCGCTTCCAGATCAGCCGCGGTGCTGACCGGATCGTCCACCCAGGTCCGCAGCCCCGGCCCGCCATTGATCACGTCGATCGCCAGCTTGTCGAACACATACTCGTAGGGAAAGTCGCGCCACAGCGGATAGTCCGGGTAGAGCTGCCGGATCGCCTTGAACGCCAGCGCCTGCAGGCGCCAGGGCCGGAACGCATGATGGTCGTAGAACGGGCCATCGGCATGGACCATCAGCGCGTTGCAGAGCTTGCCCGCATGCTTGTGAAACGTCGGCTCGAACCAGCATTCGCGCAAGGCGCAGCCCGCCAGCCACTCCGGCGCGAAGGCCTGCATTTGGGCCAGCACCGCCTTGGCATCCACGTCCGGCGCGCCAAACAACACTTCGAGCGGCCGCGTCGTGCCGCGCCCTTCCGAAACCGTCGCGCCTTCGATCATCACCGTGCCGGCATAGGCGCGCGCCATGTTGAGGCTCGCCGCATTGGGCGAGGGATTGATCCAGATGCGGCTTTCCGGCCAGCCGAAACCGGGCCCTTCGGGCTGCCACCCTTCCATCGTGATGACGCGGTAGTCGACATCGAGCTTGAAGTGATCAACGAACCAGCGGCCCATCTCGCCCAGCGTCAGCCCATGCCGCATCGGCATCGGCCCCGCGCCGACAAAGCTTTCCCAGCCCGCCAGCAAAGTCGTGCCTTCCACCGGGCGGCCCGCCGGATTGGGCCGGTCGAGCACCCACACCGCCTTGCCGGTGCCGCTCGCTGCCTCGAGCAGATAGAGCAGCGTCGTCACGAAGGTATAGATCCGGCAGCCAAGGTCCTGCAGGTCGAACAGGAACACATCCGCGCTGTCCATCATCCGCGCCGTGGGCCGCCGCACTTCGCCGTAGAGGCTGAACACCGGCACGCCGAGCGCCGGGTCGATGAAATCCTCGGTCTCGACCATGTTGTCCTGCTTGTCGCCGCGCAGGCCGTGCTGCGGCCCGAAGGCGGCGGTCAGCGTGATCCCCGGGCAAGCCGCCAGCGCATCAAGCGAATGGACCAGCCCCTCCGTCACCGAAGCGGGATGGGCAACAAGCGCCACGCGCTTGCCTTCGAGCGGGGCCCGCAGCGCGGGCTCGGCGAGCAGGCGATCGATACCGAATTTCATGCAGGCTGCGGTGCCGCAAGCGTCGCAGCGAAGCAAGCCGGATCGTGGAAGTCGGGCTTGTGAGGAGGATGCGCGATGGCCCAGTAGGACTTGTGCCCTCCCTCCTCCTCGATCACCGTCGTCAGCCCGTAAGCCCAGGGCAGCGACGGCAGCGCGCTCGCCGGGATCGCGGCATCGAAGATCAGCACCGAACCACCGCGGCGCGGGGTGCATACCGGAGCGCGCTCCACCGGCCGCTGCGCCATGCCGGCGCGGTAGCCGGCGAAGTCATAGGCCGCCCAGCGCTCGGAGGGTGAGAGGTTGAACTCGGCATAGGCTTCTCCGCCCGGCGCCTTGACGAAAAGCTCGAAGCAGGTCGTCTGCCACAGGCCATCGGTCCGCGCCCGCCCGGCGAAGGGCGGCACGACCAGCGCGCCTGCCCCCTCCACCTTCCAGCGCAGCGTGAGCCAGTTGGCGTCCAGCGACAGGATGCGCGCCGCCACCGCGCTCACAAACTTGGCCGGATGTGCGGAATGTGCGGTCAGGTCGAACGTTTCCAAGCCCCGATCTTTCGTGCTAGGCGCGCCGCGTCATGACGCAGTACACCTCATCTCTCCTCCGCCTGCTCAGCGAGCGCGGCTATATCCACCAGGTCACCGATGCCGAGGGCCTCGATGCGCTTGCCGCCAAGCAGATCGTGCCGGGCTATATCGGCTTCGACGCAACCGCGCCATCGCTCCACGTCGGCAGCCTTGTGCAGATCATGATGCTGCGCCGCCTCCAGCAGGCCGGGCACAAGCCGATCGTGCTGATGGGCGGCGGGACGACCAAGGTGGGCGATCCGTCCGGCAAGGACGAGAGCCGCAAGATGCTGACGACTGAGGGCATCAAGGCTAACATCGCCTCGATCCGCACCGTATTCGAAAAGCTGCTGACCTTCGGCGACGGCCCGACCGATGCGGTGATGGTGGACAACGACGACTGGCTCGGCAAGCTCGGCTATGTCGATCTCCTCCGCACGGTCGGCCCGCACTTCACGATCAACCGGATGATGACCTTCGATTCCGTCAAGCTGCGGCTCGAGCGCGAGCAGCCGCTGACTTTCCTCGAATTCAACTACATGATCCTGCAGGCCTACGATTTCCGCGAGCTGGCGCTCACCGCCGGCTGCCGGTTGCAGATGGGCGGCTCGGACCAGTGGGGCAACATCGTCAACGGGATCGAACTGACCCGCCGGATGGAAAGCACCGAAGTCTACGGCCTCACCACGCCGCTGCTGACCACGGCGGACGGCGCGAAGATGGGCAAGACGGCGGCCGGTGCCGTCTGGCTCAACGATGATGCCCTGCCTGCGTGGGATTTCTGGCAATACTGGCGCAATGTCGACGACCGCGATGTCGGCCGCTTCCTGCGCCTGTTCACCGATCTGCCGCTGGACGAGATCGCCCGCCTCGAATCGCTCGGCGGCAGCGAAATCAACGCGGCCAAGGTCGTGCTGGCCAACGAAGTGACGCGGCTCGTGCGCGGCGCCGAAGCGGCAGCCGCCGCTGAAGCGACTGCGGCAGCAACTTTCGCTGGCGGCGGCGTCGGGCAGGATCTGCCCTCGCTCGCAGTGGCTGAGGGCAGCATCGCCCTGATCGATGCCCTGATCGGCCTCGGTTTTGCGGCGAGCCGCGGCGAGGCAAAGCGCCTCATCGCTGGCGGCGGTGCGCGGGTGGAAGGCGAGGCAGTTACTGACGAGGCCTTCGTCATCGCACTGGATGGTAACGAAATCCGCGTTTCCTCGGGCAAGAAGAAGCACGGCGTTCTGCGCCCTGCCTGATCAATAGGGGCCTTCCGGCAAGGGTTTGCCGTTAACCGGCAAGTTGTTACCGGAAACCGGCAACAAGCTGCCGGTCCTTTACTAAATATCAGCCAATTCCCGGCAGAACCACTCGTGCTTGACCATCACGAGGAGTTATCATGGCCAGCGGCGCACAGCTTTCCGTCACCGACCAGCGGCTTTCGGCTCGCCATCCCGTTGACTTGCCTCTGATCGGCGAACATCGCCGGCTCGGAGATGTGATGCTGCATGTCATCAACATCTCGACCACCGGCTTCATGGTGAAGGGCGAGGTCGCTCTCCAGCGCGGTGAGCGTCTCACGATCCGGCTCAACCACATCGGACGGATCGAGGCATTCCTCGTCTGGAGCGACAGCACCCGGGCCGGCTTCCAGTTCGAGCGCATCCTGCGCGGTGACGATTTCCTGATGATGATCAAGTCGTTGCAGCCCAACTCGAGGCTTCTCCGCAACCGTTGATGCAGTGCAGCAACGGCTGTGCGCTCAATCAGCGCATTCTGCCGATTTGATCTTGTGATATTATATCATCACGCTAAAGCAGCGCCCGAAACAAACGCTTCGGGTGTTCTACATGCACAAGTCCACGCTTGCAGCCAGCACTGCGCTCGGCGCCATGCTTCTCGTCATTTCCAATCCCGCCCTTGCCGCCGGGGAAGAGCCGGTCGGTCCTGCCGCAGCGGCTTCGGGCACGACGCAGCCGCCCCAGCCGGGCCAGATCGATACGATGCAGACCGACGATGCCGGGCATGCCCCCATCGTCGTCACCGGCCGCCTGATCTCTGGCGACCGCGATGCGATTGTCGCGCCCGTCGTAATCAACGGCGAAGATCTCGCGCGCCGCGCCGCGGCCCAGATCGGCAGCGTACTGGCTCACCTGCCCGGCGTTTCGACCAGTGGCTTCGCGCCCGGCGCCTCGCGTCCGGTGCTGCGCGGCTTCGACGGTCCGCGCGTGCAGGTGCTGACCGACGGGCTGGGTTCGCTCGACGCCAGCTCGGTCTCGGCTGACCACGGCGTTGCCATCGACACGCTCAACGTCGATCAGATCGAAGTGCTGCATGGACCGGAAGTGCTGCTCTATGCGGCTGACCCGGCCGGCGGCGCCGTCAATGCGCTCGACTTGCGCATTCCGCGCCGCGTGCCGGACAAGCCCATCAGCGTGAACGCACTCGGCGCCTACGGCTCGGCGGCGGATTCGGTGAATCTCGGCGGCGCGGTGGACGTGGCTCTTGCGCCCCGCCTCGCCGCGCACTTCGATGCTTCGTACAATCGCGCCGGCGACGTGCGGATCGGCGGCAATGTCGTCTCCGATCCGTTGCGCACCCGCCTGCAGGCGGACGTCAGCGACCTGATCGCGGCGGGTGATACCGACGGCGCGGCGAACCTCACCGCCGGGCTCGATGCGCGCGGGCGCCTTGCCAACTCGTGGGCGCGCGGCTCCACGCTCGGCGCGGGGCTTGCCTTCATCGACGCGGGCGGTTCGCTCGGCATCTCGGTCCAGCGGCTGACGAGCGACTACGGCATCCCGCCACGTCCCTCGACGAACGCGCCGGATCCGGTTTCGCTCTCGCTGCGCCAGACGCGCTATGACTTGCGCGGCAGCGTCAATCTCGGCGGCTTCTTCGACCAGCTCGAGGCGCGCGTCGCCTATGGCGATTACACGCATGCCGAAATCGAGGACGGCGTTGCCGGTACCCGCTTCTTCAACCGCGCGATCGAATCGCGCCTCGTGCTCAAGCAGGCCCGCCACGGTGGCTGGCGCGGCGAGAGCGGCGTGCAGTACAGCACGCGCAACTTCCGCATCATCGGCGAGCCACTGCTGCCGGACTCGGTCACGGAGCGCGTGGCAGGCTTCACCCGCCAGCAGCTCTCGCTGGGCAACTTCGATCTCGAAGGCAGCCTGCGCGGCGAGCATGTCTCGGTGAAGCCCAAGGGCCTTGGTGCAGCCGATGCCGGTCGCAGCTTCGATCTCTTTGCCGCCGGTGCGGGTGTTGCCTGGCACCCGGTGGAGCGGGTCACGCTGAGCCTTTCGGCCACCCACGGCGAGCGCGCGCCGACGGCGGAAGAACTCTACATCGACGGCCTCCACGACGCGACGCAGTCGTACGAGCGCGGCAATCCGGCATTCCGGCTCGAACGCAGCAACACTGTCGAGGCAGGCCTGCGATATCATGGCGACCGCTTTGCCGGTGCCTTCACGGCCTATGCCACCGATTTCAGCAACTTCATCGCACCGATCCCGACCGGCGAGCAGATCGAGGGCGCGCCGGTCTACCAGTACATCCAGCTGCCCGCGAAGTTCCGCGGTCTCGAAGCCGAAGGATCGTGGAAGGCGCTCGATTGGCATGATGGCCGCTCGCTCTCGGTCGAAGGGGCGGTCGACTATGTCCACGCCTCGCTGACCGGATCGGGCCCTGCCCCGCGCATCCCGCCGCTGCGCGTGCGGGGCGGCGTGACTTACGAATCCGACCGGATTGCTGCGAACGTGGAAGCGATCGTTCACGCCCGGCAGGACAGGGTGACCACCTACGAGAGCCCGGTCGACAGCTACACGCTGCTCAACGCAGCCGTGACCTGGCGTCCGCTCGGCAAGAATGGGCCGCTCGCGCTGATCCTTTCGGGCGACAACCTGTTCGACACGGTAGGCCGCCTCGCCACCTCGGAAACGCGCGATTTCGTGCCGATTGCCGGGCGCGACATCCGGCTGACCGCGACGCTGAAAATCTAGGAATAACCGCTTCCTAGTTTTGCTTGCTTGGCAAGGGCGCGCCGCGCTGCCATTCGGACGGTGTGACCCTGCCAGCAGACGAACCTCGCTCTCCGCTCGACATCCCGGACTATCGCCGCTTCTGGCTGGCGCGGTTCCTGTCGGTGTTTGCGACGACCGGGATGGTCGTGGTGCTGGGCTATCAGCTCTACGATGTCGCGCGCAGCCAGTATGGCATGAGCATCGGCACGGCGGCGTTCCAGCTCGGCCTGCTCGGGCTCGCGCAGTTCCTGCCGGTGCTGCTGCTCACGCCCCTCGCCGGGCTGATCGCGGACCGCTATGATCGGCGCATAGTCGCCGGGTCTGCGGTCGGGATCGATATGGTCGTGGCGCTCGTGCTGATGCTGGCGACCATTGCCGGGCATCTCAATCTGCCGCTGCTTTTCGCGCTTGGCGCACTCCACGGGACAGCGCGCGTATTCATCGGCCCGGCGATGGCCTCGATCGCGCCGAATGTCGTTCCGGTGCGGCTGATGCCACGTGCGGTCGCCATCAATTCGATGGCGTGGCAAACGGGATCGGTTGGCGGCCCTGCGATTGCCGGCCTGCTCTTTGCCCAGCTACCCGCGCTTCCCTATGCCATTTCGGCGGTGCTGCTGGCATTGGCCACCCTCTCGGTCTTCCGCATCCGGCCCCTGCCCCCGCCGGAGGAAAACAAGCGCGCGCATCCGCTTTCCCAGATTGTCGGCGGGCTGACATTCGTGTGGCACGACCGCTTCCTGTTCGGCTGCGTCACGCTCGATCTTTTCGCGGTGCTGCTGGGCGGCGCGACGGCGCTGCTGCCGGTCTATGCGCGCGACATCCTGATGATCGGCGGCCATCATGTCGGTGCCAATGGCCTTGGCATCATGCGCGCTGCACCGGGTGCGGGCGCGGTGATCGTGGCGCTGCTGCTGGCCCGCAGGCCCATCGAAAGCGGTGTCGGCGCAAAGATGCTGATCGCGGTTGCCGTCTACGGCGCGGCGACGATCGGCTTCGGCCTCAGCCGCGATTATTTCTTCTCGCTCCTCATGCTTGCCTCGCTTGGCGCGGCGGACATGGTCTCGGTGTTCATCCGCAACACGCTCGTCCAGTTGCATACGCCAGACGCCGTGCGCGGGCGGGTTTCGGCCATTTCGGGCCTGGCGATCTCGGCCTCCAATGAGCTGGGCGAAATGCAGTCAGGCGTCGCGGCGGCACTGCTGGGCGCAACCGGAGCGGTTGTATTCGGCGGCGTGGGTGCGATAGTCATCACCGCGTTGTGGGCGGTCTGGTTCCCCGAACTCCGACTCGTACGCACGTTTGCAGACAAGACACTTCACCAGAAGGAAGCGACATGAAAGCGGCCAATATTCTCGCCACCATCGGCAATACCCCGCACATTCGCCTCTCCCGCCTGTTTCCCGACCACGAGGTATGGGTGAAGAGCGAACGCACCAATCCCGGCGGTTCGATCAAGGACCGCATCGCATTGGCGATGATCGAGGCTGCGGAGGCTGACGGCAGCCTCAAGCCCGGCGGCACCATCGTCGAGCCGACCTCGGGCAACACCGGCATCGGTCTGGCCATGGTTGCTGCGGTCAAGGGCTACAAGCTCATCCTCGTCATGCCCGAATCGATGTCGCTCGAGCGGCGGCGCCTGATGCTTGCCTATGGCGCGAGCTTCGACCTGACCCCGCGCGAAAAGGGCATGAAGGGCGCCATCGCCCGCGCACTTGAAATCGTCGAGGAGACTCCCGGCGCGTGGATGCCCGGTCAGTTCGACAATCCGGCCAACGTCGCCGTCCACGTGCGGACCACCGCCGCGGAAATTCTGGCGGACTTTGCCGAAACGCCGATCGATGCACTCATCACGGGCGTGGGCACAGGCGGGCACCTCACGGGCTGCGCCGAAATGCTCAAGGGCCACTGGCCGAAGATGACGGCCTGGGCAGTCGAGCCCACGCTCTCGCCGGTCATCTCGGGCGGCCAGCCGGCGCCGCATCCGATCCAGGGCATCGGCGCGGGCTTCATCCCGGGCAACCTCCATACCCAGGCCATCGACGGCGCGATTCAGGTCGATCCGGCCCACGCCAAGGAATGGGCGCGCCGCGCTGCATGCGAGGAAGGCATGCTCGTCGGCATCAGCTCGGGCGCGACGCTCGCTGCCATCGCCCAGAAGCTGCCCGAACTGCCCGCCGGCAGCCGCGTGCTCGGCTTCAACTACGACACCGGCGAGCGCTATCTCTCGGTGCCGGACTTCCTGCCGGAGTGAGTCGGATGGCGCTCGAAAAGATCGCCTATTGCGATGGAGCGACACAGCTGACGGGGTGGCTTGCCCGCCCCGTCGGTACGGCGCGCGGCGCGGTCCTCGTGCTGCCGACGATCATGAACCCCAATCCGCCGATGGAGCGCCGCGCGGCGATGCTGGCAGATGCGGGCTACATCGCGATGGTCGCCGATTTCTACGGCGAACCGGTGCGCGATTTCGAACATTCGATGCAGCTTGCAGCCGTGCTGCGCGGCTCGGTCGATGGCTACCGCGCCCGCCTCCGTGCCGCGCTTGCCGCGCTGACCGGACTGCCCGAGGCGCAAGGCCTCAAGGCCGCTGCCATCGGCTACTGCATGGGCGGCCAAGCCGCGCTCGAACTCGCGCGTGAGGGTGCCGATCTCGTGCTGGCAGCAAGCTTCCACGGCATTCTCGACACCGGAAGGCCCGCTGCGCCCGGCGCAGTGAAGGCGCGCATCCTAGTCTGCCATGGTGACGCCGATCCGCTCGTACCCCGCTCGCAGGTCACGGCGTTCTGGGAGGAAATGGACGCCGCCGGGGCGAACTGGCACTTCCATGCCTATAGCGGCGTGAAGCACGGCTTCACCGATCCCGGCAGCGACGAGCGCGGGGTGCCGGCGATCGGCTATGACGCCAGCGCCGACCGCCAGAGCTGGGCCGCGCTGATGGGACTGTTTGCCGAGGTCTTCTAGGCGGCGAACTGCTCTGCGGTCAGCCCCATCACCGTCTCCGCACCGGCTTCGACTTCATAGCGCAGCGATCCCGCCTGCGGGGCAAAGCGCAGCGCCCAGTGCTTGGCGCAGAGCAGCTTGGCTTCATAGAACGCCTTGTCCGCGCCTTCCCGGCCCAGCGCGGCGGCCGAGACCTTGGCCATCCTCAGCCACATGAGGCCGAGCGAGACGACGCCCGTCAGCGTCATGTAGGCATAGGCGCCCGCGCCCACCGCGTTGCGATCGGCCATGGCGTGCTGCATGAACCACATGGTCGCGGCCTTGAGGTGGCCAGTTGCCTTGCCAAGCCGTTCGGCCACCAGCTTGACCGTCTCGTCCGCGCTGTCCTCGGCGCATTCGGCATCGATCACTGCAAACAAGCGCTGGATCGCCCGGCCGCCGTTCAGCGCAAGCTTGCGGCCGACGAGGTCCATCGCCTGCACGCCGTTGGCGCCTTCGTAGATCATCGCAATGCGCGCATCGCGCACGAACTGGTCCATGCCGTTTTCGGCGATATAGCCGTGCCCGCCCCAGACCTGCTGCATGTCGGTCGCGGTCTTGTAGCCCATGTCGGTGCCGTAGCCCTTGATGACGGGCGTGAGCAGGCTGATGAGGTCGTCAGCGGCCTGCCGCTCCTCCTCGGTCTCGGCCTTGTGCGACAAGTCGACCTGCAACGCGCCCCACAGGCACAGCGCGCGCATGCCGCCGATGAACATCTTTGCGTCCATCAGCATGCGCCGCACATCGGGATGGACGAGCAGCGGATCGGCCTTCTGCTGCGGCTCGGCCGGCCCCGTCAATGCGCGGCCCTGCCGGCGCTCCTGCGCATAGAGCAGCGCGTTCTGGTACGAGGCTTCCGCTTGCGCGAGGCCCTGGATGCCCACGCCGAGCCGCGCCGCGTTCATCATGATGAACATCGCGGCGAGGCCCTTGTTCTCCTCGCCGACAAGCCAGCCCTTCGCGCCGTCGTAGTTCATCACGCACGTCGCGTTGCCGTGGATGCCCATCTTGTGCTCGATGGAGCCCACCGAGACGGCATTGCGGTCCCCAAGGCTGCCATCGGCATTCACGAGGAACTTGGGCACGATGAACAGCGAGATGCCCTTTGACGATTCGGGCGCACCCGGGGTCTTCGCCAGCACGAGGTGGATGATGTTCTCGCACAGGTCATGGTCACCCGCCGAGATGAAGATCTTGGTGCCGGTGATGGCGTAGGACCCGTCGGCCTGCGGTTCGGCGCGGGTGCGGATGAGACCGAGATCCGTGCCGCAGTGCGGCTCGGTCAGGTTCATCGTGCCGAGCCACTCGCCGCTCACCATCTTGGGCAGATACATCGCCTGCTGCTCGGGCGAACCCTTCGACGAGATCGCCGAAATCGCGCCGTTGGCAAGGCCGGGATACATCGCGAAGGCCTGGTTGGCACTGGCGAGGTATTCCTCCATCACAAAGCCCATGACATGCGGCAGGCCCTGCCCGCCATAGACTTCCGGCGCCGCCAGAGTGCCCCAGCCCGCCTCGATGTAGCGGGCATAGGCTTCCTTGAAGCCGCTCGGCGTCGTCACGCTGCCATCGGGATGGCGGGTGCAGCCTTCCTGATCGCCCGAGAGATTGAGCGGGGCGACCACTTCATTCACGAAGCGCCCGGCTTCCTCGATCACGCTGTCCGTCAGGTCGCGGGTCGCTGCCGCGAAGCCCGGCAAGTGCCCGTAGCGCTCAAGGTCGAGCACTTCGTTGACGACAAAACGGGTGTCGCGGGTCGGCGCCTGGAAAACGGGCATGGGATGGTCCTCTCGAAATCTTATTCAGGGTCGCCGTCCAGATTGACCGGACGGCCTTCCAGCTTCTCGCGCTCAACCAGCAGCGCGACGAAGCTCGTCAGTTCGGCAATCGTCGCATTGATATCGGCCTGCTGGCGCTTGAGATTGCTGATCCGCTCACGGCACTTGTCGATCGTGACGCGCCGCTGCCTGGCGCGGCCATCGCCCAGATCGTAAAGATCGATCATGTCGCGGATTTCGGAGAGGCTGAAACCCACGTTCTTGGCGCGCATGATCCACGCCAGACGGGCCCTGTCACGCTTGGAATAGATCCGCGCGAGGCCCACGCGGGTTGGCGCGATCAGCCCCTCGTCCTCGTAGAAGCGCAGCGCACGGGCGGTGACGCCGAACTCGCTCGAAAGGTCAGAGATGGTGAACTGCTCGCGCGCCAGCGCATCGGGCTGGTGCAGATGGCCTGTATGATCGCCGCTGCGGGCCGGATGGAGCGCCGTCTGGACGCGATCCGGGCTCGTGGTGATAGGACGCGAGGACATGGCCCCGAGACCTAACTACCCTTTACGTAAGCGTCAACCTTCGATCCGCTCCAGCGTGCCATCCGCGCCCAGCCTGCGATAGAAGCAAGAGGGCGCCAGCGTATGACAGGCCGGCCCCGCCGCTTCAACGCGCAGCTCCAGCGCGTCCTGATCGCAATCGACGCGAATCTCGATCACCTTGAGGACATGGCCCGAACTCTCGCCCTTCATCCACAGCCGCCCGCGCGAGCGGGAGTGAAAATGGGCAAAGCCCGTTTCACGCGTGCGGGCGATGGCCTCGGCATCCATATGCGCCAGCATGAGGAGCTTGCCGCTGGCATGATCGACCGCGACGGCAGTTACCAGTCCGGCAGAATCGAAGCGCGGCATGAACACCGATCCCAGCTCGCGCAGCTGCGTTTCGGGCGATTGGTTGGTAATGGGACAAGCCTTTCGCTGGTTGACCCCGAACGGGTGTCATTTTGTTGCAGGATAACCACATGCCCCTGCCAAAATCCATGGGGGTTGAACAACATGCTTTAACCTCAGCCTGCAATCGCGGAAGAAAGCATTGCGGCTTGAGGGAGCCGTACCGCGCACCAGGCAAACGCCCGGGCGCACGCATGAAGGCCAAAGTTCAGGGTTGGTATCACATGAGGCCCGATGGCGGCGCCGCTCCCCGAAATGGGCAGGGCAGCGCAGCCGGAAGGAAAAACGCTCAGGGATTTCGGCCGGAACCATCCGCCGTCACATACCAGCGGAAGCTGGGGCTGCGAGGGGCAAGCCGTGATGGAATGGTTTCTGGTTCGATAAGGTATCGTCACGGGAACGCCCGGAGTTAACGCTCCGGGCGTTTCGTGTTTGAGGCCTGCCAGATCACGCGGCCAAGGGCGCGTCCTCCCGCCCCGCCTGATCAAGCGCTTCGTCGAGCACGCGGGCAAAACACGAGATTCGCACTTCGCTCGCGCCTGCCTTGCGCAGCGCGGCAAGGCAGGCATCGGTTGTCGCGCCGCTCGTCATCACGTCATCGATCAGCAGCACCTTCGCCCCCTTGAGCCGCGCGCCGCGACGCTTGTGCGCAATGATCGCCCCCCGCAGCGCCTCCGCCCGCGCACGCTTGCCCAGCCCGCCGAGCGAGGGCGTGCGCTTGCGGCGCTCCAGCGCATCGACCACGAGCGGCTGGTTTATCGCACGCGCGATCCGCTCCGCCAGCAGGGCCGACTGGTTGAACCCGCGCTCCCACAAGCGCCAGCGATGGAGCGGCACGGGCACCACCAGCCATTCGCCTTCCAGCTGCGGCAGGCGGCGCGCCATCAGGCGCGAGAGCAGATCGGCAAGAGCGATGCGCCTGCCGCGCTTGAATGCCAGCACAAGCTCACGCGAGGCATCATTGTAGAGCGTCGCTGCGGCGATCCCGGCGTGGCGCGGCGGGCTTGCCATGCACGGCGCGCACTGCACCTCGCCTGAGCGCACGACAGATTCGGCAAGCGGGCGCTGGCAGGTGCAGCAGGCAGGCTCCCCCGGCACCGCAAGGCGGGTCCAGCAAGCAGCGCAAAGCCCGCCCTGCTGCGCCAGCGCATCGCCGCACAGGGGACAGCGCGGCGGGAACACCAGATCGATGATCGGGGTCAGGAATGCTGGGCCAGCCATTGCCCGAGTGTCTGCCGCGCGGTGCCGGTTTGCAAGAGGGTCTGGGCAGGAGGGGCTTGGCAATTGCCGCGCCGCGCGGCAGGGGCATGGGCCATGGCCAGCGCACCACCACCCACCAAAATGGCCCCCACCATTTTCGCCCCCGCCCGCCGCCGCGCGATGCGCGCCCGCATGCGCGTGCTCGAACGCCAGGCCGATGCGCCGCGCTACCTTGCCGAGGACATGGCCGAGGACGTGCTCGACCGGCTCTCGTTTCTGCGTCACCAGCCGCAGCGCGCGCTGGTGGTTGGCGATACGGGCGGGTATCTTGCCGCAGCGCTGGAGGCTCAGGGCTGCGCTGTCGTCCGTGCTGATCCGGCGCCGTTGACAGGCGAACTGGCCATCGACGAGGAGCTGCCTTTCCCCGATAGCGGTCTGGAACAGGGCTTCGATCTCATCGCCCAGCTTGGCACGCTCGGCACGGTCAACGACCTCCCCGGCGCGATGCTCCATATCCGCCGCGCGCTCGCCCCGGACGGGCTTGCCGTGATGAGCCTGTGCGGCGCGGGCAGCCTCCCTGCCCTGCGCCAGATCATGGCCGAAACCGATGGCGACCGCCCGGCCGCGCGCATCCACCCGCAAGTCGACGTGCGCGCCGGGGGCGACCTCCTCCAACGCTGCGGCTTTGCGCAGCCGATGAGCGACAGCCGGATGCTCGACGTGCGCTACAGCACCTTGCGCCGGCTGGTGGCCGATCTGCGCGCGCAGGGATTGGGCAATTGCCTCGCCCGGCCAGGGCCGCTGCTGGGCAAGGCAGGCCTCGCCCGCGCCGAAGCCGCGTTTGCAGCGATGGCTGACAGCGACGGGCGCGTCACCGAGCGCTTCGCAATCCTGACGATGAGCGGCTGGAACAAGACGGTCAGACCGCCGAAGTTCTGAAGCTCAATCCGTCGTGATTGCCAGCCTGGCGCTTTAACCCAAGGCAGCCTGCGCCGCCGCCAGCCGCGCAATCGGCACGCGGTAGGGGCTCGCCGAGACATAATCGAGCCCGACCTTCTCGCAGAACGCGATAGACGCCGGATCGCCGCCATGCTCGCCGCAGATACCGAGCTTGATGTCGGGCCGGGTCTCACGCCCGCGCACCGCCGCCATCTCGACCAGTTGGCCGACGCCTTCGATATCGAGGCTGACGAAGGGATCGCGCGGATAGATGCCCTGTTCGACATAGGGCCCGAGGAAACGGGCCGCATCGTCACGGCTGACACCGAGCGTGGTCTGGGTGAGATCGTTGGTGCCGAAGGAGAAGAACTTGGCTTCCTCGGCGATCTCGCCAGCCATGAGCGCGGCGCGCGGCAGCTCGATCATCGTGCCGACGAGGTATTCGAGCGTGCGGCCCTTTTCGGCGAACACGGCCTGTGCGGCGCGATCGACAAGGGCGCGCAGGATGAGCAACTCGCGCCGGGTGGCGACGAGCGGGATCATCACTTCGGGAACCACCGCTTCGCCAGACTTTTCAGCCACGTCGCAGGCAGCCTCGAAAATCGCGCGGGCCTGCATCTCGTAGATTTCGGGGAAAGTGATGCCGAGGCGGCAACCACGGTGGCCAAGCATCGGGTTGAACTCGTGCAGCTCGCCCGCCCGGCGCTTGAGGTGATCGACACCGAGACCAGTCGCTTCCGACAGTTCCTCGAACTCCGCTTCGCCGTGGGGGAGGAACTCGTGGAGCGGCGGATCGAGCAGGCGGATAGTGACGGGAAGCCCGGCCATGACCTCGAAGATCGCGGTGAAATCGGCACGCTGTTCGGGCAGCAGCGAATCCAGCGCGCGGCGGCGGGTCGCTTCGTCCTCGGCCAGAATCATCTGGCGTACCAGCGAGATACGGCCGGCATCGAAGAACATGTGTTCGGTACGGCAGAGGCCCACACCTTCCGCGCCGAACTGGCGCGCAACCTGGCAGTCGAGCGGCGTTTCGGCGTTGGCGCGCACCTTCATGCGGCGGTGCTTGTCGGCCCAGTCCATCAGCACGGCGAAGTCACCGACGAGCTCGGGCTCGACCATCGGGACAGCGCCCAGCATGACATCGCCGTTCGAACCGTCGAGCGTGATGACCTCGCCTTCCTTGACCTCGCGCGAGCCCATGCGGGCGGTGCGGGTCGCCATGTCGATCGAGAGGCCCGAGGCGCCCGAGACGCAAGGGCGGCCCATGCCGCGCGCCACGACGGCTGCGTGGCTGGTCATGCCGCCGCGCGCGGTCAGCACGCCCTTGGCGGCGTGCATGCCGTGGATGTCCTCAGGGCTGGTCTCGACGCGAACGAGGATGACATCCTCGCCCAGTTGCGCGCGGCGCTCGGCGCTGTCGGCATCGAACACGACGATGCCGGTAGCCGCGCCCGGCGAGGCGGGCAGACCCCGCGTCAGCACATCGCGGGCGGCGCTGGGATCGAGTGTCGGGTGGAGCAGCTGATCGAGCGCCATCGGATCGACCCGCTTGACCGCCGTCGCCTCGTCGATCAGGCCTTCGCGCGCCATGTCGACCGCCATCTTGAGTGCAGCCTTGGCCGTGCGCTTGCCCGAGCGGGTCTGCAGCATCCACAGCTTGCCCTGCTCGACGGTGAACTCAATGTCCTGCATGTCCCTGTAGTGGGCTTCGAGCAGGTCGAACACGCGGGCAAGCTCGCCATAGGCGGCAGGCATCGCCTCTTCCATCGAAAGCGGCTTGGCGCCCGCCCGCTCGCGCGCGGCCTTGGTGAGGTACTGCGGGGTGCGGATGCCGGCGACGACGTCCTCGCCCTGCGCGTTGACCAGCCATTCGCCGTAGTAGGCGCGCTCACCGGTCGCGGGATCGCGCGTGAAGGCAACGCCCGTCGCCGAAGTCTCGCCCATGTTGCCGAAGACCATGGCCTGCACGTTGACGGCAGTGCCCCAATCATGCGGGATCGCGTTCAGGCGGCGATAGACCTTGGCGCGGTCCGATTCCCACGAATCGAACACGGCCCCGATCGCGCCCCAGAGCTGTTCGTGAACGTCCTGCGGGAACGGGCGGCCGAGTTCTTCGGCCACGATCGCCTTGTATTCGCCGACGAGCGCCTGCCAATGCTCTGCGCCCATCTCGACATCGGCAAAGAAGCCATTGTCTTCCTTGGCGATTTCCAGCGCATCCTCGAAGCGGTGATGATCGAGGCCGAGGACGACGTCCGAATACATCTGGATGAAGCGGCGGTAGCTGTCCCACGCGAAGCGCGCATCGCCCGAGCCGGCGGCAAGGCCTTCGACGGTCACGTCGTTGAGGCCGAGGTTCAGCACCGTATCCATCATGCCGGGCATCGAAACGCGCGCGCCCGAGCGGACCGAGACCAGCAGCGGATTGGCCGGATCGCCGAACACGCGGCCTGTCGCCTTTTCGATATGCGCGACGCCGCCCGCCACACCGGCGCGCAAGTCATCGTCGAAGCTCTTGCCAGCCGCGTTGTAGGCCGTGCAGACCTCGGTGCTGATGGTGAAGCCCGGAGGCACAGGCAGACCGATGCCCGCCATCTCGGCAAGGTTCGCGCCCTTGCCGCCAGTGATGGTCTTGTCGCGCGAGCGGGGATCGCTGTTGGTGGCACCGCCACCGAAATGGAATACGTATGCGCTCATACGGCCAACAGGCTCCCTGCTTGTACGATTCTTGCCCGGCAGACCCGGATTCGGGCGCGCCTTAGCCTTCTATGCGGGAAAAGTCCGCAACTTTGTGCACTGCAGCACGAAAGCGGTCAAGCAGCCCCAGGCGACCTGCCCGTTTGGCCGGGTCGGCATCGTTGACCGTGACGCTTTCGAAGAACGCATCGATAGGAGCGCGCAAGCTTGCGAGTGCAGCCATCGCGGCGGTGAAATCCTCCGCCGCAACAGCAGCTTCGGCGCGCGGCTCAGCCGCATCGAGCGAGGCACCTAGCGCAGCTTCAGCCGGTTCGGGCTCGTAGTCCGCCGCCAGCGGCGCGTACTCTTCCTTCTTGAGGATATTGGCGGCGCGCTTGTAGCCGGCGATCAGGTTCACGCCGTCCTCGGTGCCGACGAAAGCCTGCAGCGCGTGGACGCGGGCGAGCAGGCGGACGAGATCGTCCTCGTTGCCCAGCGCGAAGACCGCGTCGATCAGATCGTGCCGAACGCCCGCTTCGCGCTGCTGCACCTTGAGGCGGTCGGCGAAGAAGGCGACGAGCGCGGCCGGCGTGTTGGCCACAACGGCGGGCGCAGTCCGCAGGAAGTCCAGCGCAAGCTCCGAATAAGGTTCGAGCTTGATCTCGAAATCGCCGAGTTCTGCGGTGAAATCCGCAATCCGGGCGGTGAATTCATCGGTGGGCAGCGCGGGATGCGGCTGCAACTTGCCGATCTTCTCGATGTAGATCGCGAAGTTGACGTCACCCGCCACCGCCCGGTCCAGCACCGAGGCGAACACGCTGGCGATGGCATTTCGCAGCACGGCGGTGAGGTTGCAGCGCACCTTCCCGGCCAGCAGGATCTGGATGACACCCAGCGCCGCGCGGCGCAGCGCGAAGGGGTCTTTGGAGCCGGTCGGTTTCTCGTCGATGGCGAAGAACCCGGCCAACGTATCGAGCTTGTCCGCCAGCGCGACGGCCACCGTGACGGGCGCGGTGGGGACGTCATCGCCCTGCCCGACCGGCTTGTAGTGATCGCGGATCGCATCGGCGACGGCGTCGGGCAGGCCTTCGGCGCGGGCGTAGTAGCCGCCCATCAGGCCCTGAAGCTCAGGGAACTCGCCGACCATTTCGGTGACGAGATCGGCCTTGCACAGCTCTGCGGCAAGGCGCGCCTGCGCCGGGTCGCAGCCGGGGACGACGCCTTCAGCCGCCAGCCATTCTGCAAGCTTCGCCACGCGCGCCACCTTGTCGGCGACCGTGCCCAGCTTTTCGTGGAAGGTGATGCGCGCAAGCTTTTCGGCCTGCGCGGCGAGGCTCGTCTTCTTGTCCTGCTCCCAGAAGAAGCGCGCGTCCGAAAGGCGCGCGGCGAGGACCTTGCGGTTGCCCGCAACGATCATCGCGCCGCCATCGTGCGCCGCGATATTGGCGGTGCAGACGAAAGCGTTGGCGAGCTGGCCTGCGCTGTCACGGCAGATGAAGTACTTCTGGTTCACGCGCGCCGTCAGCTGGATCACTTCGGGCGGCACTTCGAGGAAGGCCTCGTCGAAACGGCCGAGCAGCGGCACCGGCCACTCGGTAAGGCCGGCGTTCTCGATGACGAGGCCTTCGTCCTCGACAAGCACGAGGCCCGCATCCGCAGCCGCCTTGCGCGCGCCTTCGCGGACGATGGCTTCGCGCGTCGCATGGTCGACAATGACGTGGGCTTCGCGCAGCTTGGCAGCGTAGTCGTCCACGTCGTCGATCACGATCTCGCCGCTATGGTGGAAGCGGTGGCCCATCGTGGTCCGGCCGGAGTGGATGCCGCCGATCTCGCAGGGCACCACTTCACCGCCGAGCAGCGCGACGATGCCCGAAAGCGGGCGCACCCAGCGCAAGCTGTCCGGCTGAAGGCTCGCCGCGCCCCAGCGCTGCGACTTGGGCCAGGGAAAGGCGCGGATGATCGCCGGGATCGCCTCGGCGAGCACATCAGCGGCAGCGCGGCCGGGTTTCTCGACAACGGCGAACCACACGCCGTCGCGTTCGGTGAGCTGGTCCTTGGCAAGGCCGGTCTTGCGCAGGAACCCTTCGAGCGCCTGTTCGGGCGCTGAGGTGCGCGGACCCTTGGTCTCCTCGCGCACCGCCTCGGTCGCGAGCGGAAGCCCGCGTGCGATCAGCGTCAGGCGGCGCGGCGTCGACCAGATCGTCAGCGCGCCGACGGCAAGGCCCGCTGCTTCCATCTCGCGGCGGAACAGCTTTTCGAGATCGGCGCGCGCGCCAGCCTGCATCCGCGCCGGGATCTCTTCCGAACGCAGCTCAAGGAGGAAATCAGCGGTGCTCATGCCGTCCACCCCGGGAACTTCGCTTCCCATTCTGGACGATACTTCTCCATGTAGCCCTCACACGAACCGCGCGCGAGATCGCGCACCCGGCCCATGTAGCTCGCGCGTTCCTGCACCGAGATCACGCCGCGCGCCTGCAGCAGGTTGAACAGATGGCTCGCCTCGATCGCCTGCTCGTAAGCCGCGATGGGAACGCCCGCTTCCAGCGCCTTGCGGCACTCGGCCTCGGCGCGGCGGAAGCCTTCGAACAGCGTCTCGGTGTCAGCCACCTCGAAGTTCCATGTCGACATCTGGCGCTCGTTTTCAAGGAACACGTCGCCGTAGCTGACACCATGATCATTGAACTTGAGGTCGTAGACGTTGTCGACGCCCTGGATGTACATCGCGAGGCGTTCGAGGCCGTAGGTCAGCTCGCCGGCAACCGGCTTGCAGTCAAAACCGCCCATCTGCTGGAAATAGGTGAACTGGGTGACTTCCATGCCGTCGCACCAGACTTCCCAGCCCAGCCCCCATGCGCCGAGCGTCGGCGATTCCCAGTCGTCCTCCACGAAGCGGATATCGTGGAGCAACGGGTCGATGCCGATCGCGGCAAGGCTGCCGAGATAGAGCGCCTGCAGGTCAGGCGGGCTCGGCTTCATGATGACCTGATACTGGTAATAGTGTTGCAGCCGGTTCGGGTTCTCACCGTAGCGCCCGTCGGTCGGCCGGCGGCTTGGCTGGACATAGGCCGCATTCCACGGCTGCGGCCCGAGCGCGCGCAAGGTCGTCGCCGGGTGGAACGTGCCAGCGCCCATGCGCATGTCGTAGGGCTGCAGGATCAGGCAGCCCTTGGCGCCCCAATAGGCGTGGAGCGCAAGGATCATGTCCTGCACGCTGAGAGGTTCGGCTGAGGTGTTTGCGGTGTCTGCCATGGCCCGGGCGCTTTGGCCGATTGGCACTTGCAAATCAACCGGCAGGCAAATCAACCGGCAGGCGGGGCGGAACCCTTGGTTGGGCCGTGGGGTTCTTGCGCGCGCTCCACGCATGGTCCATCCCGGTGCGGCGATGATGCGTGCAAACTCCCCCCTCACCCGCCCCCTGCAACTCCTCGCCGCCCTGCTGCTGGTCGCGCTGGCGGCCTGCGGTTCCGCGAAACCGCCGACCGACGAGGCGCCCAAAGTCGCGCTCTGGCAGATTTCGGACAACACCGGGGTTCATGGCTGGCTGCTCGGCACCGTCCATTCGCTGCCACGCGGCACCCAGTGGCGCCGCCCTGCGATCGACGGTGCCATTTCGGGGGCGGACCGGCTCGTGCTGGAAATCGGTGAACCGCTCAATCCGCAGGTCGCAGGCGAAGCGCTCGGGAAGCTCGCGTTCACGCCCGATCTGCCGCCACCCAGCGAACGCGTCGGCCCGAAATTCCGCAGCGATATGGCCAGGGTCTACAAGGACCTTTCGCTGAATGACGCGCAGTTCAAGGATCAGGAAAGCTGGGCCGTGGCGCTACAGATCGCGGCGATCGGCGGGCTCAAGCAAGGCATGGAGCCCGACAGCGGCGTGGAGCCCGAACTGCGCAAGGTGATCGGCGCCAAGCCGATCACCGGCCTCGAGACCATCGACAGCCAGTTCGGCATCTTCGACGCCTTGCCGCCGCGCGCGCAGACCGTGCTGCTGGAGCAAGTCGCACATGAGGCCGCTGACAACCGCGACGATGACAAGGACATGCTGGCGCTCTGGCTGCGCGGCGATGACCTCGGCATCGCGCACGAGGCGCAGACCGGCTTTCTGGCCGACCCGGAACTGCGCGCCGCGCTGCTCACCCGGCGCAACCTGGCCTGGGCAGACAAGATCAACGCCATGCTGAAAGCGGGCGCCAAGCCTTTCATCGCGGTCGGCGCGGCGCATGTGGCGGGCGTGGACGGTCTCCCGCACCTGCTCGAAGCGCGCGGGTGGCTGGTGAAGCGGGTGTACTAGAGGCCGCTTTCAGGCCGCTTCTGCTTGCTTTTTCCGCAGTACACGCTAAGGGCCGCCGCTTCTTCGCGCGCATGGTCATCCCTGGAGGCGTGGCGCTGGGAAGTCGTTTGAACAACATAACGTGAAGGTACAGGTACATGAGCGATACGCTGCATCTGCCGGCCGAGACGCGTGAACGGGCTGGCAAGGGAGCCTCCCGTGCACTTCGTCGCGAAGGCCGCACCCCCGCCGTGATCTACGGCGGCAATCAGGATCCGGTTGCGATCCACGTCGAAGAAAAGGAACTGCGCCGCCAGCTTGGCACGGGCAAGTTCTTTGATTCGGTCATCGAGATCACCATCGGCGGCCAGACCGTGCGCACGCAGCCCAAGGACGTCGCGTTCCACCCGGTTTCGGAACGTCCGCTCCACGCTGATTTCCTGCGTATCTGACCCAAGACTTGCGGCTGAACGCTTCGCCGTGGCGGAGTGATCGCCGCACTTGCATGGCGCACCGGCCCCTCTCGCCCAAGCGAAGGGGCCGGGCCCGGCACCCCTCCTGATCTGCCCGAAGCGCCATGAGCCTCAAGGCGCCCCGCCCCGAAGCGACCTGACCAAGGAGCCCCCCGCGATGCAGCTCTGGGTCGGCCTGGGCAATCCCGGGCCCCAATATGCCCTCCATCGGCACAATGTCGGCTTCATGGCGCTCGATACGATCGCCGAGGTGCATTCTTTCGGCCCCGTCCAGAAGAAGTTCCAAGGCTGGGTGCAGGATGGCCGCATCGGCTCGCAGCGGGTGATCCTGCTCAAGCCCGCCACCTTCATGAACGAAAGCGGCCGCGCGGTGAGCGAGGCACTGCGCTTCTACAAGCTGGGGCCGGATGCCCTCACCGTCTTTCACGACGAGCTCGATCTTGCGCCCTTCAAGGTCAAGGTAAAGCAGGGCGGCGGCCATGCCGGGCACAATGGCCTGCGCTCGATCGACCAGCACATCGGCCCGGATTTCCGCCGCGTGCGACTGGGGATCGGGCACCCGGGCCATAAGGACCGCGTGACCGGCTACGTCCTAGGTAATTTCGCGAAGGCCGAACAGGACGACCTCGTGACCATGCTCGGCGCAGTAGCAGGCGAGGCACAACGGCTCGCCGCTGGCGAAGATGTGCGCTTCATGAGCGATGTCGCCCTGCGCCAGAGTTAACTTTCATTAGCGTCGAGCCGCCTTACAAGTCGCTTACATTGAAGCTGGCATTAACCGACAAGATCGGCAGAAATACGTAATTGGCACCAAGCTTGCTTGTTCATGGTTTAACCACTGTTTTGTGGAACAAGGGACCAAACCATGAAACGTATTCTGTTTACCTCGGCAGCCCTCCTGGGAATGGCCACGCTTTCAACCCCGGCCTCGGCCGGGTTCCAGCACACGCACTATTGCAACTGCGGCCACCCTTCGGGCAGCACCATGTGTGGCAGCTCGACCTCGAGCTCGACGACCACCGGTGGCACCACCACCACGGGCGGCACGACCACCTCCTCGACCACGGGCGGGACCACCACCACCTCGGGCGGAACCACTACGACGACTGGCGGCACCACCACGACGACCGGCGGCACCACCACGTCCACGTCGGGCGGCACTGAGGTGCCCGAGCCGGGCATGCTCGGCATGATGGGCATCGGCTTCGTCGGCCTCGCTCTGGCGCGTCGCCGCCGTCGCTGAGCCTCGAAGGGGCCCCTTGCCCATCCAAAGCCCTTCAGGGAGCGCGTGACAGCACCCTGAAGGGCTGCCGGGCACAGGGCCCTCTCGCGACGGCTCAACTGCCAGAGGCAACTGCACGCGCAAGGTCTGCGCGGAAGAGGCGGTTCGCGGGATCCAGTTCGCAGGCCTGCTGCATCAGCCTCAGCATCAGATCGCGGTCACGGCCCGCATCGAGCCGTACCAGAGCAGCCATATGGATCATGTCGGCATTGCGCGGCGAGAATTCGAGCGCGCGGTCGGCATAGCCCTGCGCCGCATCGGCCAGTCCGGCACGCGATGCGGCAAGCGCCATGCGGCGCAGCACTTCCGCATCGGTCTCATGCCCCGGAATCTGGCCATAAGCCGCCAGCGCTGCATGCCAGTCCTGCCGCGTCAGGGCGGCTTGGCCGGCGCCGATCAATCGCTGGTTGGCCGTGAATTGGGGTGACTGAAGCCGCGCGAGGAGCGCGCCGGCGGAAGGATCGTTGGCAGCTTTCGCCGCGCGTACCGCCAGATCAAGTTCGCGCTGGCCAGCAAGGACGCTGGCGGCCAGCGGCTGTACAGTGCGCAGCGCCGTGCGGGCATCGCCCACCGCAAGCTGTGCCTCCGCCAGCATGATCCGGGAATAGGGGTTCTGGGGCGAGAGCAGAAGTGCCTTGGCGAACAGCGCCCGCGCCTGTTCGGGATGCCCCAGACGCAGCAGCGCCTCGGCATAGCTCAAGCCATTCGCCGAGCGCGGATCGAGCGTGGCTTCCTTGCCGACCAGCGTCTTGCGCACGGTCTCCCAATCGCCCTTCTCGGAGGCGAGCAGCACTGTCAGATCGACCACTTCGGGATGAGTGGGCGCGATCTTCGCCGCGCGCGCGACGATGGCCTGCGCCGCATCGATCTGCCCTTCCATGTCCGCGAGGCTGGCCAATGCCGTCAGCGGCTCCACGCGCGCCGGGAACGCGTCCGCGGCGGCGCTGAAGCTGCGCTTCGCGGCGTCCAGTTGACCTATCCTTGTCGCAAGCATGCCCGCCGTCATCAATGTATCGAGCCGTTTGGGGCCGAGCTGGCGCAAGGTCTCCACTGCCTGGCCCGCGGCGGCATAGTTCTGCGCAGCGATCTGGAACCGCGCATAGTCGTGGACCAGCGCAAAATTCTGCGCGTCGACAGCAAGGCCGCGGCGCAGCGCCTCAAGCGCAGCTGGCCCATTTTCCAGCGCGCCATGCGCCGCAGCCCGCAGGCGCCAGGCTTCTGCCGCGTTATCACGGCCCAGCAGGATAAGTGCCGCCTGCGGTTGGCTTCGCAGGATCGCCGCCTCAGCCTTCATGCGAACAACGTCAGCGTTGGTGAAGCCGCCTTCCTCCAGCCGGGTCAGCGTCGCCTGCGCCCCATCGCCATCGCCCAGCTTCAGCTGCGTTCGTGCGAGCAGGACCAGCATGTCGCGGTTGCCGCCTTCGCCATCGAGTGCCCCCAACACTTGCGCCCGAGCGGCGGCGTAGTCCTCTGCCGCAAAAGCCTGCTGCGCAGCGCCGAACTGCGCGGCCGGGTCGGCGCGCGAACAGGCCGTTACAAACAACAGGGTGAGGAGGAGACCAGCACGTTTCATCGCATCACCAATACTACTTAAGCCCTGCAATTTGGTTGAAGCACCGCAAGGTGCGCCGAGGGGCGAAATCGTCGGAATGGTTTACAAGTGGTCGCTCATTAATCATCCGAAACCTTGGATTACCGGGCTTGGCATGGTGTTTGCACCGTAATGGGCAGAGTACATTTTAACTACCTAGGGGCAGGGCAATGGCCAAGTTCGGAATTCTCGCATCACTCGCCGTCGCGGCATCGCTGACGGCCGCTTCTCCCGCATTCGCCGACTCGATGCTGTTCAACTCGACCGACATCGGCAAGGCGGTCACGCTCAACTACAACGGCTATGACAGCAACGGCGGCGCCTCGATCGGCGGCCTGACCGGCTCGACCACCTTCACGCTCACCGGCGTTTCGGGCAACGACTATTCGTTCGACTACTCGGTCACGAACACCAGCTCGGCACCGGTGACGGGTTCGCGTCTTTCGGGCTTTGCTTTCAACACCGATCCAGAGATCAGCGGTGCAAGCTCGGCCGGGGCCTTCGCCTTCACTTCGTTGGACAAGACTTACCCCAACGGGATCGGCGAGGTCGACGTCTGCTTCAAGGACGCCAACACCAATTCCTGCGCGGGAGGTGGCAGCGGCGGCCTGACGCTGGGTCAGACCGGCACCGGCAACTTCACGCTGAGCTTTTCCAAGCCGGTTTCAGCGCTCACACTGGGCAACTTCTTCGTTCGTTATCAGTCCATTACGGGCGTTCCGGGCGTAAGTTCGGCCACGGGTGACGGGACGATTTCCAGCGGCGGCAGCACCTCGACGGGCGGCACGCCGGTTCCCGAGCCGGGCATGCTCGGCCTGTTCGGCGCTGGCATCATTGGTCTCGCGCTGGCGCGTCGCCGCCGTCCGGTGGCCCGCGTTCAGTTCGCGGCGGCCTGATCGCCGCGATCAGCTGGCAGCCCTGCCTGAACGAAAGGGCCCCGACCACTGGTCGGGGCCCTTTCTCTTTTGGGGCGCTTCAATGACGGGTTCAGCCGCGCTGCGCCTCGGCAAGATGCTTGGTGATGGTCGGGTTCTGCGGCGCCTTCTGCGCGGCGCGGCGAAGCAGATCGAGCGCGCGGCCCTTGTTGCTCCCGCTCTGGTAGAGCAGCCAGCCGAGCGTATCCATGACCGAGGGGTCCTCCGGCGCGACCTGGATTGCGCGCTGGGCAAAGGTCAGCGCCTTCTCCGTGTTGCCGACTTGCGCCTGGGCCCAGGCCATGTTGTTGAGCACCAGCGGACTGCGCCCGTCGGTCAGTGCAAGGATCTGCTCGTAGGCCTTGATCGCATTGCCCCAGTTGCCCGCCTTCATCGCCGTATCCGCAGCGCCAAGCGCCTGCCCCAGCGATTGCGGCGAAGGATAGCGCGCGCGCGCCGCGAAGAACGCCGCATTGGGATCGCCAGCCGCTTCGGCGGCCTTGGCCAGCAGGCGCAGGTCCTCGGGCGATGAGGTCTTGCTCTGCGCAAAAGGCAGCAGCGTCTGCACGGCCCCGGCAGGATCGTTGCCCGCCAACTGCGCCTTGCCCAGTTCGCGCCGCAGCAGGATGCTTTCGGGATGGCGCGTCACCATCGGCGCGAGCCGCGCGCGGGCCTGCTCGGGCTGGCCGATCTGGGTCAGCGCCTGCGCATAGAGCACATTGGCATCGTCGCGGTCCTTGAGCTTGTCCTCGCTCGCCTGAAGGATGTCGCGCGCGGCGCCCCAATCGCCCTTGGCGGCTGCCAGACGTGCCTTGAGGTACTCGATGGTGCCGTCGGCGTTCTTGCCCTTGAAGCCGGCGAGCAGCGCGGCCAGCTCATCCGTCCGGCCGAGATCACCGAGGAGACCGGCCTGTCCGGTGAGCGCGGCGAGATTGCCCGGATAGCTCTTGCCGGCCTTGGCATAGGCGGCGAGCGCATTGCCCAGTCGGCCTTCCGCAGTCGCAATCTGGCCATCGACGAGCAGCGCATCGAGCAGATCGCCGTTGGCTGCGAGCGCCTGATCGGCGAGGCGTCGCGCCTCTGCGGTATCGCCGCCCATCAGCTTGAGGCGCGCCAGACTGGCGAGGAGCGGCGCATTCTTCGGCTCAGCGGCGAGCCCGGCCTGGAAGGCCTGCTCCGCCCCCGCCTTGTCGCCCTGCAAGAGCAGCGCAAGACCACGCAGTCGGAGGCCCGTGGCGGACTTGTCGTCACCCAGCGCGGTCAATGCTTCCTGCGCCTGCCCGCGCAGCACGGCTGCTTCGGCGAGCATGCGATTGAAGTCGGCAGGCTTGCTGGCGAGGCCCGCAAGCTTTTCGAGGCTCGCGCCAGCCGCAATGCCGTCGCCCATCGCGAGCGCGTTGCGGGCGTGGAGCTCGAGCAGGGCCGGATCGTTCGGGGTCGCCGCCATCGCTGCGGCGAGATCGACCTGCGCGGCGAGGTAATCGTGCGCGGCAAATTCGCTGCGCGCCTTGGCCGCGAGCGCCTTCGGATCGGCACCGCAGCCACTGACCATCAGGGCAAGGGCAAGCGCCGAAATCGCGAGGGACGGGGTGGCAATCCGGTTCATCAGTTCAGTTCCTTCGGCTCCCGCGCTCATGAGGCGCAAGGCTATACATTCGGAACGGACGTAACCCGAATTCCTTGAAATTTTGGTAAAGAGAGTATGAACTCAGCCAACCCATCCCGCGATGTGGCCGGCATCAATGCCCTTACCCAGCGTAAAACTTGATCCCACCGCCGCAACCACGGCGGTTCTCCGATCAAGGCCGAGCAACTCGCGCAGACGGAAGGTCGCCTCGATCCCGGTGCAATGCGCGGCAAACAGGTAGGACAGCCCCTTCAGCCGCGCTGCCGTCTCGATCAGCACGGCATCGGGCTTGCCGAACAGATGAATGCCGCCGATCACGGCATGGAGGCGGGCATCGCCGGTGATGGCCTTCGCATCATCAGCGATGTTCATGATCCCGGCATGGCCGCAGCCAGTGACGATCACCACCCCTTGCGGCGTGGCAATCACAAGCGACAAATCCTCGCGGAGCGTATCGGGCACGAGATCGCTGCCCGCCTTGACGAACAGGCCCGGGTTCCAGTTCGTTTCGGCATGGCTGCGCGGCACTGGCCCTGTCAGCCACACGCCCGTGGCGATTTCGTCTGGCCCTGAAAGCTGCTGGATGTGCCCGCCCGTCTCGAGATAGGCCTTGGCGAAGGCAGGGAAGCTGTTTTCGGAATCGCCCTTGCCGTCCCTTGTATAGCGGGGCGCGAAGATCCCCTCGCCGACATAGAGGTGCGACAGCGCATTCGGGTTCTTTGCCATCAGCGCCTTGCGCAGGGTGATGAGGCCGCTGGTGTGATCATCGTGGAAGTGCGAGATCACCACGTCCTCGACCGTCGAGAGGTCGATCTTCAGGGCCTGCGCGTTCTTCAGCACGACATCGGGACTGCCCCCGGTATCGAACAGGATGCGCCGCCCGTCGACTTCGACCAGCGCCGAATAACCCCACTCGCCCAGCCCCACATAATCGGTCAGCATGGTGGAAAGCGTCGTCACCTTCACGGCCTGCGCCTGGTGTGCCGGGGCTTCCTGGGCTTGCGCTGACGTACCGGAAAGCGCCATGAGCGCCATCATCAGCCACACCATCCAACGCATCATATCGCCCACGCCCCCTTGACCTTGTGCCCAAGCGATACCATCGCGCGCATCACGGCATCGGGCAAGCCATCCTCTTTCGGCCCGGTGCGACGAACAAGGATCAGTACATGGGTTTTCGCTGCGGGATTGTCGGACTGCCGAACGTGGGCAAGTCGACGCTGTTCAACGCGCTGACCGAGACGCAGGCAGCGCAGGCGGCCAACTATCCGTTCTGCACGATCGAGCCCAACATCGGCAACGTCGGCGTGCCCGATCCCCGGCTCGACAAGCTGGCCTCGATCGCGGGCAGCCAGAAGATCATCCCGACCCAGCTCGGCTTCGTCGACATCGCCGGCCTCGTGCGCGGCGCTTCGAAGGGCGAAGGGCTCGGCAACCAGTTCCTCGGCAACATCCGCGAGGTGGACGCCATCGTCCACGTGCTGCGCTGCTTCGAGAACGCCGACATCCAGCATGTCGACAACAAGGTCGATCCCATCTCGGACGCGGAGACGGTCGAGACCGAGCTGATGCTCTCGGACCTCGAAAGCCTCGAGAAGCGGGTGCCCGCCGCGCAGAAGAAGGCCGCGCAAGGCGACAAGGAAGCCAAGATCACCGCCTCGGTGCTGGGGCAAGCGCTCGATCTGCTGCGCGAAGGCAAGCCCGCGCGGTTGACGGTGCCCAAGGACGATGAGGAAGCGCGCGTCTTCTCGCAGGCGCAGCTGCTGACCGCGAAGCCCGTGCTCTACGTGTGCAATGTCGAGGAAGAGGCTGCGGCTACCGGCAACGACTTTTCCGCCCGCGTGTTCGAGAAAGCCAAGGCCGAAGGCGCCAACGCGGTGATCGTCTCCGCTGCGATCGAGGCGGACATCGTGACGATGCCGGTGGAAGATCGCGCGGAATTCCTCGCCGCGCTGGGGCTGGAGGAAGCCGGGCTCGCCAAGATCATCCGTGCTGGCTACGAGCTTCTGCACCTCCTCACCTTCTTCACCGTCGGCCCCAAGGAAGCGCGCGCGTGGACCGTCCACGCCGGTGCCAAGGCGCCAGAAGCGGCGGGCGAGATCCACTCCGACATGCAGCGCGGCTTCATCCGCGCCGAAACCATCGCCTACGACGACTTCGTGACGCTCGGCGGCGAAACGGCGGCGCGCGATGCGGGCAAGCTCCGGCAGGAAGGCAAGGAATATGTCGTGCGCGACGGCGATGTCATGCACTTCAAGTTCAACGTTTAAGGCGCTGATACAATGCAGTATTACGAGGATCTGATTGTCGGGAAGGTCACCAAGTTCGGCCATTACGACGTGACGCGCGAGGAAGTGATCGAGTTCGCGCGCAAGTACGATCCGCAGGCCTTCCACCTTGACGACGATGCGGCTGCCGCCACCCATTTCGGCCGCCTTTCAGCCAGCGGCTGGCACACGGCGGCAATGACGATGTCGATGACGGTGGCGAACCTCCTCAACAACAAGCAGGCCGGCCTCGGCTCCCCCGGCATCGACGAACTGCGCTGGGTCAAGCCCGTCTACCCCGGCGACACGCTGCGCTGCGAGAACACCCTGCTCGAAAAGCGCCGCAGCAAGACCCGGCCGGAGATGGGCATCATCAAGGGCGAGACCCGCGTGTTCAACCAGAACGACGAACTGGTGATGAGCTTCAAGGCGCTCGGCCTCGTTGCCACGCGCGATCCCAGCGGCACGGACTGAGCGCGCTGCCCGTGGAAATCCGGCCCTACCAAGCGGACGATTTCGCCGGGCTCGACGAACTCTGGCGCGAAGCCTTCCCGAACGATCCGCCGCGCAACCGCGCCGCGCAGTCCGTCCCGGCCAAGCTCGCCATGAAGGACGACCTGCTGTTCGTGGCGGTCGAGGACGGTCTGGTCATCGGCTCGATCATGGCCGGCTACGACGGACACCGCGGCTGGCTCTATTCAGTGGCCGTACGCCAGACAGCCAAGCGGCGCGGGATCGGCACGGCGCTGGTGCAGACCGCCGAAGCCGCGCTGCGTGCACTGGGCTGCTGCAAGATCAACCTGCAGGTGCGCAGCACCAACACGGCGGTGATCGATTTCTACAAGGGCCTTGGCTTCGGCGTCGAAGACCACATCAGCATGGGCCGCCTGCTCTAGCCGCTCACATCGGCTTGCATTGTACCGAGCCCTTGGCGAAGAACTGGATCCGGCCATGCGGGTCCATGATGGTGAGGCTGGTACCGAGCGTCTGCACCACCCCGTTCTCGACCGGTTCAGCGTTCGGCAATGGGGCGAGCAGGACGGTGTACTTGTCGTCACTGTAGCGGCTGTGCGCGCTTTCGGGGAAGTTCTGGCTCTTCTTGTCGGCTGCGACGCGCACGATCCTGTTCTTCAACTTGAAGATCGCTTCCTTTTCCTGCGCCAGCACCAGCGCGGTCATTCCGCCATTTTCGGCCACGAAATTGCAGCCCGCGCCATATAGCTTGTTGTTGGTGATGACGAAGTAGTCGATCGGCTCGGGCTGGATCGTGCTGGCGGGTGGCGGTGGCGGCGGCCCGCCGGAACCGCACGCGGCCAGCAGAAGCACCAGGCCCAGAGCAATTCCCCTCATCATTTCCTCCCGAAGAGCTTCTCGATATCGCCGTGGGCCAGCTTGATCCACGTCGGCCGCCCATGGTTGCACTGACCGGAGCGCGGCGTCACTTCCATTTCACGCAGCAAGGCATTCATTTCCGCCACGCTGAGTACCCGCCCAGCCCTTACCGAACCATGGCACGCCATGGTTGCCAGAACGAGGTCGCGCTTCTCGCCCAGCAGCAAAGCCGCACCGTTCTTCGCCAGATCGTCAGCGACATCGCGCACCAGCGCCTGCACATCGCCGCCCTTCAGCACGGCGGGCACGCTGCGCACCAGCATCGCGGCGGGGCCGAAGCGTTCGAGCGCAAGGCCGTAGGCAGCCAGTTCGGCGGCGGCTTCCTCGAGCCGGTCGCAGGAAGGCTCGTCGAGTTCGACCACTTCGGGCAGCAGCAGCGCTTGCGCAGGAGCAGTGCCCTCGCCCGCTCCGGCGGCGCGCAGGCGTTCGAGTACCAGCCGTTCGTGCGCGGCATGCTGGTCGACGAGGACGAGCCCGTCCTCCGCCTCGGCCACGATATAGGTCGCCGCGATCTGGCCGCGCGCCACGCCTAGCGGATGGCTGGTGACAGCCTCAATCGCAGGCTCCGCGCGCGCGGCAGGCGGGGCCATGACTGCCGCCTCATAGCCGCGCCAAACCTGCCCCGCTTCTGACACGCGTGCTGCCGGGAGCTGCCAGAACAGGCTCGATTGCGGCGCAGATATCGGCGGCGGCATCGGCGCGATCGGCTCGGCCTGCCATGCCTGCATGGCGGCTGCGTCGGGCGCCTGTGCCGAGCGGCGGTCACCTGTCATGAGCGCCTGCCTGAGGCCCGAGACGATCATCCCGCGCACCAGCGCCGGATCACGGAAACGCACTTCGGTCTTGGCCGGATGGACGTTGACGTCGACTTCCTCCGGCGGAACCTCAAGGAACAGCGCAAGCACCGCGTGCCGGTCGCGCGCGAGCATGTCGGCATAGGCGCCTCGCACCGCGCCGATCATCAGCTTGTCCTTAACCGGGCGGCCATTGACGAAGAGGTACTGGTGGTCGGCCACGCCGCGGTTGTAGGTCGGCAGGCCCGCGACGCCCATCAGGTGGAAACTCCCCCGCACCAGATCGACCGCGACGGCGTTGTCATGAAGTTCGCGCGCCACGAGCTGTGCGGTACGGGCCGCGAGAGTATCGCCCGGCTGCACTTGCAGCGCGCGGCGGCCATCGTGCTCCAGCGTGAAGCCGATGTCGGGCCGGGCCAGCGCAAGGCGGCGCACCACGTCGAGACTGGCGGCCCATTCGGCGCGGGCGCTGCGCAGGAACTTGCGGCGCGCAGGCACCTTGCCGAACAGGTCTTCCACCCGCACCCGCGTCCCCGGCGGCAGAGCAGCGGGACCATCCGAGACGACCATGCCGTGATCGACCACCCGCGCCCAGGCCTCTCCCTGCGAACCCGCCCGGCTTTCGATGGTCACCCGGGCAACCGAAGCGATGGATGGCAGCGCCTCGCCGCGAAAGCCCAGCGTCGCCACCAGCTCGATCGCCTCATCAGGCAACTTCGAGGTCGCGTGCCGCTCCAGCGCCAGCGCGATCTCGTCGGCGCGCATGCCGCAGCCGTCATCGGTCACCTCGATCAGAGAGAGACCGCCCTCGGCCAGCCGCACCGCAATCTGGCTTGCCCCGGCGTCGATGGCGTTCTCGACCAGTTCCTTGAGCGCGCTCGCCGGACGCTCGACCACCTCGCCCGCCGCGATGCGATTGACGAGGTTTTCGGGCAAGCGCCTGATGGTGCGCCGGGTGATCTCGGGGGGCTGGGACATCGACGCAGGAACTGTAGCGGTGAGCATACGTTTTTTCGAGACGGTTCGCCCGACTTATCCCGCAAAAGCCTGCACAAAATATTGGGTTTTGTTCTGCGCCCCTGCTAATGCGCGCACTTCGCCAGACCCGCAGAATCTGCTCTCGCCGTCGCGCGGGCGGGAGCGGGTCGCAGTTTTACACGGATTTCCTGATGGCCTCGATGCTTTCCCGATTCTTCAAGTTCGGTTCCCAGAACATCGCAATCGATCTCGGTACCGCCAACACGCTGGTCTACGTGCAGGACCGCGGCATCGTGCTCAACGAACCTTCGGTTGTGGCGATCGAGACGATCAACGGCATCAAGCGGGTCAAGGCCGTCGGTGATGATGCCAAGATGATGATGGGCAAGACCCCGGACAACATCGAAGCGATCCGCCCGCTGCGCGACGGCGTGATCGCCGACATCGAAGTCGCCGAAGAAATGATCAAGCACTTCATCCGCAAGGTGAACGGCTCGAAGAGCCTGCTGCGCTATCCTGAAATCGTGATCTGCGTGCCCTCGGGCTCCACGTCGGTCGAGCGCCGCGCGATCCGCGATGCCGCCAGCAATGCGGGCGCGAGCCAGGTGTTCCTGATCCTCGAGCCGATGGCCGCAGCCATCGGCGCCGACATGCCGGTGACCGAGCCGGTCGGCTCGATGGTCGTCGATATCGGCGGCGGCACCACCGAAGTCGCGGTGCTTTCGCTGCGCGGCCTGGCCTACACCACCTCGGTGCGCGTCGGCGGTGACAAGATGGACGAAGCCATCGTTTCCTACGTCCGCCGCCACCACAACCTGCTGATCGGCGAATCGACCGCCGAGC
>CANGJI010000025.1 GCA_947454135.1 Sphingomonadaceae bacterium
CAAGTTCGAGCTCTCGCTCGGCGGCATCCGCGACATGGGCGGCATTCCGGACGTGATGTTCGTGATCGACGCCAACAAGGAAGAGCTGGCGATCAAGGAAGCCAACGTCCTTGGCATCCCGGTCGTGGCGATCCTCGATTCGAACGTTTCGCCCGATGGCATCGCGTTCCCGGTTCCGGCGAACGACGACGCCAGCCGCGCCATCCGCCTCTACTGCGAAGCGATTGCCGCTGCCGCCACCCGTGGTGGCCGCGATGCCGCGATCGCCTCGGGCGCCGATCTCGGCGCGATGGCTGAGCCGCTGCCGGAAGAAGCTGCGGTCGAGCAGGCTGACGCCTGATCTTTTCGGTTCATGGTGACGGCGCCTGCACAAGGCGTCGTCACCGAACTGACCCGCATACCCCTTAGGGGCCGCGCCAGGTAGCTATAACCGGGCTGCGGCCTCACCCATATTCACGAGACAAGAAGGATCACCGCAATGGCCTATACCGCCGCTGACGTGAAGAACCTGCGCGAGCGCACTGGCGCGGGCATGATGGATTGCAAGAAGGCGCTGGACGAGACCGGTGGCGATTTCGAAGCCGCGGTTGACGCGCTGCGCGCCAAGGGCCTTGCTGCCGTCGCCAAGAAGTCGAGCCGCACGGCTGCTGAAGGCCTCGTCGGCGTCGCCGTTTCGGGCACCCGCGGCGTTGCCGTCGAGGTCAACTCGGAAACCGACTTCGTCGCCAAGAACGAGCAGTTCCAGGACTTCGTGCGCAAGACCACCGAAGTCGCCCTCGGCCTTTCGGCTGATGACGTCGAGGCGCTCAAGGCTGCGGCCTACCCCGATGGCGGTACGGTTGCCGACAAGCTCACCAACAACGTCGCCACCATCGGCGAGAACCAGCAGGTTCGCCGCATGAAGACCGTCTCGGTCTCGTCGGGTCTCGTCGTGCCCTACATGCACAACGCCGCCGCGCCGGCTCTCGGCAAGATCGGCGTGCTCGTCGCGCTGGAATCGGAAGCCGGTGCCGACGTGCTCGAGCCGCTCGGCAAGCAGATCGCGATGCACATCGCCGCTGCCTTCCCGCTGGCGCTGAAGGCTGAAGACCTCGATCCCGAAACGATCGCGCGTGAACGCAAGATCGCGGCGGAAAAGGCGGCTGAAAGCGGCAAGCCCGCCGAAGTGCAGGCCAAGATGGTCGATGGCGCGGTCGCCAAGTATGCCAAGGACAACGCGCTGCTTTCGCAGCTCTTCGTCATGGACAACAAGACCCCGGTCTCGCAGGTCGTCGAAGCCGCTGGCAAGGCTGCCGGCACCAAGATCACGCTGGTCGACTACGTCCGCTTCCAGCTTGGTGAAGGCATCGAGAAGGAAGCCACTGACTTCGCGGCGGAAGTCGCCGCGGCTGCTGGCATCAAGTAAGCACTGCACAATGCGCGGCGCTTCCCGCCTTGCGGGGAGCGCCGCTGTGCATCTGCACACAAACCTGTGCCCCATGCCCTTGGCATGTGCCGTCCCGCGCGTATAAGAGCGGCGCTTGCCCCTTGACGAGTACTCCCGGACAATGAGCCTTCCTCCCCTCAAGCGCGTGCTTCTCAAGCTTTCGGGTGAAGTGCTGATGGGGAGCCAGCCCTTCGGCATTGACACCGATTTCGTCGCGCAGATGGCTGAGGAGCTGAAGGCGGCCAAGGAAACCGGGCTCGAGCTGTGCCTCGTGATCGGCGGCGGCAACATCTTCCGCGGCATGGCCGGCGCCGCCAAGGGGATGGACCGCGCCCAGGCCGATTACATGGGCATGCTCGCCACGATCATGAATGCGCTCGCAATGCAGAGCGCGCTCGAGAAGATCGGCGTCGAAACCCGCGTGCAATCCGCCATCCAGATGGACGAAGTGTGCGAGCCGGTGATCCGCCGCCGCGCCGAACGGCACCTCCAGAAGGGCCGCGTGGTGATCTTCGCGGCCGGTGTCGGTGCTCCCTATTTCACCACCGATTCCGGTGCAGCGCTGCGCGCCGCCGAGATGAAGTGCGATGCCCTGCTCAAGGGCACCAGCGTCGACGGCGTCTATGACGACGATCCGAAGAAGAACGCGAACGCCAAGCGCTATGACATTGTCGATTTCGACACGGTGCTGGCCGACAATCTCAAGGTGATGGACGCATCTGCCGTGGCGCTGTGCCGCGACAACGCCATCCCGATCGTGGTGTTCTCGATCCGCGAGCGCGGCAATCTTGCCCGTGTTCTGGCAGGGCAGGGCACCCAGACCATCGTTCAGAAAATCAGCGCATAAAAGGAAGACCGATCCATGGCCAAGTATGACAAGGCCGATCTCGAGCGCCGCATGAAGGGCGCCGTTGAATCGCTGAGGGGCGATCTCTCGGGTCTGCGCACGGGCCGCGCCAATGCTGCCCTGCTCGATCCGATCATGGTCACCGTCTACGGTGCGAACACCCCGCTCAACCAGGTTGCGACGATTTCCGCGCCCGAGCCGCGCATGCTGTCGGTGCAGGTGTGGGACAAGTCGAACGTCGGCCCCGTCGAAAAGGCGATCCGTTCCGCCGGCCTCGGGCTTAACCCGATCAACGATGGCAACACCCTGCGCCTGCCGATCCCGGATCTCACCGAGGAGCGCCGCAAGGAACTCGCCAAGCTCGCCTCGCAGTATTCGGAGAAGGCCAAGATCGCCATCCGTAACGTCCGCCGCGACGGGATGGACGCGCTCAAGGCTGACGAGAACAAGAAGGAAATCTCGGAAGACGAGCGCAAGCGCTTCGAGACCGAGCTGCAGAAGCTGACCGACGAGCAGATCAAGGCTGCGGACGAGGTCAGTGCGCAGAAGGAAAAGGAAATCCTCGGCAAGTGAACTCGGCTGCGGCGCCTCAGGGAGACGAAGCGGTCGCCGGCCAGATGGGCGGCGGCTACACCGGTCCCGCGCGCCATGTCGCGATCATCATGGATGGCAACGGGCGCTGGGCCAAGAAGCGCTTCATGCCCCGTGCCGTTGGCCACAAGCGCGGCGTCGATGCGGTGCGCGAGGTCGTCCGCGCGGCGCGTCACATGGGGCTCGAGGCGCTCACGCTCTATGCCTTCTCGTCCGAGAACTGGAAGCGGCCCGAGGACGAGATCGCAGACCTCATGGGCCTGCTGCGCGCCTTCATCCGCAGCGATATCGACGAGTTTGCCGCCAACGACGTGCGCCTCAAGATCATTGGCGATTACACGGTCCTGCCGGCCGATATCGTCGCCATGATCGAGGATGCGCTGGCGCGGACCGCACATGGCCGCAGCACGACGCTCGCGATCGCGCTGAACTACGGCTCGCAGCAGGAAATTGCCCGCGCCGCCGCCGCCGCCGCCGCCAAGGGCGAAGTCACCGTGGCCGCGATCGAGGCCGAGCTTTACACCTCCGACCTGCCGCCGCTCGATCTCATCATCCGCACCTCGGGCGAAGTCCGCCTCTCGAACTTCCTGCTGTGGCAGGCGGCCTATGCCGAGATGTGGTTCACAGACGTGCTCTGGCCCGATTTTACCCCCGGCCACCTGCGTGAGGCGCTGGACCATTACGCCACCCGCGAGCGCCGCTATGGAGGGCGCTGAGCCCGGCCCGGCACCGGCTGCGCCGACGAAGCGCAGCGATCTGCCGGTGCGTGTCGCCTCGGCGGTGGTCATGCTGGGCGTTGCGGGGTTCGCGCTGTGGCAGGGCGGCCTCGTCCTCAAGGGGTTCATTGCGCTCGTCGGCTTCGGGGTCTTTGCCGAATATGCCGCGCTTGCCGCGAAGATCGCGCCCGATCCGGCGCGGATGGTCACTGCGGTGATCACGGGCGGGCTCTACATCGGCTGGGCAGCCTTCGCGCTGATCGTGATGCCGCCTGTCCTCCTCATCGCCGTGCTCGGCCTTGTCATCTGCACCGATACCGGGGCCTATTTCGCGGGGCGCGCCATCGGCGGACCCAAGATCGCGCCGAGCATCAGCCCGTCGAAGACCTGGGCAGGTCTCGCCGGGGGCATGACGGCAGCGGCGCTGTGGGCCACGCTCTACATTCTCTTTGCCGCCTATCTGCTCTCTGCGATGAGCCCGACCGGCCCGAGCCTTGCCGAAGCGGTGCGCACCACGCGCCTCGGCCTGGCGGCGCTGGCCGGGGCGGGCCTTGCGGTTGCCGCGCAGGCCGGGGATTTTTACGAAAGCTGGCTCAAGCGGCGGGCCGGCGTGAAGGACAGCGGCCGCCTCATTCCGGGGCACGGCGGTTTGTTCGATCGGGTTGACGGACTGCTCCCGGTCGCCATCATAGCGGGAACAGCCTGGGCTGCAGGCGGGGGAGCGGGGGCTTGATCGGTTTGGGCATGACGCGCACGATTACGATTCTGGGCGCAACGGGTTCGGTGGGCGCCTCCACACTCGATCTGGTCCGGCGCAACCGTGACATGTTCCGCGTTGTCGCGCTGACGGCAAACGGCAACGCCGCGATGCTTGCCGAACTGGCGCGCGAATTCGGCGCGGAAGTCGCCGTGGTGGCCGACGAGAGCTGCCTTCCGGCGCTGCGTGAGGCGCTTGCCGGCAGCGGTATCGAGGCGGCGGGTGGTCCGGCGGCGGTCGTTGAAGCGGCGGCGCGCGGGGCGGACATCACCATGGCCGCCATCGTCGGCTGCGCAGGCCTCGCGCCGACCATGGCCGCCATCGAAAGCGGCAAGGCCGTCGCGCTCGCCAACAAGGAAGCGCTTGTTTCTGCGGGCGAGGTGATGACCGCCGCGGTCAAGCGCACCGGCGCCACGCTGCTGCCGGTCGACAGCGAGCACAACGCGATCTTCCAGTGCCTTGCCGGCAACGATCCGGCGCATGTCCATGCGATCACGCTGACGGCAAGCGGCGGCCCGTTCCGTGAATGGGACATGGAGCGCATCCATCGCGCCACGCCCGCAGAGGCGGTCAAACATCCCACCTGGTCGATGGGCTCCAAGATCAGCGTCGATTCGGCTACGATGATGAACAAGGGCCTTGAATTCATCGAGGCATTTCATCTGTTTCCGGTCGGCGTCGAGCGCCTGCGCATTGTCATCCACCCGCAGTCGATCGTCCATTCGATGGTCGAATACCGCGATGGATCGACCCTCGCGCAGCTTGGACCATCGGACATGCGCGTGCCGATTGCTTCCGCGCTCGCCTGGCCTGCGCGCATGAACACGCCCTGCGCGCCGCTCGATCTGGCCGCCATCGGCTCGCTGAGCTTCTTCAAGCCCGATGAGGAGCGTTTCCCCGCCACCCGCGTCGCGCGCGAGGCGGTGATCGCGGGCGGCGCTGCGCCGGCGGTGCTCAATGCCGCGAACGAGATCGCGGTCGCCGCCTTCCTCGCCGGTCAGATCGCGTTCACCCGCATCGTGCAATGTGCCGAGGACGTGCTGGCAAGGGGCCTCCCGTCTGCGCCCGCGAGCCTTGAAGAGGTCATCGCGGTCGATCGGGAAGCCCGGATTCGCGCCGCCGAGATGATGGAGACCGTGTCCTGAGCGCTGCCGTGCAAAGCCCCGGACTGCTGCTGACGTTGCTGGCCTTCGTGCTGGTGCTGGGGCCGCTCGTGTTCATCCACGAAATGGGCCACTACCTCGTGGGCCGCCTGTTCGGGGTGAAGGCGGACAGTTTCTCGATCGGCTTCGGCAAGGAAATTGCCGGTTGGACCGACAAGCGCGGCACGCGCTGGAGGCTCTCCGCGCTGCCGCTGGGCGGTTATGTCCAGTTCGCTGGCGACATGAACCCGGCGAGCACGCCGAGCGCGGAATGGCTCTCGCTGCCCGCCGAAGAGCGTGAGCGCACTTTCCAGGCCAAGCCCGTCTGGCAGCGCGCGCTGATCGTGCTTGCAGGGCCGCTGACAAACCTGCTGTTTGCCGTGCTGATCCTTGCCGGGTTCATGCTCGCCTATGGCAAGCCGGTGATCGCGCCGGTGGTCGGCTCGGTCGAGCCCGGCTCGGTGGCGGCCAGTTCGGGCCTGCAACCCGGCGACAGGGTGGTTTCGATCCGCGGCGCAGAAGTTTCCGATTTCGTCGACCTGATGATCGCGATCAAGCTGCATCCCGGTGAGCCGCTTGATCTTCTCGTGCAGCGCGGCGGCAAGATCCTGCCCATCGCCGCCGTGGCAGGCGCGCGCGATGAAACCGACAAGTTCGGCAACAAGGAGCGCATCGGCTTCCTCGGCATCCGCCCCGCGCATGCCGAACTGCGCCAGGTCGGGCCGCTCGAAGCCATCGGCGATGCCACCGTGCAGACCCGCACGATGATCGGGATCGAGATCACCGCGATCAGTCAGATCATCACTGGCAAGCGGGACGTCAAAACGCTGGGCGGGCCGATCAAGATTGCCAAGGTATCGGGCGAACAGTTCGTGTCCGGCTGGGCCAGCTTCGTCCTCTTCATCGCCGGCATCTCGATTAACCTCGGGTTCATCAACCTCTTGCCAATTCCGGTACTCGATGGCGGGCACCTTGCGTTCTACGCGGTCGAGGCATTCAGTCGCCGTCCAGTGAGCCAGCGCGGGCAGGAATGGGCCTTCCGCACCGGCCTTGCTCTGGTGGTGGCGCTGATGCTGTTCGTGACCTTCAACGACGTCGCTTCATTGCGCGTTTTCGGAGGGTGAGGAGAGCTTGTATTCGAGCGGCTGCGTCCGTGCTTCAGCGCGGGACGGTGGGGGGAGCCGGTTTTTCCAAAAAATGCGGGGCAATTACGGTCTGCTACGGTGAGCTTGCTTGATTGGCGGGCCTGCATCGGGCAGGAGGCGGCATCGCGGGACGTGACGGACTGTTGCCGTCGCGTGCCATGGTGCAGGGCGGAGTGGTCGACACTGCTTCGCTGCATGAAGAAACGGGATGGCGCTTGGTGATGAATGCTTGCAACTTGCCCCGGACCGCTAGGCGTATGACTGGTCAGAGCAACCTGGCCGCGACGCTTGCGGCGCTCGCGGCAACGACCTGCCTCGCCGGCATGCCCGTGGTCGCCAGTGCGCAGCAGGCTGCGGCCGCCGCGCCGGCTCCGGCTCCGGCTCCGGCTGTGCCTGCAGCGGCGCCAGCGCCTGCTCCGGCACCGGTTCCGGTCGAACTGGTGCGTTCGATCACCATTTCGGGCGCCCAGCGGCTCGAGCCGGATACGATCCGTTCGTACATCCGCCTCAAGGAAGGCGATCGCTACACGCAGGCCGCCGCCGACCAGGTGCTCAAGGATCTCTACGCCACCGAGCTTTTCGCCGACGTGCAGGTGCGCGACAATGGCGGCGACGTGGTGATCGAGGTCAAGGAAAACCCGGTCGTCAACCGCATCATCCTCGAAGGCAACAAGCGCCTGAAAGAGGACAAGATCCTGCCCGAGATCAAGCTCGCGGCGCGCCAGATCTTCACGCGTTCCAAGGTGCGCGCGGACGTCGCCCGCATCATCGAGCTCTACAAGCGCCAGGGCCGCTTCGCCGCCTCGATCGAGCCCAAGATGGTCATGCTCGATCAGAACCGCGTCGATATCGTGTTCGAGATCAACGAGGGCCCCAAGTCGCGCGTTCGCCAGATCAACATCATCGGCAACGAGAAGTTCAGCGCCAGCCAGCTGCGCGGCGAGATGGTGACCAAGCAGGCCCGCGTGTTCCGCGTGTTCTCCAGCGGAACCAGCTACGATCCGGACCGCCTCGCGTTCGACCAGCAGAAGCTCCGCCAGTTCTACCTGACCAACGGTTACGCCGATTTCCGCGTCGTCTCCGCCGTGGCCGAACTCACGCCCGACAAGCGCGACTTCATCATCACCTACGTGGTCGAGGAAGGGCAGCGCTACAAGTTCGGCGATGTGAAGGTCGATAGCCAGCTGCGCGACTTCGATGGCGATGCGCTGGCCAAGCGCCTGCCGCTCAAGGCGGGTCAATGGTACAACGCCAAGCTGGTGGAAGACACCGTTGACAGCCTGACCGAGACGGCGGGCAGCTTCGGTTATGCCTTCGCCGACGTGCGGCCAGACTTCAACCGCAACAAGGACGACCTGACGATGTCGGTCACCTTCCGCATTGCGGAAGCGCCGCGCGTCTATGTCGAGCGGGTCGACGTCAATGGCAACACGCTGACGCAGGACAAGGTCGTGCGCCGCGAGTTCCGCGTGGCCGAGGGTGACGCGTTCAACTCGTTCCAGATCAAGCGTTCGTCGAACCGCATCAAGTCGCTGGGCTACTTCCAGGAGAAGTTCGAAGTCGAGCAGAAGCCCGGCTCCGCGCAGGACCGCATCCTGCTCGAGGCCAACGTCGAGGAGAAGCCCACCGGGCAGCTCCAGCTCTCGGCCGGTTTCTCGAGCCTTGAAAGCTTCATCTTCCAGGCCTCGATCCAGCAGAACAACTTCCGCGGTCGCGGCCAGACGATCGGCCTTTCGGGCGACTTCTCGCGCTATTCGCGTTCGGTCCAGGTCAGCTTCACCGAGCCTTACCTGTTCGATCGCAACGTCTCGCTGGGCGTTGATATCTATCGCCGCGATTTCAACAGCTTCAACTTCTTCAACGCGAACCGCAACACGACCTACAAGAACGCGACGACCGGCTTCCAGATCCGCGCCGGTCTGCCGCTGACCGAGTACATGTCGCTGATCGGGCGCTACACGCTCAACTTCGAGAACGTGACGCTCGACAAGAACACCTATTATCTGCCCGATGCCAACGGCGTGCCGCAGTGCTCGATCTATCTCGCAGGCCGCTACCTGTGCGATGCCATCGGCAAGCGCACCAGCTCGATCATCGGCACCAGCCTCGTCTACGATACGCTCGACAACCGCCTGCGTCCGACGAGCGGCACCCAGTTCGTGCTCGGTCTCGATGTCGCGGGCCTTGGCGGTTCGGTGCGCTACGCGCGCATCAATGCCAACGCCTCGCGCTTCTTCGCGCTGGGCAAGGGCTTCGTGTTCTCGCTGCGCGGTGAAGGCGGCGCGATCAAGGCACTGGGCAGCCGCACGAACGATCCCACGATCGACGACGTGCGCCTGACCGACCGCTACTTCCTCGGCCAGCCGCAGCTGCGCGGTTTCGACATCCGCGGCGTCGGCCCGCGCGTGCTGCGCAAGTTCTACAGCGGGTTCGATCCCAAGGACGGCAGCGGCGGCGTGACCAGCCCCGATCGTAACCAGTGGGTCGATGACGCGCTGGGCGGCAAGTACTACTACCTCGGCCATGCCGAGCTCGAGATCCCGCTGGGCTCGGGCGCGCGCGAACTTGGCCTCCGGCCCTCGATCTTCGTGGATGCGGGCGCAGTGTTCAACGTGGCGAAGCCCGCCGTGTTCGGCACGACCCTGCTCTATCAGGACAACCTCACGGGCCGCCTCACCACCTCTGCCACCGACTCCGCTGGCAAGGCCAACAATGTGGCCCAGAAGTTCGACGAGACCTTCGTTGGCAACAGCCCGAAGCCCCGCATTTCGGTCGGCTTCGGCGTCAACTGGAACTCGCCGTTCGGACCATTCCGTATCGACGTCGCCAAAGTCCTCAGCAAGGTCGATGGCGATCGTCCCCAGACAGTCAACTTCAACGTAGGAACCCAGTTCTGATGCAAAACCGTATTGTCGCGGCGTTCGTTGCCGCCCTCGCGCTTGGCGCGGCGCCCCATGCCATGGCGCAGGCTGCAGCCGCTCCGGCGCAGAGCACGCCCGGCGGCATTGTCGCCCCCGGCATCGCCTATGCCAACGCTCAGGCCGTTGTCGGCGCTTCGGTCGCCTACAAGACCGCGATGGTCCAGCTGCCCGTCACCTACAAGGCGCAGATCGATGCGGTGAACACCCGCCGCAACCAGATCACCGCGCAGCTCAAGCCGCTCTACGACAAGTTCGAGGCGGATCAGAAGGCGGCCAAGCCCGATCAGAACCTGCTGCGCACCGAAGCCGCGCAGATCCAGCAGATCCAGGAAGCTGGCGAGCGCGAGATGCAGCAGATGGCCGAGCCGCTCAACGTGGCCCAGCAGTTCATCATCGAGCAGATCAGCGACAAGCTCACCGCCGCAACCCAGAACGCGATGACCAAGCGCAAGATCACGCTCGTGCTCGATTCGCAGAGCGTGCTCAAGGCTGACGCCGTCTACAACCTCAATCAGGATATCCTGAACGAGCTCAACACGCTGATCCCGAGCGTGCAGCTCGTTCCGCCTGCTGGCTGGCTGCCGCGCGCACAGCGCGAAGCCGCCGCGCAGCAGGCTGCGCAGCAGGGCGGCGCTGCGGCTGCTGCTCCCGCGCCGTCGGGCAAGCAGCCCGAAGGCCGCTGAGGCCAGCTGGCATGAGCGAGGTTTCCGGAGAAGCAGGCGCAGCAGCGCCGTTCAGCCTGGACATCCGGGGGGTGATGGCGGCGCTTCCGCACCGTTATCCCCTCCTGCTCGTCGATCGGGTGGCCGAACTGGTCGTGGGTGAGCGCATCCACGCCATCAAGGCTGTCTCGATGAACGAGCAGTTCTTCCAGGGGCACTTCCCCGGCCGGCCGATCATGCCCGGCGTTCTGCAGATCGAGGCGCTGGCGCAGGCCGCCGGCGTCCTTGCTGTGGAGTCGCTGGGCCTCGCCGGCACCGGCAAGCTCGTCTATTTCATGGCGATCGAGGAAGCCAAGTTCCGCACGCCGGTGGAGCCGGGCTGCCTGCTCGATCTCCATGTCGAGTTCACCCAGAAGCGCGCCCGTGTCTGCAAGTTCGCCGGCAAGGCCATGCTGGGCGACAAGATCGCGACGGAAGTCAGCTTCACCGCGATGATCGCGGATAGCTGATCGGTTGCCTTTTGGGCGCGAACCGTATAGGGGCGCGCCTTTCCGAGATTCCCTGAGGCCGGTCGGAACCGGTCTCACATTGTGGAGCGAGACCCATGAAGGCCAATACCCACCCCGATTACCACATGATCAAGGTGCAGATGACCGACGGCACCGTGTTCGAGACCCGCTCGACCTGGGGCAAGGAAGGCGATACCATGGCGCTCGAAATCGATCCGCTGTCGCACCCGGCTTGGACCGGCGGCACCCGCCAGCTCGATCAGGGCGGCCGCGTCGCGCAGTTCAACAAGCGCTTTGGTGGTCTCACGCTCAAGAAGTGAGCGCCGGATCGGACCAGAATTACGGAGAAGGGCGGCCTCGGCCGCCCTTTTTTCGTGAACTGCACCGGGCGCAGGCCTTGCCATCGCCGCGCGGTGGTATGAAAGAGCGCCAATGGCTGTTCTGACCAGTGCCCTCGACAAGCTGCTTGGCTACCAGATGCGCCGGGCCACGGCCGTGCTCATGGCTGATTTCGTGCGCACCCTCTCTGATTTCGACATGCGGCCGGCCGAAGTGACCACGTTGCTGGTGATCGCCGAAAACCCGGATTGCTCGCAAAGCGAAGTGGGCGAGGCAATCGCGATCAAGCGCGCGAACATGGTGCCGATCATTGCCCGCCTGATCGAGCGCGGGCTTGTCGTTCGCACCCGTGTCGACGGTCGCAGCCTTGCTTTGCGCGTCACCGACAAGGGCGCCGAGCTGGCGGCGGACGCCTGGCGGCGCATCGCGCAGCATGAGGCCCGTTTCCGGGATCGGCTCGCGCCTCAAGAGCTCGAAACAGTACTTGCCGCGCTCCCCGTGCTGCGCTCCGCAATAGACGAAGCCGCGCCTGACGACGGGCAATAGTTTGTCATACCGCCAGCCCGACTAACTATCGGTACTGTAACCTCAATGCACAGGCGGCGCGAATTCGCGGCCGACCTCTCATTTTTGTTGGTTGTCGCAGGTAAGGTCGCTGCCAAACCTCTCCGTACGAAGTCGGGAATACGCACTGCGAGCCCAAATCGCAGGCCCCGACCGTCCATTGGATGAGAGGAGAATGGCATGCGGTATACGCGCGTTCTTGGTTGGTCGTCGCTTGCGGCGGTCGCTGTTTCCCTGGCGATGCCTGCCCATGCGGCAGAAGCCGCCGCAGCTGCCGATCAGGGTGGCACCTCGGCAGAGGCGCCGGGCAAGGATGTCATCATCGTTACCGCCACGCGTCAAGCGGCCGACAAGCAGAAGGTCGGCGTCGCGCTGACCGCGATCACGTCGGAAGACATTGCTCTTCTCGCGCCCCACACCTTGCAGGATCTGCAGGGCACCGCGCCCAACGTATTCATCGGCAGCGGCACCGCCGCGCCGGGCCAGAGCGCCATCTTCATCCGCGGTCAGGGCTATGCCGACGTGGAGAAGACGCAGAGCCCACCGGTCGGCGTCATTCAGGACGGCGTGTTCTTCGGTAACAACACCGGCCAGCTGCTCGACATGTTCAACGTCTGCTCGGTGGAAGTCGACCGCGGGCCGCAGGGGATCTTCTACGGCAAGAACACCACCGCCGGTCTGATCAACGTCACCCGCTGCGCGCCCACGCGCAAGCTCGGGGCGAACCTCGAAGTGGGCTACGGCTCGTTCAACGAATTCTACGGGCGTGCCGTGGTCAACGCACCGCTGGGTGACAAGGGCGGCATTGCCTTGTCGGGCCAGTATCGGCGGACCGACGGCTTCCTCAACAACGTCTTCACCGGCAAGCGTGCTGGCGGTTCGGAATACCGCGCGTTCAACCTCAAGCTGAACTACGACCTCACCGATTGGCTGAACGCTGACCTGAGCCTCGATCATATCCACGAAACTGGCGGCGGTACGCCGGTCCAGTTCGGCAACATCCTCACCGCCAATATCCTGTCGGGTGGCAACCCCTCGGCGATCTGGCCGAAGTACAACGCCGAAACCGGCAGCCCCGATGGCCTCAAGCCGCGCGAGATCGGCAACAACCTCAATGGCGACCGGGATCGCCTGAACACCAACATGGCCAGCCTTGCGCTGAAGGCGAAGACCCCGATCGGCGATCTTGTTTCGCAGACCTCTTACATGTCCTCGGGCGATACGGTGAACCAGGACTTTGACGGCACCTGCGTCGGCGCGCCGGGCTGCACCAGCGTGGGCAACCCTCTGCTGGCCGCCACCGGCAGCGTACTCCTCACCAACCGCGACCAGACCTACAAGCAGTTCACGCAAGAACTGCGCCTGCAGGGCAAGGCGGCGGATGGCCTCGTCGATTACATCGTCGGCGCTTACTACTACGATCACAAGATCACGCTGCACCAGAACACCAACGGCGCGATTGATGCCTATCAGTCGGAAAAGGACCACAGCTGGTCGTTCTTCGGCAACGTAGACCTCAATCCGACCCCGACGATCAAGATCTCGGGCGGTCTGCGCAACATCTTCGAGGCCAAGCGCTTCAGCACCGAATACGTCCTGTTCGGCACGATCCCGATCGTTCCCCAGATCAACGATCGCCGCAGCTGGCAGAAGCTGATCACCCGCTTCAACATCCAGTGGCAGGCAACCCCCGATGTCCTGCTCTATGCGAACCGCTCGGAAGGCTTCCGCTCGGGCGGCTTCTCGATCCGCGGCACGCTTTCGGAACAGCAGGCCAGCCAGACCAACTGCGGCGTGGTGGGAGGCTGCCCGGACAACAACTTCCTCTCGTTCAAGCCGGAAACCAACACGACGTATGAAGCCGGCCTGAAGACGCGCTTCCTGAACCGCGCAATCACCTTCAACATGGCCGGGTTTATCAACGATATCAAAGACTTCCAGCAGTCGCAGGTGGTCGTGACGCCCGGCTACGGCCCCGGCACCAACACCTATGTCGTCAGCTACCCGAAGGTCCAGATCAAGGGGCTCGAGTTCGAACTGGACTTCGATTTCGGCAAGATGAACGATTCGATGAAGGGCCTGTCGCTGTCCGGCACGCTGGGTATCCAGGATGCCAAGGTGAAGGATGGCAAGGTCAATGGCCAGACGGCGGCGATTGGCGCCGGTGCGCAGGCCGGCGCTCCCGGGACTGTCGCCGATTTCACCGGCGTCCAGCTCCAGCGCGTGCCGAAGACCAGCTATACCATCCGCGGCAGCTACGTTCGCGATCTCTCGGCGGATACGAAGCTCTCGCTGACCGCCGGATACTCGTGGCTCAGCAGCTTCTCGCTCGGCACCTTCGCTATCTTCAATGATATCCAGCCGAGCTACGGGCTGCTCGATGCTTCGGCCACGCTCAACTACAAGAACTACTTCCTGCGCGTTGCGGGCAAGAACCTGACCAACAAGGCCTACCGCACCCAGTCGCTGCCCACCGTGTTTTTCCAGGGCTGGGGAGCCCCGGCAACGTTCATGGTCTCGGCTGGCGCGAAGTTCTGATCGTCGCTTGACGCTGAACACAAGGAGCCCCGGCGGATCGCTTCCGCCGGGGTTTTTGTTTGTCCTTGTCGGAGCAGGCCAAGATTCCGCTTCCCATTTCGCGTTCATTCTGCAAAAGCGCGCCTCCGCAGTGCCGTTCATTCGGCGCCGCGTGATCCTGTGGCGATCGTAGCTCAGTTGGTTAGAGCGCCGGTTTGTGGTACCGGAGGTCGTGGGTTCGAACCCCATCGATCGCCCCATTTTCCTCACTCGTGAGACATATCTGGTCCCTGCACCTTGGTTCAGGCCCGCTAAGCTCTTGCCCGATAAGCGGGCAGGTGGCAGAGGTAGGGCTTGCACGGACAGGTTCGACTGTCCTGCCAAGTTTACGGACGTACCTGTCAGCCCATGCACGGCTTTGCCAATCCTGCCCGTTTCCTGCGCATGGCGCGCTGGCTGATGCCGCTGATGCTGGTGCCGGGGTTGATCCTCGCATTCGGTGCCGTGGCGTGGGGGCTGTTCATGGTCCCGCCAGACCGCCTGATGGGCCAGACGGTGCGTATTCTCTTCATTCACGTGCCTTCGGCGTGGCTTGGCATGGCCGGATGGTCGACAATCGCGATCGCAAGCCTTGTCGAACTGGTCTGGCGCCATCCGCTCGCCGGCATCGCGGCGCGCGCGGCGGCGGTGCCGGGCGCTGCCTTCACCGCGATCTGTCTCGCCACCGGTTCGATCTGGGCGCGGCCGACGTGGGGCACCTGGTGGGTGTGGGATGGCCGGTTGACGAGCTTCCTGATCCTCCTCTTCCTCTATTTCGGCTATATCGCGCTTGCCGGCGCCGCCCAGCGCGATGCCGCGGCGGGTGAGGGGGCGAGCCGCGTCACCGCGATCTTCGGCCTTGTCGGTGCGGTCAACATCCCGATCATCAACCGCTCGGTGGTGTGGTGGAACAGCCTGCACCAGCCGCCGTCGATCACCGCGGGCAAGTCGTCCATCGATGCGGCATTTCTCTACCCGCTGCTGATTGCGGCGCTGGGTTTCACTCTCATCTTCGGCGGTCTCGTGCTGGCGCGCATGCGCATGCTCCTCGCCGATATCCAGACCGAGGCGCGTCTGCGCCGCAAGGCGATGGCATAAGCGGCTCCTGATGCACGAACGTCTCGATCAATGGCACTTCGTGGTGGCGGCGCTCGTCATCGGGGTGATCGGCACACTGGTCCTCGTGGGCTGGACCCTTTTCGCCATGCGGCGCGCCGAAGCGCGCCGGGACAAGGCTCGCGGCAAATGAGCACCATGATCAAGCCCAAGCATCAGCGCCTCGTGCTGATTATCCTCGCACTGGTTGCGCTGATCGGCGCGGGCCTTCTTGCCGCCTATGCGCTGAGCAAGCAGGCGGCCTATTTCTACCTGCCGAGCGAACTCGTGGCCAAGCCGCCCGAGGCGGGCCGCGCCGTGCGCCTTGGCGGCATGGTCGAGAAGGGCTCGATCAAGACGCAGCCCGATGGGGTGACGATCAACTTCATCGTCAAGGACGACAAGGCGCGCGTTCCCGTCCGCTTCTCCGGCATCACCCCCGATCTCTTCGTCGAAGGCTCGGGCGTCGTCGCTGAAGGGCGTATGGAAGGCACGACTTTCGTCGCCGACAACCTGCTCGCCAAGCATGACGAGAAGTATGTGCCGCGTGAAATGAAGAACATGACCTCGGCCGAGGCCAAGGCCGTGATCGCGGAGACGAAATGATCGCTGAACTTGGCCTTGCGGTGCTGTGGATGGCGGCGGCGCTTGCCGTCCTCCAGCTTGTTGCCGGCGCGCTCGCGCTGCGTCCGGCCACCGCGCACCTCGCGGGCGTTGTCCGCCCCGTCGCGATCCTGCAGGGCGCGCTCGTCGCGGTTGCCTTCGCGTCGCTGATCTGGCTGTTCCTGAGCACCGACCTCTCGGTCAAGCTCGTCGCGGAAAACAGCCACTCGGCCAAGCCCTTCATCTTCAAGCTCGCCGGCACCTGGGGCAACCACGAAGGCTCGATGCTGATGTGGGTGACGATCATGAGCCTCGCGGGGGGCTTCGTCGCGCTCATCGAAAAGCGCCTGCGCGAGGAAACGCTGATCGCGACGCTCGCGGGTCAGGCTTTCGTCAGCCTCGGCTTCTACGCCTTCCTCCTGCTCGCCTCGAACCCGTTCGAGCGCCTGCCCGAGCCGGCGCCGGAAGGCGCGGGGCTCAACCCGCTGCTGCAGGACATCGGCCTCGCGTTCCACCCGCCCACGCTCTACGTCGGCTATGTCGGCCTCTCGATCGCGTTCAGCTTCGCAGTGGGCGCGCTCGTGACCCGCGATGTCGGCCCTGCCTTTGCCCGCGCGATGCGGCCCTGGGTGCTCGGCGCCTGGATCTTCCTCACCCTTGGCATCACCGCCGGTTCCTATTGGGCCTACTACACGCTCGGCTGGGGCGGCTGGTGGTTCTGGGATCCGGTCGAGAACGCCTCGCTGATGCCGTGGCTCGCCGCCACCGCCCTCCTGCATTCGTGCAGCGTGCTTGCCGCGCGCAATGCGCTGCGCACGTGGACGGTGATGCTCGGCGTGGTTGCCTTCTCGATGTCGATGGTCGGCACGTTCCTCGTGCGCTCGGGCATCCTGACCTCCGTCCATGCCTTCGCGGTCGACCCCACGCGCGGCACCTTCATCCTGGCGCTGCTGGCGATCTACATCGGCGGCGCGCTGCTCCTGTTCGGCCTGCGTGCCAGCACGGTGACGGAAGGCGCGCGCTTTGCCGTGTTCAGCCGCGAATCGAGCCTCGTGTTCAATAACGTGATGCTCTGCGGCATTCTCGGCATCGTCCTCGTCGGCACGCTCTACCCGCTTCTGACCGAGGCGATGGGCGTGAAGGTCTCGGTCGGCCCGCCGTACTTCAACCCGGTCTCTTCCGTCTTCGCGATCCCGATGATGATGGTCATGGCGGTCGGCCCTGTGCTGCGCTGGCGCGAAGACAAGGGCGGGCGGATCACCTGGAAGATCGCGGTTCCGGCCCTGATTTCCGCCGCCGCGCTGCTCGCGGTCGAGCTGCTGTTCGCGCCGATCAACCTGCTCCCCGCGCTCGGCCTCGCGATTGCGCCGGGCCTTGCCGCCGCCTCGCTGCAACCGCTCGTCGACCGCAACCTGCGCCGCACGCCGCTGCCGATCTACGGCATGGTCGTCGCGCACCTCGGCATTGCCGTCGCCCTCTTCGGCATGGCGAGCGAGGGAGCGTTCTCGACCGAGCGTCTCGCCGCGATGAACCCCGGCGATAGCCAGCAGGTTGGCCCCTTCAAGGTCACGCTGCAGGATATCGGCCCGGTCGCCGGCCCCAACTGGACCGCGCTCGAAGCCACCGTCTCGGCAAGCTATGCGGGCGCAGAACCTACCGTGCTCCACCCGCAGGCGCGCACTTTCGCCAATCCTCCCGGCAACCGCACCGAAAGCGCGCTGCTCACCCGCTGGAACGGCCAGCTCTATGCCGTGCTTGGCGAAGAGGGTGAGGATGGCCGCTGGCAGATGCGCTTCTGGTGGAAGCCCTTCGTGCCGATGATCTGGTACGGCGGCGCGCTGGTTGCACTGGGCGGCCTGCTCGCGCTGCTCGGCCGCGTTGCGCGCGATGTGAAGCGGCTCGTGGCGACCGACAAGATCGCCTACCGCCGCGAAAGGCAGGGCCGATGAGCGAGCCGACCACGAAGAAGCGCCCCGGCCTCGCCGTGTGGCTGCCGCTCGGTCTCTTCGCCGCCTTTCTCGCGCTGGTCTTCGTCGGGCTCTACTGGCCGGCAGACCGCGAGGTTTCCAGCGCCTTCATCGGCAAGCCGCTCCCGGCGTTCGATCTGCGGCCGGCTTCGGATGATCGCCCGGGCCTCTCCACCTCGGTGTTCAAGCAGGATGGCAAGCCGCGTCTGCTCAACGTGTTCGCCAGCTGGTGCTTCCCCTGCAAGGTCGAATCCCCGCAGCTTGCCGCGCTGGCGCAGCAGGGCGTGGAGATCGACGGCGTCGCCATCCGTGACCGCAAGGAGGACGTGGCCGGCTTCCTCAAGCAGTACGGCAATCCCTTCAAGCGCATCGGTAAGGATGATCTCAGCCAGGTGCAGCTCGCCATCGGCTCCTCCGGCGTGCCCGAGACTTTCGTGATCGATGGCAAGGGGATCATCCGCTACCAGCACATTGGCGATATCCGGCAGGAAGACATCCCGCTGATCCTGCGCAAGCTGGCGGAGGCGCAGTGATGTCCCGTCACGCCGATCTCCCGAACACGCGTCATCCCCACGTCCCAACCGTTCGTCATTCCCGCGCAGGCGGAAATCCAGAGCGTCAAACGCTGCGCTTTTTGCCATGGATTCCCGCCTTCACGGGACTGACGAAAATGCGTGTCGGAATGGCGAAGCTGTGGGGGACTGTGACCAAGGTCTGGCTGGTGGCGCTGCTGGCCGCGCTCGCCGCTCTCACCTTCACCGCGCCTCTCGCTGCGCAGGACATGCTCCCGCCCGCGCCCTATGCCTACAAGCAGCTCCCTGATCCCAAACAGGAAGCCAAGGCGCAGGCGCTCATGGAAACCCTGCGCTGCCTCAAGTGCCAGAGCCAGTCGATCGCCGATTCCGATGCGCCGATGGCCGGTGACATGCGTCACCAGGTCCGCACCCGGATCGCTGCCGGAGAGGATCCCGAAGCGATCCGCCAGTGGCTGATCGAGCGCTATGGCGATTACGTGAGCTATACGCCGCAGGTGAAGCCGATCACCTGGCCGCTGTTCGCAGCGCCGCTTCTGTTCATCGCGCTGGCGGCATTCCTGCTGCGCGGGCGCTTCCGCCGGAGGAAAGGCGCATGACCTGGGTCCTGATCCTGATCATCGCGCTTGTCGTACTCGGCCTGATGATCTTCGTGCTCAAACTGCCGCGGACCGGCTGGGAAATCACTGCCGCCGCGCTGCTCTTCGGCATTTCAGGCTACGCGCTGCAAGGCCATCCCGGTCAGCCGGGGGCGCCGCAGGCTCCGGTCGAGAACGCCAAGCTCGCCGATCAGACGCTGATCAAGGAGCGCCAGCAGATGGGCGCAGCCTTCGGGCAGGGCCAGTCGTGGCTGATCCTTGCCGATGCGCTGACCCGTCAGGGCCAGTTCGGCGCGGCTTCCGAAATCCTGCGCAAGGCCATCGCCAAGTCGCCGAACGATGCGGACCTCTGGGTTGCGCTCGGCAATGCGCTCGTCGGCCATACGGACGGCGTGATGACCCCCGCCGCGCAGTTCGCCTTCCAGAAGGCGGCCAATATCGCGCCGGACCACCCCGGCCCGCCGTTCTTCATGGGTCTCGCGCTCGCGCAGACCGGCCGTCTGGCCGAGGCGCGCAGCCTTTGGGCAGAGCTGCTGGCCCGCTCACCGGCGGATGCGCCCTATCGCGCGGATCTTCAGGAACGGCTCCAGCGGCTCGACTCGATGATCGCCGAGCAGGCCCAGATGCAAGGCGCCATGCAGGGTGCCCCGGCCTCGCCGCCGCAAGGCGCGAAGCGTTCGCAGCAATAATTTTTTGAATCAATGGATTAGGTGATGTTCTCCTGACCACGGAGACGCGCCTTCCATCCCATTGCGGGGGGCATGGGGCAGTGCTAAAGCGCCGCGCCGTCCGGGTCCGCGTGTGCTATTGTGCCATGATCCCGGTGGTTTGGGCCAATGCCCGGGGGCTTGCTGACAATGAACGAAGCCGTGGTTGACGCTGCACCCCAAGGCGGAGCGCCCAGCGTCCCGTGCGCGGCAGACGCGTCGGTGCCTGCGGCGGCAAAGCAGGTCGGCGCGCTGGGCCTTGCGGTCGGCGCGATCGGTGTCGTCTTCGGCGATATCGGCACCAGCCCGCTCTACGCGCTGCGCGATACGTTCGCGGGCCACCACCCGCTCCCGCTCGATCGCCTGCACATCTTCGGCATCGTCAGTCTGATGTTCTGGTCGATGATGGTGATCGTGACGCTCAAGTACGTCACCGTGATCATGCGGGCGGACAACAAGGGCTCCGGCGGCAGCCTCGCGCTGCTCGCGCTGATCAACCAGCAGGGCACGGGCCGGCGCTGGGGCAAGGGCGTGGTGCTGCTCGGCGTGCTCGCCACGGCGCTGTTCTACAGCGATTCGATGCTGACCCCTGCGGTTTCGATCATGAGCGCGGTGGAGGGCCTCTCGGTCTACAATCCCTCGCTCCACGGCGTGGTTGTGCCGCTGGTGGTCGCCATCGTGATCGCGCTGTTCGCCACCAAGAGCCAGAACACCGGCTCTCGCCTGCGCTGGGCTTCGCGCTGGGCCGGGCCGTTCATGCTGCTCTACTTCGCCACGATCTCGCTGCTGGGCCTGCGCAGCATCGCGCAGGATCCCGGCGTGATCCTCGCACTGTCGCCGCAGTGGGCGCTGGCGATGTTCATGGCCGATCCGTGGCACGGCTTCATTGCCATGGGTACCGCTGTGCTCGCGGTGACCGGCGCCGAAGCGCTCTATGCGGATATGGGCCAGTTCGGCCGCGCGCCGATCCGCGTGTCGTGGCTGGTCTTCGTGCTGCCCGCGCTGGTGTTCAACTACCTTGGCCAGGCCGCGCTGCTCCTGCGCGATCCGGGCGCGATCCACAGCCCGTTCTATCTGCTCGCGCCCCCGGGTTTCGAATGGCCGCTGCTGTTCATCGCGACGACCGCCGCGGTGATCGCCGCCAAGGCGGTGATTTCGGGCGCGTTCCTTGTCACCCAGCAGGCGATCCAGCTCGGTTTCATCCCGCGCATGAACATCCGCCACACGTCGGCGAGCGCGGGGCAGATCTACATTCCCACGATCAACTGGGTGCTGATGATCGCGGTGATCATGCTCGTGCTGGTGTTCGAACGCTCGCGCAATCTCACGGCGGCCTATGGCATCGCGGTGACGGGCGCGATGCTGATCGACAACATCCTGCTGGCGGTTGTCCTGTTCAAGCTGTGGCGCTGGAAGCCGGTCTTCGCACTGCCGCTGCTCGGCCTGTTCTTCGTGATCGACGGAACCTACCTCGGCGCGAACCTCGCCAAGATCCCGGATGGCGGCTGGGTGCCGCTGCTCATGGGCACCGCGATCTTCACCTTGCTCACCACATGGTCGCGCGGGCGGGCACTGATGCGCCAGCACATGGCCGAAGGCGCGCTGCCGCTGGAGGTGTTCACCCGCTCCGCCCACACCAGCGCCGCGCGTGTGCCGGGCACAGCGGTGTTCATGGCCTCTGCGGCAGCAGGCGTGCCCTCGGCGCTGCTCCACAACATCAAGCACAACAAGGTGCTGCACGAGCGCGTCGTCGTCCTCACCGTGCAGATTGCCGATGTGCCGATGGTGGAGCCCGCCGACCGCGCCAACGTGAAGGACTTCGGGCAGGGCTTCTACCGCCTGATCCTGCGCTTCGGCTTCATGGAAGAGACCGACGTTCCGGCCGCGCTCTGCGGCGTCTCGGTCTGCGGTGAGCCGTTCGACATGATGCGGACCAGCTTCTTCCTCTCGCGCCAGACGCTGATCCCGGCTGACGTGCCCGGAATGGCCCTGTGGCGCGAGATGCTCTTCGCGTGGATGCTGCGCAACGCGGCTGACGCGATGGGCTTCTTCCGCCTGCCGACCAACCGCGTGGTCGAGCTTGGCAGCCAGCTGAAGATCTGAAGGTGGCGGGGGGCGCGCCGGCCCCCCGCTGGATCACTTCGCCGAGGGTGATGGTGTCGGTGAAGGTTGCGACTTCAGCGCATCCTTGGCCTCTTCCGCACCCTGCTTGATGCGCTTGCCCATGCGGTCCGCGGCTTCCTTGGTCCGGTCCAGCGCGGCATCGGCCTTGGCGCCCATTTCAGCCGCAGCCGTGCTAGTCGCTTTCTGCGTATCGGCAGCGGCTGCCGAGAAATCTTCACCAGCCGATGTGACGGTGTCGGCGGCGTTGTCCTTCGTCTTGTGCGAACAGGCGGAAAGCGCAAGGGCGGCGGCAAATGCCGCGAGAGTGATGGTACGCATGGATGGGGATACCTTTCTGGCGTGGACTATTGTCCGGAGCGCGCGGTTCCCCTCCCACAAACGCAAACGGCGCGGCGTCCGCTCGGGACGCCGCGCCGCTGTGCGCGCTTATGCGCGGGTTATCAACCGAGATTCGCGCTCACCATGCAGTAGAGCATGGGCAGCGAGAGGAGCAGGTTGGTGCGGCTGGCGTAGAGCGCGCGGGGAGCGGCAGCGGCCTTCTCCTCGGCGGTGGCTTCGACGATGCCGAGGATCTTCTTCTGGGCGGGCCAGATGATGAACCACACGTTGAACGCCATGATGATGGCGAGCCACATGCCGACGCCGATCAGCTTGACGTTGCCTTCGCCGCTGAAGGTCAGCGCTTCATGGCCATAGCCATCGACGATCGAGATGCCGAGACCGGTGATGAGCGTCAGCAGCGCGCCATAGCGGAAGAAGAAGAAGACCTTCGGGGCGATGTGCCCGGTGATGGCGCCCTTCTGCTCGGCGGGGATCTTGGGCATGGTCGGCACCTGCACGAAGTTCAGGTAGTAGAGCAGGCCGATCCACAGGATGCCGAAGAAGGCGTGCGCCCAGCGGAACACCGAGTTGCTGTCAACCGGCGCGCTGGCGTGGAATGCGATCATCACGCCGATCGCGGCGGCAAGGCCGACCACGAGAACGAGATGGAGATTTCCAAAGAACTTTGCCATTTTTTGTTCCCCCGAAGAGATGGTTTTTTGATGGCTGTCCGGCCACCCAGCCGGTCCGCAATGGTTCATATGCGGGAAAAGGCCCGCTTGTCATTGCATTTTAGTGATATGCGTTAACCGTTTGGAGGATTCTGCTCCACTTCCGCTTCGGCTTCCTCACCCAGTCCATGCCGCAGCAGCATGGGAATCTGCGCGAAGGTGAACAGGAACGACAGCGCGCTCACCCCCCACAGCTTCACCAGCAACCAGGTGTCGAACGAGAGCGCATGGCGCAGCACTTCGTTGAGGCCGGCGAGGAACAGGAAGAACCACGCCCAGTTGCGCGAAAGCTTGAGCCAGCCTTCGTCCGAAAGCCCGTCGAACGCGCTCTGCAACAAGGTGCGCAGCATGGCCTTGCCGCGGAAGAGACCGCCGAACAGCACGGCAGCGAACAGCAGGTAGATCGCGGTCGGCTTGATCTGGATCCACACCGGATCGCCAAGGAATACCGTGAGCGAGCCGAAACCGACGATCAGGATCGTCGAAAGCCACAGCATCGGCGAGATATGGCCCAGCCGCCACTTCGAGATGCCCAGCGCCACCACCGTCGCCGCCATGAACACCACGGTGGACTTGGTCACTGCCACCACCGCGCCGAGGCTCTGGCTGCCCGCGTCCTTGGGGCTGAACCAGCGGTAGGCGAGGAAGAACACCAGCAGCGGCCCGTAATCGACCAGCAGGTTGATCCAGGAAGACTTGGGGGCGGATGTGGGCTTGCTCTCGCTCACCGCAGCACTCCCGCGATCACCTTGGCGACGAGATCGGGATCGAAGGGCCGCAGATCATCGATCTTCTCGCCCACGCCGATGGCATGGATGGGGAGGCCATACTGTTCCGCCGCTGCCACGAGCACACCGCCGCGCGCGGTGCCGTCGAGCTTGGTCATGATGAGGCCCGAAACGCCCGCCACTTCCTTGAAGATCTCGATCTGCTGGAGCGCGTTCTGCCCGTTGGTCGCATCGAGCACGAGCACCACATCATGCGGCGCTTCCGGATTGAGCCGGCCCAGCACGCGGCGCACCTTGGCCAGTTCGTCCATCAGCTCGCGCTTGTTGTGCAGCCGCCCTGCCGTATCGACGATCAGCGCGTCGATGCCCTTGTCGGTCGCGGCCTTCACGGCGTCGAACACGATGGAGGCAGGATCGCCGCCTTCCGCGCCCGAGACGATCTCGATACCGAGGCGATCCGCCCACACGCGCAGCTGGCCGATGGCGGCGGCGCGGAAGGTATCGCCCGCTGCCAGCATCACCGAATAGTCCTGCTCCTGGAACAGGTGCGCCAGTTTGGCGATTGTCGTCGTCTTGCCCGAGCCGTTGACCCCGATCACGAGGATCACCTGCGGGCGCGGGAACGCCACGATTTCGAGCGGCTTTGCCACCGGGCGCAGGATCGCGGCGATCTCGCCCGCCACGGCCTCGGCCAGCGCGGCCTCGTCAATGCCCTTCTCAAAGCGCGTCGCCGCCAGTTTCTCGCGGATGCGTGCTGCCGCGCGCGGACCGAGGTCCGATAGGATCAGCGCGTCCTCAAGGTCGTCGAGCTGCGCATCGGTGAGGCGCGTACCGCCAGCAAGGCCCGCGAGGTTCTCGGTCAGGCGTTCGGATGTCTTGCGCAGACCGCCCAGCAGGCGACCAGTCCAGTTTTCCTCGGCCGTCCAGCCGCCTCCAGCATCAGTGGTCGCACTCTCGTCGGGGGTCATTCCAGCAGGCCTTCGCGGATACGGGTCGGGGTCATCGTCACAAGCGTGCCCGGCGCGGTGCCTTCTGGCAGCCGGTAGGGCGCGAATTCGGGGGAATGGCCGGTTCCGTCGCGCTCGGCAAGCACTTCGCGCGTGCGCCCCAGCAGACCGTCCAGCCAGCGCGCCCGCGTTGCGGCGACGGCAGCGCGCACTTCGGCGGCTCGCTCGCGCACCAAGGGCGGCGGCACTTGCGGCATCCGCGCAGCGGGCGTGCCGGGACGGGGGGAATAGGGAAACACGTGGCCGTGGACGATCCCGCAATCCGCGACGATGGCGACATTGGCCGCATGCATGGCCGCGTCCTCGGTCGGAAAGCCCGCGATGAGGTCCGCGCCGATGGCAATGTCCGCCCGCGCGCTGCGCAGCCGCTCTGAAAGCGCCACGGCCTCGGCGCGGGTATGGCGGCGCTTCATGCGCTTGAGCGTCAGGTCGTGCCCAGCCTGCAGCGAGAGGTGGACATGCGGCATCACCCGCGCCTCGCCGGTGATCAGCTCGAACAGCAGTTCGTCGATCTCCACGCCGTCGAGCGAGGATAGCCGCAGCCGGGGCAGGGCAGGGCAGGCACGCAGGATCGCGGCCACCAGATCGCCCAGTCGGGGGCTCCCGGGCAGGTCCGCGCCCCAGCCGGTCACATCCACTCCCGTCAGCACCACTTCGCGCGCGCCCGCTTCGAGGTGGCCTTCCACCACGCGCAGCACATCGGCAATCGGCTGCGACACGCTCTTCCCGCGCCCCTCGGGGATGATGCAGAACGTGCAGGCATGGTCGCACCCCGTCTGCACCGGCACGAAGGCGCGGGTGTGGCGCACGTCTCCGCGCCCCCGCGCAGGCGCAGGCCTCAGGCTACCTTCGGCAATGGTCTGAACCGGAACGAGGTCCCCGCCTTCGCGAGGACGCCACGCCGCCGCGTCCAGCTTTGCCGCGTTCGTCACCACGCCGTCCACTTCGGGCATCGCGGAAAAATCGTCGGGGTTGATCGTCGCCGCGCAGCCCGTCACCAGCAGCCGCGCATCGGGATGGGCCGCGCGCAGCCGCCGCACCGCCCGGCGTGATTGGCGCACGGCCTCTGCCGTCACCGCGCAGGAATTGACCACGACGGTGCGCTGCGCCGCGCCGCCAATCAGGCTGCGGATCGCCTCGCTTTCGGCCAGATTGAGCCGGCAACCCAGCGTCACCACGCTATCGGTCACAGTGGGTTCGGTCACAGGCGCCCACTCACAGGGGATAGTCGTCCTCGTTGAAGCTGCCGGCAAAGCTGAACGCTGCCGGCCCCGACATCAGGATCGTGCCGCCAGCCTCCCAGGCAATCTCCAGCGGCCCGCCCGGCAGATCGACGCGTACGGGCTCGCTGGCGGATCCCGTTACCAGCCGCCGCCGAATCGCCAGCACCGCCGCCGCGCAGGCTCCGGTTCCGCAGGCCCGCGTCAGCCCCACGCCGCGCTCCCACACGCGCAGCTTGATATGGTTCGGCCCGACCACTGCGGCGACGCCGACGTTGACCTTCTCGGGAAACAGCGGGTCGGTCTCGATCATCGGACCCAGCCGGGCGAGATCGACCGCGTCCGCATCGGGCACGAAGAACACCACATGCGGATTGCCGACGTTGACCGCCGCCGGATTATCAAGCTCTTCCCAGCCGACCGGCATGGACAGTGTGTCCATCGCATAAGCCAGCGGTATCTCGTCCCAGCCGAACCGCGCCGGTCCCATGTTGACGCTGGCGCTGTGGCCAGTCGCGCTTGAGGCAATCGTTCCGCCCAGCGTCTCGATCCGCTGCTCGCCGCCCAGCAGCACGCCGACCGCGCGCGAGGCGTTGCCACAGGCTTCCACTTCGCTGCCATCGGCGTTGAAGATGCGCATGCGCACATCGGCAGTGGAGGAGGGCTCCAGCACGATCAGCTGGTCGCAGCCGATCCCGGTGCGCCGCTCGGCCAGCGCGGCAGCGCGCGCGGCGGACATCGCCACGGGCGGATTGCCGGACTGCGGACGCGCGTCGATCACGATGAAATCGTTGCCGAGGCCGTGCATCTTGTGAAAAGCGACAGACATGGCGCCCGTCTAGGACCGCGCGCTTTCCCGCGCAACGGTTCAGGCGCTGCGGGCGCTTGTCGTCTCGGGCGGCGTTTCGGGAGCTGGGCCGCTCTCTGCCGCGCTGGCCAGCAGGCCTTGCGCGGCCAGTTCGCGCTTCACGTCTTCGGCCGTGGCCGGCTGGCCATAGAGATAGCCCTGGCCCTTGAACTGGCCAAACCGGCGCAGCGCGCTCAGCACTTCGGCGCTTTCCACACCTTCCGCCGTGATCGGCAGCGCCATCCCGCGCCCGAGCGAGGAAATCGCCTCGACGATCGAGGCGCTGTCCGCGCTGCGCGCCAGCGTGGAGACGAAGCTGCGGTCGATCTTGATCCGGTCGAAGGGCAGGGTGCGCAGCTGCGCGAGGCTGGAATAGCCGGTGCCGAAATCGTCGAGGCTGATGCGGATGCCCTGATTCTTGAGGCTGGTGATCAGCGAACGCACCACCGCCACGTTTTCGTGCAGGCAGGTCTCGGTGATCTCGATCTCGAGCCGGGTTGGCGGGAAGCCCGCGGTGACCAGCATCTTGAGCAGGCGCTGGGCAAACCACGGATCGCGCAGCTGCAACGGCGAGATGTTGACCGAGAGCGTGAGGCTCGCGTCCCAGGTCTTGGCGTCTTCCAGCGCCAGCGTGATCAGCCCTTCGGAAAGCTCGGCGATCAAGCCGATTTCCTCGGCCACCGGGATGAACACTTCCGGGCTCACCACGCCGTGGTTTGGTGACATCCAGCGGGCAAGCATCTCGAAGCCGGTGATCGCGCCTGTCTCGAGGTCGATCTGCTTTTCATAGAAAGGCACGAATTCGCCGCGCTTCAGCCCCTCGCGGATGCCCTGCTCGAGCTCGCCGCGGAAGCGCAGTTCCCTCTCCATGCTCATCTCGAACCACGCGAAGCGGTTACGGCCGCGCCGCTTGGCCTGATACATCGCCAGGTCGGCGCGGTGGAGCAGGTCCTGCGCGATATGGGCAGGCGTGTGCCCGGCTCCGCTCGCGGCGATCGATACGCCGATGGAGGCGGTGACTTCCGCGCGCAGGCCGCCCGAGATGATCGGTTCGGCAAGGCTGGTGTTGATCCGCACGGCAAGGCGTTCGATGGCGTTCTCGCTGCACGGCGCGAAGACTGCGGCGCAGATGAATTCGTCGCCGCCCAGCCGCGCCACGACCGAGCGGGCCGGCATCAGCGCCTCGATCCGCCGCGCGGTCTCGATCAGCACCGCATCGCCGACCTTGTGGCCAAGCAGGTCGTTGGAGCGCTTGAACTTGTCGAGGTCGATCATCATCACCGCGACCATGTCGCCGGATTCGACGGCGCCCTCGACCAGCTCGGTGATCGCCTCGTCGAGGCTGCGGCGGTTGAGGCAACCGGTCAGCGCATCGGTGCGCGCCAGCCGCGTGGCGTTTTCCTCGGCCTTGCGGCGTTCGGTGATCTCGTCCTGCAGTTCGACATAGCGGCGCCAGCCGAAGATCAGCAGCGCGATGTTGAGGATGAGGGCGTTGGTCAGCAGCACATCGGGGCTGCCCACGCCGTAGATCCAGCTGCGGACAATGCCGGTAAGCACGGTCGAGCCGGTGCCGACAAACAGGAAGATTGCTGCAACAAGGATGCCGAGCGCGACGAGATCCCGCTCGGCGCGTTCGAGCGGTGCCTTGTTGCCCGCCGCTTCCGTATTGTCGTGCCCAGTCGTTGCCATATCTGGCTTGCCCATTCCTTTCGGGTCCGATCCGGATGATTATCCCCGCGCCCTGAAATTTTGGTTAAGATCGTCTTGCCAGCGGCAGTGAAATGCGGGGAAAACGAGGGGGACTTGCCCCGCCGCGCCATTTCGCGTAAGCGCCCCTCAACTGCGAGGGGCCTGCGCTCCGTGCAGGTCAGTTTTATCCCGGTTTTCCGTGATGGACGCCATACGCTGGTCGGCGAGGTTTCGCCCACCGGCGTTTTTCGCGTTTCACTCCAGGCTGCCGGGAAAAAGGAGCAATGCGGCGTGTTCGATAGTCTGTCAGACCGGCTTGGAGGCGTATTCGATCGCCTGCGTGGCCGCGGCGCGCTGCGCGAGGAAGACGTTACCGCCGCCATGCGCGAAGTGCGCATCGCGCTGCTCGAAGCAGACGTTGCGCTTCCGGTCGTCCGCCGCTTCATTGATCGGGTGACCGAAGAGGCCACTGGCCAGCAAGTCCTGAAGTCGGTCACGCCCGGCCAGCAGGTCGTCAAGATCGTCAACGACGCGCTGGTCGAGATGCTGGGCTCGGAAACGGCCGATCTCGATCTCGCCGCCGCGCCGCCGGTCGTCATCATGATGGTCGGCCTGCAGGGCTCGGGCAAGACCACGACGACCGCCAAGATCGGCAAGCTGCTCAAGGAAAAGCAGGGCAAGAAGGTCCTGATGGCCTCGCTAGACGTCAATCGTCCGGCGGCGCAGGAACAGCTTGCGGTGCTGGGTGAGCAGGCAGGCGTCGCCACGCTCCCCATCGTCTCCGGCCAGGCGCCGGTCGACATCGCCCGCCGCGCGCTCAATGCCGCGAAGTTGCAGGCCGTCGACGTGCTGATGCTCGATACCGCGGGCCGTCTCCACGTCGATCAGGCCCTGATGGACGAGATGAAGGCCGTCGCCGAAGTCTCCACCCCGCGCGAAACGCTGCTGGTGGTGGATTCGCTGACGGGTCAGGATGCGGTCAACGTCGCGCAGAACTTCGCGGGCGAGGTCGATCTCACCGGTGTCGTGCTGACCCGCATGGACGGCGATGCGCGCGGCGGTGCGGCGCTTTCGATGCGCGCCGTCACCGGCAAGCCGATCAAGTTTGCCGCGACCGGTGAAAAGCTCGATGCGATCGAGCAGTTCAATCCCGAGCGCGTTGCCGGCCGCATCCTCGGCATGGGCGATATCGTCTCCATCGTCGAGAAGGCGGCCGCCACGGTCAAGGCGGACGAGGCCGAGAAGCTGGCCCAGCGCATGGCCAAGGGTCAGTTCGACATGAACGACCTGCGCACGCAGCTTCAGCAGATGCAGCGTATGGGCGGCCTCGGCGTGCTGGCGGGCCTCATGCCCGGCATGAAGAAGGCCAAGCAGGCGATGGCGCAGTCCGGCATGGACGACCGCGTGCTGCTCCACATGGACGCGATCATCGGTTCGATGACGCCCAAGGAGCGCGAACGCCCCGAACTCCTCAATGCCAAGCGCAAGATCCGCGTCGCGAAGGGCTCCGGCACCCAGGTGCAGGACGTCAACAAGCTCATCAAGATGCACATGGAAATGGCGAAAGCCATGAAGCAGATCCGCAAGATGGGCGGGCTCAAGGGCCTCGCTGCCATGTTCGGTGCCGGTGGTCCTGGGGGCGGCATGGGCGGCCTTGGCGGCGGCGATGCCGGCCAGCTCCCCGGCGGCGGCATGGGTGCTGGCATGGGCGGGATGCCCGGCTTGCCCGGCCTCGGCGGCGGCAACATGCCCGCCAACCTCGGCGATCTTCTTCGGAAAAAATGATTTCGATTTCAGTTTAAGTTTCACTCGGAAAGGTTTGAATAATGTCGGTTTCTCTTCGTCTTTCGCGTGGCGGTTCCAAGAAGCGCCCCTACTACAAGGTCGTCGTTGCCAACAGCCGCTCGCCCCGCGACGGCGCCTACCTCGAGCAGGTCGGCACCTACAACCCGCTCCTCGCCAAGGATGATGCGAACCGCGTCCGCCTCGTCGAAGATCGCGTGCGCTACTGGCTCGGCGTCGGCGCGCAGCCGACCGACCGCGTCGCCCGCATGCTCGACAAGGCTGGCATCAAGGAACGCGCTGCCACCAACAACCCCAACAAGGCTGAGCCGGGCAAGAAGGCCAAGGAGCGCGCTGAAGATCGCGCCAAGAAGATCGCCGAGGCCGAAGAGGCCAAGCGTGAGGCTGAAGAGGCCGCTGCTGCTGCTGCCGCCGCTCCGGCCGCTGAAGAAGCTCCGGCCGAAGAAGCCGCTGCCGAACAGGCCGAAGGCTAAGTCCGCATGACTGGCCGCCCCGTCACGCTCGCTGCCATCAGCGGCGCGCATGGCGTGGGCGGCGAAGTGCGGCTCAAGCTGTTCGGGGAAGGGGTGGAGAGCCTCCGGGCCCACCTCAACGCCAAGGGGGCCTTCAACGACGGCGCGCTCACGCTCACCAAGCTGCGTGATGACGGCAAGGGCGGCGCCATCGCCCGCTTCGCCGAAGTGGCAGACCGCACTGCGGCTGAAAAGCTGCGCGGCACCGTGCTGACGGTGCCGCGCACCAGCCTCCCGCCGCTGGCGGAAGGCGAATACTATTACACCGATCTGATCGGCCTCGCCGCGGTCTCGACCGAGGGCGAAGCGCTCGGCACCTGCATCGCGGTCGAGAATTTCGGCGCGGGCGATGTGCTCGAAATCGAGCGGCCCAATGCGAAGCGGTTCATGGTCCCCATGCGCTCCGAAGCCGTGCCCGAATGGAACGGCGAGCAGCTGGTGATCGAAGCGGCCTACGCCGCCGACTGACAGCCCTGCGCATCGCAGCAGGTTTCGCTGCGCTCGTTCTTCACCGCTGGTCTGATCAGATCGCGCACCAGCATGCGCACTTCATCCCACAGCGTCGGCATTGGCTGGCCTGCCTGCGCAAGGTCATCGCGCGCCCGCAAGGCTGCCTTGTGGGCTTCGCTCCATCCCCGGCTCCACACTTCGTCCATCATCGCTCGTCTCCTTGGCTGATGGCGGCATTGTGCCTGCGCCGCACCGCGCGGGCCAACAAAAGCTCTGGCATATCCTATAAGGTGGCCTTATTCGTGAAGTGTGCCTGAGCTTCCGCCTCTCTCTGCCGTCCGCGTGTTCGAAGCTGCCGCAAGGCTGGAGAATTTCAGCCGCGCCGCAGAAGAACTGGGGATGACGCAGGCGGCGGTCAGCTATCAGGTGCGCCAATTGGAGGACCGCGTCGGCCGCCCGCTGTTCTTGCGCGAACGGGGCGGCGTGCGCCTGTCCGAAGCGGGGCGAAGGCTGGCTCCGGCGGTCTCCTCGGCACTGGAAGACATCGCCGCCGCCTTTGCCGATCTCAGCGCGGACGATAGCGGCATCCTTGCCATCAGCACGATCCCCTCCTTCGGCGGTACCTGGCTCAGCGCGCGGATCGGGCGCTTCCAGGTCGCCATGCCCGATCTTGCGCTGCGGCTTGCGACGACCGGGCGCCTCACCGATTTCGCGCGCGACGGGATCGACGTGACGATCCGCTCGGGGCAGGGGCCGTGGCCCGGCCTCAGCGCCGAGTTTCTCATGCGCTATCACGTGACCCCGCTCTGCTCGCCGGGCTTTGTCGAAGCGCACGGCATTCGCGAACCGGCAGACCTGCTGCGCGTCCAGCGCCTTGCCCCCGACGATCCGTGGTGGGCCGGATGGTTCGCCCTCGCCGGCGTTCCGGCGCCGCCCACACCGCCGCGCCCCGGCATCGCGCTCGATAGCCAGATGGAGGAGGCCCGTCTCGCGGGCGCGGGCTTTGGCGCGGCCTTGATGACCCCGATCTTCTGGCGCGACGAGATCGCCGCCGGTACGCTCGTCCAGCCGTTCCCGCAGGTCTATCTGCCGCCAGTCTCGCTTTGGCTGGTCCGCCCCGAAGGCCGCCACGGCGTGCGCAAGATCGAGCGTTTCCGCGAATGGCTCCTCGCCGAAATGGTCACCGAACGCGCGCGGGGGCAGGCGCCCGAGGCCGTCTGGACGCCGCGCTAACAGCCCCCTGCAACAGGCTCGTGCAAACGAACGCGCCGCCGGTTTCGTCTTCTCGCAATGACGCGGAAAAGATGCCAACCTGCCAGCCTCGCAAGGGGAGGCAGCATATGCGGTTCAAGGCACTACTTCTGGCAGCACTGGTCGCGGCAGCGCCGCTCCCGGCTCTCGCGCAGACTGCGGACCCTGCCAGGCTCGACAGCGAGATCGACACCATCCTCCGCAACTGGATGGCCGAAAACCACATTCCCGGCATGGTCTTCGGCGTGGTGAAGGATGGCCGCCTCGCCTACGTGAAGAGCGAAGGCGTCCAGGATCTGACCGCCAGGCGCCCGGTCACCCCCGATACGCTGTTCCGCATCGCCTCGATGACCAAGGCCTTCACCGCCATGTCGATCCTCAAGCTGCGCGATGAGGGGCGGCTGGCGCTCGATGATCCGGCGGACCGCTACGTCCCCGAAATGCGCGGCTGGACCTATCCCACCAGCGACAGCCCGCGCATCACGATCCGCGACCTCCTCACCCACAGCGCCGGTTTCGTGACGGACGATCCGTGGGGCGACCGGCAGACGGTCCTCTCGCAGACCGCCTTCACCGCCTACCTGCGCGCCGGCGTCCCCTTCACTCGCGCCCCCGAAATGCGCCATGAATACGCCAACCTCGGCTACGCGATCCTTGGCCGCGTGATCGCCAACATCACGAAGGCGCCTTACCGCACGTTCGTGGAGCAACGCCTGCTCACCCCGCTCGGCATGACCGCCAGCGGCTTCGACGTCTTCGCGCATCCCAAGGACAAGCGCGCGGTCGGCTACCGCTGGGAGAACGAGGCCTGGGCCGAAGAGCCGACAATGAAGGACGGCGCCTTCAACGCGATGGGCGGCCTCGAAGTCAGCGCGACCGACTACGCCAAGTGGCTCGGCTTCATCACGTCCGCCTGGCCCCCGCGCGACGGCGCCGATCCCGGCCTCGTCAAGCGCGGCACCGTCCGCCAGATCCTGCGCGGGGCCAACAACGCAAACGTGTTCCACCGCTATGCCACTGGCGGCGACAAGCAGTGCCCCGGCGCCATCGCCTATGGCATGGGCTGGCGCGTCATCACCGATTGCGACTACGGCACCGTGCTCGCCCACGGCGGCGGCTATCCGGGCTATGGCAGCCATGTGATGGTCCTCCCCGAATACGGCGCCGCGCTCTTCGCGCTGACCAACAAGACTTACGCCGGCCCCAGCCAGCCGGTGTGGGACATCGCCGCGCTCCTCACCGCCAAGGGCGTGCTGGCAAAGCGCGTCGAGCCCGTCTCACCCGACCTCGCCAGCTTCTACACCGCCGCGCAGACGGTCTGGTCCGCCGGCACGATTGACGCCCTCCAGGGCCGCGTCGCGATGAACTTCCCGATGGACCGCACCGCCGCCAACTGGGCCAAGGTGCTGGCGGAAACCAAGGCCCAGTCCGGCACCTGCGATCTGGCCGCCCCCATCGCCGCAGATGGCGCGATGAGCGGCACCTTCACGTGGAAATGCGAAAAGGGCACTATCAAGGGCACTGTCCTCCTCGCACCGACGAAGCCGATCACCCTGCAATCGCTGGGCTTCGTGTTCGAGGGGAAGGATTGATCCAACCGGGGATGCAGTCCATTGGCTGGAGCCATGACCTTCCACGCCACCGTTCTCACGCTTTATCCGGAGATGTTCCCCGGCCCCCTCGGCATCAGCCTTGCAGGCCGCGCCATGGCGGAAGGCAAGTGGGCGCTCGATACCGTCCAGATCCGCGACTTCGCGGCGGACAAGCACCGCACCGTCGATGATACGCCCGCAGGCGGCGGCGCGGGGATGGTGCTGCGCGTCGATGTGCTGGCGAAAGCGATAGACCATGCGCGAGCCCATTCCTCCCCGAGCTCGCTCGGGGAGGGGGACCACCCGCAGGGTGGTGGAGGGGTAATAGCGCCGCCAGCCCCTCCACCACTGCCTTCGGCAGCGGTCCCCCTCCCCGAGGCAAGCTCGGGGAGGAATGACCGCCCCGTCATCGCGCTCACCCCGCGCGGCAAGCCGCTCACGCAGGCCCGCGTGCGCGAACTGGCGGACGGTCCCGGCGTCATCCTTCTATGCGGCCGTTTCGAGGGTTTCGACGAGCGCATCTTCGAAGGACGCGGCGTCGAGGAAGTCTCTGTCGGCGATATCGTGCTCTCCGGCGGCGAGCCTGCCGCGATCATGCTTCTCGATGCTTGCATTCGGCTGCTTCCCGGCGTAATGGGCGCGCCTTCCAGTGGGACCGAAGAGTCGTTCGAGAACGGCCTCCTCGAGTACCCGCACTATACCCGACCTGCTGAGTGGGAAGGGCGCACGATCCCTGAAGTGCTGCGATCGGGGGATCATGCGAAGATCGCTTCATGGCGGAAACGCCGGTCTGAAGACGATACCCGGTCACGCAGGCCGGACCTTTGGGAGCGCCACACCGGCGTTCGGGTCCAGTCTGCCTCTGGCGCGCAGCGTGAAGTGCAGGACGATTA
>CANGJI010000026.1 GCA_947454135.1 Sphingomonadaceae bacterium
AGGATTTCGGCGGCTGGGCCAAGGCGCAGAAGACCTTCTTCGACGATGGCGGCGTGTTCGACCGCATCACCGCGAAGAAGTAGGGCAGGGGCCGGGGACCGCACCATGTCCGCTCGTACCGCACGCTGGAGGCAGCCGTCCGTGCTGCCCGGCTTCGGCCTCAGCTTCGGCTTCACGCTTGCGTGGCTGACGCTGATCGTGCTGATCCCGCTCGCCACGATCTTCCTCAAGGCTGGCGGGATGGGCTGGGCGCAGTTCGTCGAAGTGGGCTTCAGCCCGCGCGCGATGGCCGCCTACCGGCTGAGCTTCGGCACGGCGGCGATGGCGGGCCTCGTCAATGCGGTGTTCGGCCTCGTCGTCGCCTGGGTGCTGGTGCGCTATTCTTTTCCGGGCAAGCAGGTGGTGAGCGCACTCGTCGATCTGCCCTTTGCACTGCCGACAGCGGTTGCAGGCATCGCGCTCACCGCGCTCTATGCGCCGCAGGGCTGGATCGGCCAGTATCTCGAACCGCTCGGGATCAAGGTCGCCTTTACCTGGGTCGGCATTTCCATCGCGCTCGTTTTCATCGGCCTTCCGTTCGTCGTCCGCTCGGTTGAGCCGGTGTTGGCGGACCTTGGCCGCGAGGTGGAGGAAGCCGCCGCCACCCTCGGCGCGAGCCGCTGGCAGACCTTCACCCGCGTGATCTTCCCCGCCATCGGCCCTGCGCTCCTTACCGGCTTCGCGCTCGCCTTCGCGCGGGGGGTGGGCGAATATGGCTCGGTGATCTTCATCTCGGGCAACATGCCCGGCCGCACCGAGATTGCGCCGCTGCTGATCGTCACCCAGCTCGAGCAATACGCCTATGCCGGCGCGACCGCGATTGCCGTGGTCATGATGCTCGCCTCCTTTGCGGTGCTGCTCCTCATCAACCTGATCCAGGCCGCCAGCCGCCGGAGGATGGGCGCATGAGCGTGCGGGCAACCACCGAGAGCCCGGTCGCCCGTGCGGTGCTGATAGCCATCGCGCTCGTGTTCCTCGGCTTCTTTCTGCTCCTGCCGCTGCTTGCGGTGTTCAGCGAAGCGCTGCGGCAGGGAACGGGTCCGTTCCTCGATGCGCTGCACACCCCCGATGCGCTGGCCGCGATCCGGCTGACGCTGCTAATCGCCGCGATTGCCGTGCCGCTCAACATGGTGTTCGGCGTCGCCGCAAGCTGGGCAATCACCAAGTTCCAGTTCCCCGGCAAGGCGCTGCTGATCACGCTGATCGACCTGCCATTCTCGGTCTCGCCGGTCGTTTCGGGCCTGATCTTCGTGCTGCTGTTCGGTGCCAATGGCCTGTTCGGCGCGTGGCTTGCCGAGCACGACATCAAGATCATCTTCGCGGTGCCGGGCATTGTGCTGGCGACGGTGTTCATCACCTTCCCCTTCGTCGCGCGCGAGCTCATCCCGCTGATGCTGGAGCAGGGCAAGGACGACGAGGAAGCCGCGATCTCCCTTGGCGCGAATGGCTGGCAGACCTTCTGGCATGTCACGCTTCCCAACATCCGCTGGGGCCTGCTCTATGGTGTGCTGCTCTGCAACGCGCGCGCCATGGGTGAGTTCGGCGCGGTTTCGGTCGTCTCGGGCCACATGCGGGGCGAGACCAACACGATGCCGCTCCATGTCGAGATTCTCTACAACGAGTACGATTTCGTCGGCGCCTTCGCGGTCGCCTCTCTCCTGGCGCTGCTCGCCCTGGTGACGCTCGTCGCCAAGACGGTGCTTGAATGGCGCTTCAGCCTCCATGCAGGAGCACGGCATTGATCCACCTTCGCGGCATAACCAAGCGTTTCGGCGAATACCCGGCGCTGCACGGCATTGATCTCGATGTCGCGCCGGGCGAATTCATCGCGCTACTCGGCCCCTCGGGTTCGGGCAAGACAACGCTCCTGCGCATCATCGCGGGCCTCGAATTTCAGGACAGCGGCACCGTACTGCTGGGCGGCGAGGACGTATCCGCCACCCCCGTGGCAGACCGTCATGTCGGTTTCGTGTTCCAGCACTATGCACTGTTTCGCCACATGACGGTGGCCGACAATGTCGCCTTCGGCCTCAGCGTTCGCCGGGGCAAGGGCCGCCTGCCCAAGGCCGCCCGCCAGGCCCGCGCGGAGGAGCTGCTGCGCCTTGTCCAGCTTGAGGGCCTCGGCGCGCGTTATCCGGGCCAGCTTTCCGGCGGCCAGCGCCAGCGCGTTGCGCTTGCCCGTGCGCTTGCCATCGAGCCGCGCCTGCTGCTCCTCGATGAACCCTTTGGCGCGCTCGATGCCAAGGTCCGCAAGGATCTGCGCCGCTGGCTGCGCGATCTGCACAAGCAGGTGGGCCTGACCTCGATCTTCGTGACGCACGATCAGGAAGAAGCGCTCGAACTCGCCGACCGCGTCGTGGTGATGAACCAGGGTCGGATCGAACAGGTCGGCGCGCCCGATGCCGTCTACATGAACCCCGAAACCCCGTTCGTGTCGCACTTTGTCGGCGAAACCAATCGCTTGCCCGCAGCAGGCGGCGAAATCCACTTCCGCCCGCACGAGATCACCCTCGCGGCTGACGGCGCGGAGGCCCTGCTGGTCGACAACGTGTTCCGCAAGGGCGCGGTGTGGCGCGCGGAAGGCCTGCTCGAAGGCAGTGGCCAGTTCGTCGAGCTCGATCTGCCGAGCAGCGGCGAGGCGCCGCAGCTGGGCCAGACGATCCGCTTCAATCCCCATAGCGCCCGCATGTTCAACGCAGATGGAGACCAGACCCAAGGAGCCCACCGATGACCACACCAACACCGCAGCCAGATGCCCAGCGCCACCTCGAGGAAAGCCTCGCCAGCGTGCGCGAGGCGCTCACCGGCCTGCGCTTCGGCACCGTTGCACTCACCGTGCACGAGGGCCGCGTCGTCCAGATCGACGTGACCGAAAAGAAGCGCCTGAAGCCCAGCTGACCTGAACCGATTTCCGTAACCCAATTCACAATCGCCCACCGGACCACCGGAGGCATCGTGACCCTGATCCAAAGGATTGACGATGACTTTGCGTGTCCTGCTCCTTGGCGGAGCGGCGCTCCTGCCGCTTGCTGCCACTCCGGCGTTCGCCGCCGAAATCCCTGCTGAAACCGCCGCTGCTGCCGCGCCCGCCGATCAGACCACCTCGGTCGGCACCGGCCAGAGCGACAACGACACGATCGTTGTCACCGCGCGCCGCCGTGCCGAAACCGCGCAGGATGTGCCGCTCGCTATCTCCGTCGTCGGCGGCGATCACATCGATGCGACCGGCGCGTTCAACGTCGGCCGTCTCCAGCAGCTCACCCCGACGCTGCAGTTCACCTCGTCCAACCCGCGCAACACCTCGGTCAACATCCGCGGCCTCGGTGCGCCGCTCGGCCTCACCAACGATGGCATCGAGCAGGGCGTGGGCATCTATGTCGACGACGTCTACATGGCGCGCGTCGCCAGCAGCACGTTCGATTTCCTCGACGTGAAGCAGATCGAAGTCCTGCGCGGGCCGCAGGGCACGCTTTACGGCAAGAACACCACTGCCGGCGCGATCAACATCACCAGCCGCCAGCCCTCGTTCGAACCCGAAGGCCGCGTTGAACTGAGCGCCGGCAACCTCGGCTTCTTCCAGGCCAAGGCCGCGCTGTCTGCTCCGCTGTCGGACACGGTCGCGGTGCGTCTTGCCGGCTCGCTTACCGATCGTCACGGCACGATTTTCAACGTGACCTCGGGTCTCAAGGTCAACTCGCAGGACAACCTCGGTCTGCGCGGCCAGATCCTTTGGAAGCCGTCCAACGGCGTGGAGTTCACGCTCGCTGGTGATTACAGCCATCAGAACCCTACCTGCTGCACGCAGATCTACGTCCGCGTCGGTGCCACCCAGCGCCCGCTGAACCGCCAGTATGCCGCGCTTGCCGCCGCGCAGAACTATGCCGTGCCCAGCACCAATCCGTTCGACCGCGTGACTGACGTCGATACCCCGCTGCGCGCCCGGAACGACATCGGCGGCGTTTCGCTGCGCGCCAAGATCGATACCGGGATCGGTACGGTCACGTCGGTCACCGCGTGGCGCTACTGGGATTGGGATCCCTCGAACGACCGCGACTTCCTCGGCCTGCCGATCACCTCGAAGTCGAACAACCCGTCGCATCAGGACCAGTATTCGCAGGAACTGCGTCTCTCGGGCGAGACCGGCAAGCTGGGCTACACGCTGGGCGCGTTCGGTTTCTACCAGAAGATCACCACACAGGGTGTTCAGCAGCAGGGCTCTGCCGCCAGCCGCTGGTTGATTGCGCCGAGCAACGCGCTTTCACGCGATCCCAGCGTGCTCGACGGGCTGACCGCGAACAACGACATCAGCCTCAAGAACACCAGCGCCGCGATCTTCGGCAAGTTCATCTACAAGCTGACGGATGCGTTCTCGATCCAGCCAGGCTTCCGTCTGAACTATGACAAGAAGGTCGGCAGCTACAACTCGGTCGTGACCGATGGCGCGGGCAATCTCGTCGTGTTCGAATTCGATTCAGCCGGCAGGAGCCTCAACTCCGCGCGCGAGCGGGCGCAGCTTGCAGTGCTCGCCCCGCAGTCGTTCAAGGCGAACTTCAGCGCCTGGAACTTCTCTGGCGACGTCACCGCAGCATGGGATGTGACCCGCGATATCCACCTCTACGCAACTTATGCGAAGAGCTTCAAGACGGGCGGCATCAACCTCAACGGCGTGCCGGCGGATTCCGTGACTGGCGTTCCGCTGCTCGATCTCGCCACGATCAAGCCGGAATCGGTCAATCACTTCGAAGCGGGGATCAAGACCCAGTTCTGGGGCCGCAAGGTGACCTTCAACATTTCGGCCTTCCGCACCGATATCAGCAATTATCAGGCGCAGGTCTCGAACTTCGCGGTCGGTGTGATCCGCGGCTATCTCGCCAATGCCGACAAGGCCCGCTCGCAGGGCGTGGAGTTCGATGCCTCGTTCCGCCCGAGCGAGCGCTTCAACATCTACGGCAACGGTGCCTATACCGATGCCAAGTTCGTGAAGTTCACCAATGCGCCGTGCCCGCCCGAGCTGTCTGGCGGCACCGCGCAGCCGCTCGATGCCAACGGTGTGCCGACCGGGCCGACGGCTGCACCCGGCACCCCCGGCATCAGCCCCGCGCAGTGCGACATTTCGGGCTCGCGCCTCCCGGGCGTATCGAAGTGGGCGTTCTCCTATGGCGCGGAAGGCAACGTGCCGGTCACGCTGTTGGGCACGGAAGGACAGGCCTACCTCGGCTTCGATGGCAGCTACCGCTCGTCGTGGTCGTCGAATTCGAGCCCCTCGGCCTATACCAATGTCGATGGCTATGCGCTGACCAACTTCCGCTTCGGCTTCCGTACCGAAAAGGGCATCGACGTCTATGGCTGGGTGCGCAACGCGTTCGACGTCAACTACTACGACCAGCTCGCGGTTGCGCCGGGCAACACCGGCCTGATCGTCGGCAACATCGGCGATCCGCGCACGTTTGGCGGCACCGTGAAGATCACGTTCTGAGGCTGAAGGTGAGGGGAGGCGCCCGCGGCGCTTCCCCTCAATTCAGGCGCGGCGTTTGCTGATCTGGATTCCCGCCTTCGCGGGAATGACGAGATGAGCAAGCATACCAATCAAGTCTTCGTCATCCCCGCTCTTTCCTTCGTCATCCCCGCGTAGGCGGGGATCCAGAGCGGCATCGGCCAACATCACCCGCCATCACCGCATCAGCGGTTCCCGTCGATGAAATCCCCCAGCACGCCGAGCGCAGAGCCTTCGCCGCGGTTCTGTCCGCCGCCCGGCATGGCCGCCGCGAGCATCCGGCCTGCGAGACGCGCGAAGGGCAGGGACTGGATCCAGACCTTGCCCGGCCCCGTCAGCCGCGCGAAGAACAGGCCCTCGCCGCCGAACAGCACGCTCTTCACGCCGCCAGCCGCGATCAGGTCGAACGTCACGCCGGGCGTATAGGCAGCAAGGCAGCCGGTATCGACATGCAGTTCCTCGCCGGGGGCAAGCTCGCGCTCGACCAGCGTGCCGCCCATCTGGACGAAGACCCAGCCATCGCCTTCCAGCTTCTGCATGATGAAGCCTTCACCGCCGAACAGCCCGGTCATGATCCGGCGCTGGAAGGCGATCCCGATGCTCACCCCGCGCGCGGCGCACAGAAAGCTGTCCTTCTGGCAGATCAGCGTCCCGCCCAGTTCCGAAAGCTTCAGCGGCAGGATCGCGCCGGGGGTAGGGGAGGCGAACGCCACGCGCGCCTTGCCTTGGCCGGTATGGGTGAACACCGTGGTGAACAGGCTTTCGCCGGTCAGCAGGCGCTTGCCCGCGCCCAGCAGCTTGCCCATGAAGCCGCTGCCCTGATCCTGGCTGCCCCGACCTTCACTGCCATCGCCGAAAACGGTCGTCATCTCGATCGAGCCGTCCTTCCATACGAAGGCCCCGGCTTCAGCCACCGCGCTTTCGCCGGGATCGAGCTCGATCTCGACGAATTGCAGTTCCTGTCCCTTGATTTCGAAATCGATATCGTCGGCCACGCCGGCGCTACGCATGTGGCGCCAGGGATTGTTCGATGCCATCGCGGTGGTTCCCTTTTTGCGGATGCTGTTCAGGAGCCCCATTCTAGCCGATCGGCAAGCAGACGCAGCAGGCTTTATTCGCTTGTCGGATACCGCACGCGGCGGCTTTCGCGCGTTTTTGGGCGACACCTCCTGAGGCGGAGCAATGGCACCGCCAGCGTGGGAGCCGCATGAAACGGCCGATGTGGCCCAATGCCTATTGCGTAACGATCGGCTGCTAACCATGTCCCGGGCGCGGTCGGGCGCTCTGCTGATTGATCGAGCCAGTCAATCAATCTGGTCAGGATTGATCATTAGCAGCGCGCGACCGTTCGCGCTAAAGCGCACCCGCCATTCATGCAGACCATCCCGGTCTGCGATCACAAGGAAGCGAGACGCATGTCCCTGATCAACACCCCGATCAAGCCCTTCGCCAACACCGCCTACAAGGAAGGCAAGTTCGTCGACATCACCGAGGCCGACATCGCCGGCAAGTGGGCCGTGTTCTTCTTCTATCCGGCCGACTTCACCTTCGTCTGCCCGACCGAGCTCGAAGACCTTCAGGACAACTATGCCGAGCTGCAGGGCATGGGCGTCGAGGTGTTCGGCGTCTCGACCGACACGCACTTCAGCCACAAGGCCTGGGCCGACAGCTCGCCCGCGATTGGCAAGATCACCTACTACCTCGTCGGTGACCAGAACCACACGCTGACCAACAATTTCGACAACCTGCGCCCCGGCGTCGGTCTGGCCGACCGTGGCACGTTCGTCGTCGATCCGGACGGTGTGATCCAGCTGATCGAAATCACTCCCGAGGGCGTGGGCCGCAACGCTGCCGAACTCGTCCGCAAGATCAAGGCCGCCAAGTACTGGCGCGAGCACCCCGGTCAGGTGTGCCCGGCCAAGTGGGAAGAAGGCGGCGAGACCCTCGCGCCTTCGATCGATCTGGTTGGCAAGATCTGATGACCTTCTGCGAGAGCGCCGGCACTCCCCCCGCACGGCCTCTCGCAAACCGCCGGGCGGTGGCCTCTCCCTCCGCCGCCGCCCGGCCCCTCATTTTCCTGAACGCCTCCTTCCCGCGCCGGTGATCCCGCCCGCGCGCAGCATTTCGCACGCCCCCTCAAGGAACCTCAGCCATGTCGCTGCTCGATGCCGCCACGACCGCCCAGCTCAAGACCTATCTCGGCAATCTGCGCCGTCCGATCGAGCTTGTCGCCAGCCTCGGCGAGGGCCAGAAGAGCAATGACACGCGCAGCCTCGTCGAGGAAATCGCGGCCTTGTCCGACAAGGTCACCGCGCGCTTCGATGGCACCGACGCACGCCGCCCCAGCTTCGCCATCGGCGCAGTGGGTGAAGAGGCGCGCGTGCGCTTCGCCGGCCTTCCGCTTGGCCACGAGTTCACTTCGCTGATCCTCGCGCTGCTCCACGTCGGCGGACACCCGCCCAAGGAAGAGGCCGAATTGCTGGACACCGTGCGCGGCCTTGAAGGGCCGCTGCACTTCGAGACGTTCTTCTCGCTCACCTGCCAGAACTGCCCCGATGTGGTGCAGGCGCTCAACATCATGGCCGCGCTCAACCCGGCGGTCACCCACGTCGCCATCGACGGTGCGCTGTTCCAGGACGAGGTCGAGCGCCGCAAGATCATGGCCGTGCCGCAAGTGTTCCTCAACGGCGAACCCTTCGGGCAGGGCCGGATGGATCTCGCGCAGATCGTTGCGAAGATCGATACCGGCGCCGTCGCCCGTGCGGCGGAGAAGATCGCCGCCAAGGATCCGTTCGACGTCCTCGTCGTCGGTGGCGGTCCCGCTGGCGCTGCGGCGGCCATCTATGCCGCGCGCAAGGGCATCCGCACCGGCGTCGTTACCGAACGCTTCGGGGGGCAGGTGCTTGATACGATGGGCATCGAGAACTTCATCTCGGTCCAGCACACCGAAGGCCCGCGCCTCGTTGCGCAGCTGGAACAGCACGTGAAGGACTACGATGTCGACGTGATGAACCTGCAGAAGGCTGTCGGCCTCAAGCCCGCCAACGGCGATGGTCTCGCCACTGTCGAGCTTGAAAGCGGCGCCAGCCTGCGCGCCAGGACCGTGATCCTCTCCACAGGCGCGCGCTGGCGGCAGATCGGCGTGCCGGGCGAGGAGGAATATCGCAACAAGGGCGTCGCCTATTGCCCGCACTGCGATGGTCCGCTCTACAAGGGCAAGCGCACCGCCGTGATTGGCGGCGGCAATTCGGGGGTAGAGGCCGCAATCGACCTCGCCGGCATTGTCGCACATGTCACGCTGATCGAATTCGACAGCGAACTGCGCGCCGATGCCGTGTTGCAGACGAAGCTGCGCAGCCTGCCCAACGTCACTGTCATCACCTCGGCGCTCACCACCGAAGTGACCGGCGACGGCGAGAAGGTGACCGGCCTCGTCTACCGCGACCGCACCACGGATGAAGTCCACACGCTCGCGCTCGAAGGCATTTTCGTCCAGATCGGCCTCGTGCCCAATACCGAATGGCTGAACGGCGCGCTCGCGATGACCAATCGCGGCGAGATCGAGATCGACAGCCACCTCGCCACGAGCCTTCCCGGCGTGTTCGCGGCGGGCGACGTCACGACCGTGCCCTACAAGCAGATCGTGATCGCGATGGGTGAAGGCTCCAAGGCCGCACTGTCCGCCTTCGACTACCTGATCCGGCACTGAGTGCCGAGTTCCTCTCCAGCGAGGGGATGACGATGCTCAAGGGTTTCGTCATCCTCTCGTAGGCGGGGATCCAGCGCCGCCGCGCACACCGGCAAAGCAGCCAATCGACCCCGTTTGGCGCTGCACTGCGACAATGGTTTGCGTCCCGGCCAGTCGCAACGTAAGGAAACGCCCGCAGACAGCCCCAGCGATAGAGAAAGGCGCCCCCTTGTCGATCGAGACAGCGAGGTCCACCGCAACATTGACGTCCACCGCACCGCTCAGCCGGCAGGCCGTCACCCCGGAGCTTGATCTCGACGGGCTCGACCGGGTTCTTGGCATCCACATCGGCACGGTCAATTCGCTGCTGCTTTCGCGCCTCGAACGCCAGCTTGAATCGTTCAAGGTCACGCCCAAGCAGGTGGCGATCCTCTGGCTCGTCAACGCGAACCCGGGCGTCAAGCAGTCGGACCTGTCGCGCTTCTTCAAGATCGAGCGGCCAACTGTTCACCAGTTCGTCCGCCAGTTGACCATGAACGGTCACCTCGTCTCCGAACCCTCGAAGCTCGATCGCCGCGCCGGCGGGCTGTGGATCACCGAGACAGGCACCGCCACGCTGACGGCGGCGCGCGAGATCATCTTTACCGACGAGGCGGAACTGCTCAGTCCGCTGACAGCCGAAGAGCAGGCCGAACTCTATCGGCTGGTGATCAAGGTCTATCTTTCGGCGCCGGGCCGCAACTGAACCTTTCGCGCGGCTGGGCGGGACATTAAGCTCGGATACAGGCCGGCTGCTCCATATCTGCAGTGGTCAGACAGGCAGTGGTCAAACAGGGGAGTTTCTCATGACGATTTCGAAGACTGGTCTTGGTTTCATCGCGCTCGGCGCAGCAACGCTCGCGGCCCTTTCGGTCGCTGGCGCGGCGCAGGCAGCCGGCCCGGCAGGCGATGCCGGCCGCGGCAAGACGGTCTTTGCCCGCTGTGCGGCCTGCCATGATCTCAACACCGGCGCGATCCGCATGGGCCCCAGCTTCAAGGGCGTGATCGGCCGCAAGGCGGGCACTTTCGCGAACTTCAGCTACTCGGCTGGCATGAAGAACAAGGGCGTGGTCTGGGGTGCCGATACGCTCGACCAGTTCCTCACCGCGCCGATGAAGTATGTTCCCGGCACGCGCATGGCTTTCCCCGGTCTCAGCAATGCGCAGGACCGCGCCGACGTCATCGCCTACCTCAAGGTCGCCGCGAAGTAAGACGTTCTTGATAACGTTCACTTTTTAGCCCCGCACCGACCTTGTCGGGCGGGGCTCATCGTGTGAAGTCGCGGAAAAAGCGCGATCTTCCGGCGATTTTATCCACGTCGGCGATACGTATTCGCCGCTGGAGCAGGTGGACTTTCCCGCGCGCCTTGGCACAACAGCGCGCATGAGAAGCCGGGGGTGACCGGCTCATGGGAGAGACCGCGTCATGGCCATGGCCCCGACAGCTTCTGCTGATTCCACTACCGACAACGGTAATGTCGATGCGCCCGAACTGCGCATCTTTGTCATGGCCCTGTTCTTCCTGTTCGGCGGTATCACTTCGCTCAACGACGTGATCATTCCGAAGCTGAAGGAACTCTTCACGCTCAACTACACCCAGGCCATGCTGGTGCAGTTCTGCTTCTTCACCGCTTATTTCGTTGTTGGCGTGCCCGGCGCAGCGCTGGTCAAGCGCATCGGCTACATGCGCGGCGCGGCGGTCGGCCTGCTCACGATGATGGCGGGCTGCCTGCTCTTCATTCCTGCCTCGCAGAGCGCGCTCTACGTCCTGTTCCTCTTTGCGCTGTTCATTCTCGCCAGCGGCGTCGTGCTCGTGCAAGTTGTCTCGAACCCGCTGATCTCGCTGCTCGGGCCAGCCAAGACGGCCAGCAGCCGCCTGACCTTCGCGCAGGCGTTCAATTCGCTCGGCACCGTGCTGTTTCCGCTCGTGGGTGCCAGCGTGATCCTCGGCAAGATCAAGGACGTGAAGGTCGATGAACTCGTCGGCCCGGCGCTCGATGCCTACCGCGTCACCGAGAGCCGCCTCGTGGTCAACACCTACATCGGCCTTGCCGTCAGCCTCGCGCTCGTCGCTGCGGTCGTCTGGGCGAACCGCAATCGCCTGAAGGGTGAACGCCATGAGGAAAGCTCGCTGGCGGCCAGCTTCGCGCTGCTCTCGCGCCCGCGCTTCGGCTTCGGCGCGCTGTGTATCTTCCTCTACGTCGGTGCGGAAGTTTCGATCGGTTCGATCATCGTCAACTACCTCGCGCTCCCCACTGTCATGGGGCTCGATCACGAGGCGGCGGGCGGCCAGATCTGGAAGTACTGGTTCGGCGCGATGATCGGCCGCTTCATCGGCTCGGCGCTGCTGCGTGTGGTGAACCCGGCAAAGACGCTGGCGGGCTGCGCTGCGGGGGCGATCACGCTGCTCGCGATCTCGACGCACACTTGGGGCCTCGTCTCGGCCTACAGTCTGCTCGCGATCGGTCTGATGAACTCGATCATGTTCCCGACGATCTTCACGCTCGCCTGCGAAGGCCTTGGCAAGCGCGCGGCGGACGGGTCGGGCATCATCAACGTTGCGATCTTCGGCGGCGCGGTCGTTCCGCTGGCGACAGGCGCGCTGGCCGATGCGAGCGGCAGCCTTACCCTCTCGCTCGCGCTGCCGGCGCTGTGCTACGCCGTGATCGTCGGCTTTGGTCTCTTCGCGGTGCGGCCTGTTGCGCCCATCGCGGATTAGTTGTCCGGCTTGGGGGTAATTCTACTTCCGACGTTGACTTTCGTTTGTCTCGGCCCAAATCTGGGTCATGCTTTCGCAAAAGACGCGCTACACGATCCGCGCCCTGCAACACCTTGCCGATACGTACGGGCAGGGGCACGGGCCGGTGCGGCTCGATGCGATTGCCGAGGCGCAGAACATTCCGCGCAAGTTCCTCACCGTCATTCTTTCGGAAATGGCGCGCGAGGGCATCGTCATCTCGCACCGCGGGCGGGAAGGGGGCTATGAGCTTGCGCTCCCGCCCGTCGACATCCGCTACGGCGATATCATCCGGCTGACGCGCGGGAGCCTTGCGCTCACCCCCTGCGCAAGCCGCAATGCGCATGAAACCTGCAACAACTGCCTGCCCGAAGCCGAATGCCGCCTGCGCGGGCTCATGCTGCAACTGCGCGACGAGATGGCGGCGATGCTGGACCGGATCACGCTTGCCGACCCGATCACGCTCGAACCGCCTTTCGAGGAACCGGCCGGGGCCTAGCAGAACGGTTCCCGCTCAAAACGCGGCGGGATTCGTGCCCGCCATTCTTCCACACGTCACGCGAACGAAGTTCAAGAACTTCACTTGGCGTTCATCCCCCCGCTGGTTATAGCACCGCCCATGATAGCCCAAGCTTCCGGCCGCAGCCCCCTGCGCCTACTCGCAATTGCCGCTGCCACTGCCTTGCTCGGGCTCACCGCCGGCTGTGCCGGCACCAAGGCCAAGAAGGACGTCGCCTACGTCGCCCGTGACGTCGATACGCTCTACGCCGCCGCCAAGGACCGGCTCGATCGCGGCGATGCGCGGCAGGCCGCTGCACTGTTCGACGAGGTCGAGCGCCAGCATCCCTATTCGCCCTGGGCCCGCCGCGCCCAGCTGATGAGCGCGTTCAGCTACTACGCCGCGCGCGACTATGCGAAGTCGGTCCAGTCGGCGCAGCGCTTCCTCTCGATCCATCCGGGCAACAAGGACGCGCCTTACGCCTACTACCTCGTCGCGCTGTGCTACTACGAGCAGATCAGCGACGTGACGCGCGACCAGAAGATCACCCAGCAGGCGCTGACGGCGCTGACCGAAGTGATCCGCCGCTATCCCAACACGACTTACGCCATCGATGCGCGGCTCAAGCTTGATCTCGTGAACGACCACCTTGCCGGCAAGGAAATGGAGATCGGCCGTTTCTATCAGCGCAGCGGCAAGTGGCTCGCAGGCACGCTCCGCTTCCGCACGGTGATCGAGAAGTATCAGGCCACCAGCCACACGCCCGAAGCGCTCTACCGCCTTGTCGAGAGCTACCTCGTCCTCGGCCTTCCCGAGCAGGCGCAGAAGTCTGCTGCCGTGCTCGGCGCGAACTATCCCGGCAACGAGTGGTACGAACGCGCGTACAAGCTGATGAACGAGAAGGCGCCCGGCACCAGCGCGAGCTGAACAGAGGGCAGCTGATCCGGCGCGAGCCGGTCAGGCCGCCTTGCTTATGGCGCGCACCCGGGCAGCGCTTCCGAGCGCGCCAAGGAACTGATCGGTCGCCGCTTCCCAGCTATAGCTTCTGCCATAGGCCGCTGCCGCCTTCCGGCTGCAGGTGAGCGCCCCGGCAATGGCCTTCGACAGATCCTCATCAAGCGCACCAACCGCTTCAGGAAGATTGTCTTGCGGGCCCAGGCCGTTCTGGCCGACCACGTCGATCGGTCCTGGCACCGGATAGGCCGCGACTGGCAGCCCGCAGGCCATCGCCTCGATCATGACGAGGCCGAACGTATCGGTCCGGCTGGGAAAGACGAAGACATCGGCCGAGCAATAGGCCTGCGCCAGCGGCGTGCCCGATAGCGCGCCAAGGAAGTGAACGTGCGGATAGCGCGCGCGCAGCTGGGCAAGATCCGGGCCATCGCCGACCACGACTTTGCTCCCGGGCACATCGGCATCGAGAAACGCCTCGAGGTTCTTCTCGACCGCGACGCGGCCCACGTTGAGCAGAATCGGGCGCGGCAGATCGGCCAGCACATCGAGCGGCGCGTGGTCGGGATGGAACTGGCTTGCATCGATCCCGCGCGACCACATCGTTGCCTGGCCAAGACCATGTCCGGCGAGCTCGTCCGCCAGCGTCTGGGTCGAGACAAGAACGGCGTGGCTCGCCGCGTGGAAGCGCCGCATGATCGGCCAGAACCGGTTCGGGCTGAGGCCCGTGCGCACGGCGGCATAATCCGGGAAGCGCGTGTGGAACGCGCTGGTGAAGGGCACGCCGTTGGCCTTGCACCATCCGCGCGCCGCCCAGCCAATCGGCCCTTCGGTGGCGATGTGGACGATATCGGGATCGAACGCGCACAGGCTCCGCCGGGTGCCGAAGCGCGGCAGCATGGCGAGCCGGATTTCCTTGTAGCCGGGCAGGCCGAACGTGAAGAACTGGCTGGGCGTCACCAGCATGACCTCATGGCCCCGCGCGGTCACATGCTCCAGCGTGGTGGCGAGGGTGCGGACGACACCGTTGACCTGCGGATGCCAGGCATCGGTGCAAAGGGCGATCTTCATGCATCTTCCTTGATGCGCGCGGGCTCTGCTGCATCGGTGGCCGTTTTCTGGAATGCTTCCTCGAAGCAGATCGCCGCCCAGTCGACGATGGAGATCGCGCCCGCGTGGTCTTCGACCAAGGCGGTGCAGCTTTCGACCCAGTCGCCATCGTTGTAATAGGTGATCTCGCCAATCTGGCGGATTTCGGCGCAATGGATGTGGCCGCAGACCACCCCATCCACGTCCATGTCGCGCGCGGCGTGGGCCACGGCTTCCTCGAAGGCGCAGACAAACTGGACCGCGTTCTTGACCCGCTTCTTGAGATAGGCGGACAGCGACCAGTAGGGCAGCTTCATCAGTCGCCGCGCGGCATTGTACCAGCGATTGGCACGGAGCAGGATCTCGTATGCCTTGTCGCCAAGGAAGGCGAGCCAGCGGGCATAGAGTACCACGCCGTCGAACTTGTCGCCGTGAGTGACAAGGAGGCGCCTGCCGTCGACCGTCACGTGGACGGCTTCCAACGCGATCTCGACCCCGCCGAAGCTCATGCCCGCGTAAGGGCGCAGCATTTCATCGTGGTTGCCCGCGATCAGCACCACGCGCGTGCCGCGATGCGCCATCTTGAGCACGCGGCGCACGACTTCGTTGTGCGCATCGGGCCAGTACCACCCGCGTGAGAGCCGCCAGCCATCGACGATGTCGCCGACAAGATACAGCGTCTCGCACTCGATGGAGGCGAGGAAATCGAGCAGCATCTCGGCATTGCAGCCGCGCGTGCCGAGGTGGATGTCCGATACCCACACCGTGCGCACCTTGCGCTTGGGGCGGAAGCCGCGCGGCTCGGGCAGATCGAGCCAGGCGGGAATGGACTTGGCAAGTTCGGCTCCTGCGGAGGAAATCCCCCAAGCCTGTGCGCGGCGCGTCATCCCGTGATCCCTGTCAGTTTGTTAACTGAGCCGAATCCCTGTCACGCTTGCGTGTCGTGCAGGTTGCAGTCTGTCACAGTGCTGTCACGCAGGAGCGAAATGCCCGGGTTTATCCACAGGTTTGCCAACATGGTGCGTTCTCTTTGCGAGCATGGTGACGCGGCGCGGCGGACTGGGTAAGGATCGCAGACGATGCTTACGGGTCTATCCATCCGCAATGTTGTCCTGATCGAAGCGCTCGATCTTGCGTTCGGCCGCGGGCTGGGCGTGCTGACCGGCGAGACCGGCGCGGGCAAGTCGATCCTGCTGGATTCGCTTGGTCTCGTGCTGGGTGATCGTGCCGATGCCGGGCTGATCCGCGCAGGCACCGATGAGGCCAGCGTGACGGCGACGTTCGAGTTCGCCCAGCTTCCCGAACCACTCCGCGCGGCACTGGCCGAGGCCGAAATCGCGGTGGAGCCGGGTGAGCCGCTCATCATCCGCCGAAGGCTGCGCGTGGAAGGCGGTAGCTCGGTCGGTTCACGCGCGTTCGTCAACGATCAGCCGGTGAGCGTGGCGCTGCTGCGCGAACTGGCGCGCAGCCTTGTCGAACTCCACGGCCAGCATGATGACCGCGGCCTCGTCAACGCGCGCGGCCACCGGGCGCTGCTCGATCGCTATGCGCGCGCCGAATTGGCTGATGTAGCCGCCGCGTGGGACAAGTGGCGCGCGGCGGAAACCGCTTTGGCCGAGGCGCAGGCGCGGCTTGAGGCAGCCTCTGCCGAGCAGGATCTGCTGGTCGCCTATCTTGCCGAACTCGCGCAGCTCGCGCCCGAGGAAGGGGAGGAGGCCGAACTCGCCGGGCAGCGCGCGGCGATGCAGAAGGGCGAGCGGCTTTCGGGTGATCTCGCCGAATTGCAGCACTTGTGGACCGGTTCGGATTCGGCGCTCGCGTCCCTGCGCAGCGCTGCTCGCCGACTGGACCGCATCGCGCATGAGCACCCGCTGCTGACCGAGGCGCTCGAAGCGCTGGACCGCGCGGTGATCGAGGCGAGCGAGGCGGAAGACAAGCTGGAAAAGGCGGCAGACGCGCTGGCGCATGATCCGCTCTTGCTGGACCGGATCGAGACCCGCCTGTTCGATCTGCGCGCGGCCGGCCGCAAGCACGGCTGCACGGTTGACGAACTGCCCGCGCTCATGACCGAGATGCGCGCCGCGCTTGACCGGATCGAGGGCGGCGAGGCGGCAATCGCCGGCCTTGCCCGCGCCGCGCAGGACGCTGGCCTCGATTACCGGGCCAAGGCTGAAAGCCTCTCGGTCGCGCGGGCCGAGGCGGCGCGGAGGCTCGATGCGGCGGTGGCGGCCGAACTGGCGCCGCTCAAGCTCGATGCTGCACGCTTCCGCACTGCCGTTGTGCGTCTGCCCGAGGAACGTTGGGGGCCGCAGGGTGTCGATGCTGCCGAGTTCCTCATTTCGACCAACCCCGGCGCCGATTTCGCGCCGCTGGCGAAGATCGCTTCGGGCGGCGAGCTTTCGCGTTTCATCCTCGCGCTCAAGGTGGCGCTTGCGGAAGAAGGCGGCGCGGCGACGGTGATCTTCGACGAGATCGACCGCGGCGTGGGCGGCGCGGTGGCCAGTGCCATCGGCGAGCGTCTGGCCCGGCTTGCGGCGGGCGGTCAGCTCCTTGCGGTCACCCACAGCCCGCAGGTCGCGGCACGTGGCACCGCGCACTACCTGATCGCCAAGTCCTCCGAAGGCACCGTGACGCGCACATCGGTGGTCCAGCTCGATGCAGAAGGCCGGCAGGAGGAAATCGCGCGTATGCTCTCCGGCGCCGAGATTACTCCTGAAGCGCGGGCGCAGGCAGAGCGCCTGCTCGAACAGGCCTGATTCCCGAACCATGACGTCTCATCCGCTTGATCGCCCGATCTGGTCCCTGCTCAATGGCCCGCAGGCCGCGCTGGCCGTCGCGAGCGGCACGGTCTGCCGGATCGATCCCACCTATGGCCCTTTCGCGGCGGCTGCCCCGGGGCACGAGGGAGAGCTTGCCGGCCTCCTGACGAGCGCCGACGACGAGATCTGGCTGCTTGAGAGCACCGAGCAGGCCGCGCCGCCGGGCACCCGCGTGCTGCGCACAGCGCCGCTCCTCCAGATGATCGCAGATGGCCCGCTGGAGAAGCATCCCGTCGATCCTGAACTGCTGCTGCTGACCGAGGCCGATGCGCCGGAAATGACCGCCTTGGCGCTGGAAACCCAGCCCGGCCCGTGGCGTTCGCATACGCACTGTTATGGCCCCTACTACGGCCTGCGTGAGGAAGGCCGTCTGATCGCGATGGCCGGCGAACGCATGCGTCCCGCACCGGGCCTCGCCGAATTGAGCGGCGTCTGCACTGCGCCCGACCGTCAGGGCAGGGGCCTCGCCGGGCGGATGATCCATCGCGTTCTGGCGGGCTTCCTCGAGCGTGGGGACACGCCGTTCCTCCACAGCTATGCCTATAACACCCACGCGATCCGCCTTTACGAGACGCTCGGCTTCAGGGCACGGATTTCGCTGGTGGTGACGGTGCTGGGAAGGGCTGAGCCATGACCATGTCCGAAGCGGACGCCGCGAATGAACTGATGCGCCTTGCGAAGGCGATCGCGCATCATGACCGGCTCTATCACGCGCAGGATGCGCCAGAGATTTCGGATGCCGAGTATGACGCGCTGGTGCGCAGTAATGCCGAGCTTGAGGCGGCATTCCCGCACCTGATCCGTGCCGACAGTCCAAGCCGCAAGGTGGGGCACGAAGTGGCCGCCTCGCCGCTCGGCAAGGTGACGCACGAAGTGCGGATGATGAGCCTCGACAACGCGTTTTCCGACGAGGAGGTCGAGGAATTCGTGGCGCGCGTGCGGCGCTTCCTTGCGCTTCCGCCGGAAGCCGAAGTTGCCATGACTGCCGAGGACAAGATCGACGGCCTGTCCTGCTCGCTGCGATACGAGAACGGCAAGCTGGTGCGAGCCGCGACGCGGGGCGACGGGCAGGTCGGCGAGGATGTCACCGCCAATGTCGCGCACATCTCCGACATTCCGCAGGTCCTGACCGGCGATGCCCCCGCCGTGTTCGAGATCCGCGGCGAGGTCTATATGGCCAAGGCCGATTTCGCCGCGCTCAATGCCGCGCAGGAGGAGAAGGGCGACAAGCTCTTCGCCAACCCGCGCAATGCGGCGGCGGGGTCGCTGCGGCAGAAGGATGCGGCTGTCACCGCGAGCCGCCCCTTGCGCTTCCTTGCGCACGGTTGGGGCGCAGCGAGCGCCGTACCGGGCGAGACGCAGTTCGACGTGATGCAGCAGATCGCGGCGTGGGGCGTGCCGGTTTCGCCCCTGCTCGTGCGCTGCCTGTCGGTCGAGGCGATGGTGGAGCATTTCCGCAGCATCGGTGCCCAGCGGCCGGGGCTGCCCTATGATATCGACGGCGTGGTCTACAAGGTCGACCGGCTCGACTGGCAGGAGCGCCTCGGCTTCGTCGCCAAGGCGCCGCGCTGGGGTCTGGCGCGCAAGTTCCCGGCAGAGCGCGCCGAGACGGTGATCGAGGCGATCGATATTCAGGTCGGCCGGACCGGCAAGCTGACGCCGGTGGGGCGCCTGCGTCCCGTGCTGGTCGGCGGCGTCACCGTCACCAATGTCACGCTCCACAACCGCGACGAGATCGGGCGGCTGGGCCTGCGCGTCGGCGACCGCATCGTGCTCCAGCGCGCGGGCGACGTGATCCCGCAGGTCGTCGACAACCTGACCCGCGAGGAACCGCGCGAGGCTTATGACTTCCCCGACCACTGCCCGGAATGCCAGTCCGAGGCGGTGGCCGAAGAGGGCGAGGTCGATGTGCGCTGCACGGGCGGGCTGATCTGTCCGGCGCAGCGGGTCGAGCGCCTGCGCCACTTCGTCAGCCGGGGCGCGCTCGATATCGAGGGGCTGGGCGAGAAGACGATCATCGAGTTCTTCGGGCTCGGCTGGCTGGAAAGTCCCGCCGATATTTTCCGCCTCCGCCAGCGCCGCGCCGATATTGTCGGGCGCGAGGGCTGGAAGGACAAGTCTGTGGATAACCTGCTGGCAGCAATCGAGGCCAAGCGCGCGCCCGATGCTGCGCGGCTGCTGTTCGGGCTCGGCATCCGCCATGTCGGTGCGGTGACGGCGCGCGATCTGATGAAGCGGTTCGCCACGCTGCCGGCACTGCGCGAAGTAGCGCAGCGGGCCAAGGCTGAGGACGCCGAAGCTGCTGCGGAACTGTTGGGGATCGAAGGTGTCGGCCCGGTGGTGGTCGAGGCGCTGGGTGATTTTTTCCATGAACCGCACAATGTCGCGGTGTGGGAAGACCTGCTCTCCGAAGTGAGCCCGCCGCCCTATATCGTCGAGACGAAGGCGAGCGCGGTTGCAGGCAAGACGGTGGTGTTCACCGGCAAGCTCGAGACGATGAGCCGCGACGAGGCCAAGGCGCAGGCCGAGGCGCTCGGCGCGCGGGCTGCGGGCTCGGTTTCGGCCAAGACCGATCTGGTCGTGGCAGGGCCGGGCGCGGGCTCCAAACTGAAGCAGGCGGCAGCGCTAGGCATTGAAGTGATCGACGAGGCGGCCTGGGCCGAAATCGTCAAGGCAGCGGGATAGGCGGACAATGACCTTTGAAGACCTGACACCGATCGGCACCGAGGCGGGCAAGCTGCTCAAGACGCGCGGGCAGTCCATCGCCGTCGTCGATGGCGCGACCGGCGGGCTCATTTCCGCCGCACTGCTCGCGATGCCGGGGGCTTCAGCCTACTTTCGCGGCGGCGGGGTGATCTATACCCTGAAGGGGAGGCGCATGGTGCTGGGGCATGAGCCCGGAAGCCTGCGCGGGCTGACCTCCGCCACCGAAGCCTATGCCCTCGCGCAGGCGCGGCTGATCCGCGCGCGCTATGACAGCGACTGGGGTGTGGCTGAAACCGGTGCGGCGGGCCCGGGTGTCCACCCGCTTGGCGTCGCTTCGGGCACCAGTGCGGCGGCAGTGGTCGGGCCGGGTTACGAAGCGGCGATGATCGTCGAGACGGGGCACGACGACCGCCTCGCCAACATGATCGCCTTCACCCGCAACGCGCTCGATCTGCTGATCAGCGGCCTGTCCGCCGCCTGAGCCACAGGATCGACCAGTTGCCGCGCTCCATGCGCGCACGAAGCGAGAAGCCGGCGCGGGTATAGGCCGTGCGCACGGTGGGCTCCTGCGTGGTGAGCAGGCCCGCCAGCAGCACGCTGCCGCCGGGCGCGACGGCCTTGCCGAAATCACGCGAAAGTTCGGCAAGCGGACCGGCGAGGATATTGGCGATCAGCAGATCATAAGGCGCGGCGGCGCGGAGCAGGGGGTGCTCCATGCCCGGTGCGATGACCATGGCGAGCTTGCCGGGGCCATCGCCGAGCGGGATGCCGTTGAGCGCGGCGTTTTCCGCCACCACCGGCCCGCAGACCGCGTCGATATCGCTCGCCGTCGCCCGTGCGCGCGGCCACAGGTGCAGCGCGGCGAATGCGAGCAGGCCGGTGCCGGTCCCGATATCGGCGAGGTTCCGCACGACGAGGCCCTTGGCCTTCATGTGGCTCAGCATGGCGAGGCAGCCCGACGTGGTCTCGTGGTGTCCGGTCCCGAAGGCCTGGCTGGCGGGGATCACGAAATCCCGCGCATCGGCCACCGGTGCATGATCCGGCGTACGCACGTAAAACGGACCTTCGCGGATCGGCTCGACGTTCTGCTGGCTGAGCGTCACCCAGTCGGCATCGGCGAGTTCCTCAACCACGAGCTTCGGTTTGCCGCCCGCGAAGAGCGCGGTGATGGCGGCCTTGTCCGCTGCCGTGGGCTTGCGTTCCAGCCACGCTTCAAGCTGCCAAGCGTCGGCTTCGGCAGGGTCGATCTGCCCGCCGCCGAGGACTATCGAGAAATCCCAATCCTCGGCATCCTCATGCGCGACAAGCGCGGCGCGGACGACTTCGGCAGGCGCGCGGACGGTGATTTTCCAGCTCAATTGGCGGTTTCCTTGGCAAGCTGCTTGGAGAGGCCCTGGCGGCCCAAGTCTGCGTAGTCGGCGCAAGCGCGCGGCGATGCGAGAGGCTGCTCGCCCAGCATGCGTTCGAACAGAGTGCTGACCGAAGGGTGCGGGGTAACGAGAATCCCGCACTTGCGCGCCGCAATGGCGGCAAATGTCCGGCGGAAGCGGGCGACGACCTCCGGGTGATCGCTGAAGCGATAGGAGCCTCCCGCCAGCGCGGATATGCTGTCGATATAGCTCACCGTCTGGCACTGTTTTTCCACGCAGCTTTGCCAGGTCCAACTGCTCGAGCCGGTGGTGTGTCCCGGCGTCGCCATCATCGTCAGCCGCAGCGGGCCAACCCGCACGATATCGCCATTTTTCACGATCCGGTCCGCCTTGATCGGCGCGAAGTCGTGGTCCTTGAGTATGGCAGCCTGCGAATCCGCCGGATCGACCTTGCCAGTGGCGATGACCGCCGCCGCCGGCCCGCTCAGTGCCACTTTCGCGCCAGTCGCCCTTGCCAGCGCAGCCAGCCCGCCGACATGGTCGAAATGCTCGTGGCTGGTGACGATCCAGCGGATGTCCTCAGGCCTGAAGCCCAGCGCGCGGATATTGGCGAGGATCGAAGGTACGGCCTCCTCGGTCGCGGCATCGACGAGGACATGACCCTCGGGCGAGGTGACGAGCAGCACGCTGACGGTGCAGGTGCCAACATAATAGGTGTTGCCGTAAAGCCGGGCGGGCGGGGCAGGGGCGGAGAAGTCCTCCTTGCCCTCGCACTGCTTGAGGATGGCCTGGGTCGCCGCGCGGTCCGGTCCTGTAGCAGCGGTGGGCTTGGCCTGTGCAATGCCCGGCAGCAGTGCCGTCACCGCGAAGGCCAGCGCCTTAACGGACAAAGCTTGCTCCATTGGCGTCGATCACGGCGCCGGTCATGCTCGGCGGCGCATCCAGCGCGCAGAATACGCCAATCGCAGCGATTTCCTCAGGGCTCGCGACGCGGCCCAGCGGAATGTCGGCGAGCAGGCCCGGGCCGCCGCGGCTGGCGAGGTAGTCGCCTGCCATGTCGGTATTGGTGAAGCCGGGTGTCACCGCAAAGCTGAGGATACCTTGCGCGGCATACCCGCGCGCAATCGTCTTGTGCATGGCGATCATGCCGCCCTTCGCCGCCGCATAGTGCCAGTGCGCGGGCGAATCCCCCCGGTAGGCGGCGCGGCTTGCCACGTGGACGATGCGCCCGCCAACGCCGCGCGCCTGCCAGTGCCGCACGGCAAGGCGCGAGAGCTGCGCGGCGGAGGTAAGGTTTATCCGCAGCGTCTCCTCCCAGCCATCGAGCCAAGCGATGTCCGAAGCATCGATGGGATTGGCTGCAAAAAGCCCGGCGTTGTTGACGAGGATATCGATCTTCCCGCCCGCCATCTCCAGCGCTTCTTCCCACAATCTTTCCGCCGCGGCTGGCGCGGCGAGATCGGCGCCGAGAACGCCGGGTGCGGCGCTGCGGCCGTGGCGGATGACGGCGGCCCCGCGCGCGCCGAGCGCTTCGGCGAGGGCTGCTCCGATGCCCCGGGTCGAGCCGGTGACGAGAATGACGGGTGCTTGCATGGTATGGCTCTACCAGCGAATGGGGCCCCTGCAACAGGCCTCACGCATTTGCCCCACCGCGATGGTTGCACGCACTGGCATTTGGGCTAATACGAATCGGTATCGAGCCGTGCTTCAAGGGCATGGTAGTTTTGATCAATTCTTTGAGGGGGTTCTATGGCGCAGGCGCCCGGCAAGAGGCCACTTTCGCCGCATCTCGAAATCTGGCGCTGGGGTCCGGCCATGCTGGTCTCGATCCTGCACCGCATCACGGGCAATGGCCTGGCCTTCGCGGGCCTTGGTCTGCTGCTGTGGTGGGTGAGCGCGTTGGCCGGTGGCCCGGAAAGCTATCAGACCTTCCTTGACTGGGTGTGGCTGGCTCCAGCCGGCGGCCTGCAGTCGGTGACGGCGCTGCTCGGCAAGGTCGTTCTGGTCGGCCTGACCTGGGCGTTCTTCCAGCACATGGCCACCGGCATCCGGCACTTCGTGCTCGATATCGGTGCGGGCTACGAGCTTGAGGCCAATGCGCGCTGGTCTTCGCTGACCATCCTTTTCTCGGTTGCGGCTACCAGCGTGTTCTGGGCGGTCGTGCTGCTCCACCCGAGCCTTTGAGGAAGCAAAATGGGTAACGGTACTTCCATCGGCCGCGTTCGCGGCCTCGGCTCCAGCCACCACGGCACGCACCACTTCCTGTCGTCGCGGCTGACGGCGGTCGGCAACCTCGTGCTGATCCCGTTCCTGATGGTCAGCCTCGCGCTCATGCCCTCGCATGACTATGCGACCGTGCATGCCTGGGCGGCCAAGCCGCTGCCGGCGACCGCGCTGATCCTGATCATGATCAATACCTTCCAGCACGCGCGCCTCGGCGTTCAGGTCATGCTCGAAGACTATATCCACGAAGAGGGCGGCAAGATCGCGGCCTGGCTTCTCGTCAACATCCTGCCGTTCGCTGGCGCTGCCTTCGGCATCGTCTCGGTCGTGCGCATCGCTCTCGGGGGCGCCTGAGCCATGGCTTCCACTGCTGCTTACAAGATCATCGACCACACCTACGACACTGTCGTCGTCGGCGCTGGCGGTTCGGGCCTGCGCGCCACGATGGGTTCTGCCCAGGCCGGCCTGCGCACCGCCTGCATCACCAAGGTCTTCCCGACCCGTTCGCACACCGTTGCAGCGCAGGGCGGCATTGCCGCCAGCCTCGGCAACAACAGCCCGGACCACTGGACCTGGCACATGTACGATACCGTCAAGGGTTCCGACTGGCTCGGCGACCAGGACGCGATCGAATACATGGTGCGTGAGGCCCCGGCTGCGGTCTACGAACTCGAACACGCCGGCGTGCCCTTCAGCCGCAACGCCGAAGGCACCATCTACCAGCGCCCGTTCGGCGGTCACATGCAGAACATGGGCGAAGGCCCGCCGGTGCAGCGCACCTGCGCTGCGGCAGACCGCACCGGCCACGCCATGCTCCATGCGCTCTATCAGCAGAGCCTGAAGTACGACGCGGACTTCTTCATCGAATACTTCGCGATCGACCTCATCATGGAACCCGGCGCGAACGGCGTGCCGGAATGCCGCGGCGTCATCGCCATGTGCATGGATGACGGCTCGATCCACCGTTTCCGCAGCCACGCTGTCGTGCTCGCCACGGGCGGCTACGGTCGCTGCTACTTCACCGCGACCTCGGCCCACACCTGCACGGGTGACGGCGGCGGCATGGTGCTGCGCGCCGGCCTGCCGCTGCAGGACATGGAATTCGTCCAGTTCCATCCGACCGGCATCTACGGCGCGGGCGTGCTAATCACCGAGGGCGCACGCGGCGAGGGCGGCTATCTCACGAACTCCGAGGGCGAGCGCTTCATGGAGCGCTATGCGCCCTCCGCGAAGGACCTTGCCAGCCGCGACGTCGTCAGCCGCTCGATGGCGCTGGAAATCCGCGAAGGCCGCGGCGTCGGTCCGCACAAGGACCACATCTACCTCCACCTCGATCACATCGACGCGAAGGTGCTGGCAGAACGCCTGCCCGGCATCACCGAAAGCGGCAAGATCTTCGCCGGTGTCGATCTGACCCGCCAGCCGCTGCCGGTCGTGCCGACCGTCCACTACAACATGGGCGGCATCCCCTGTAATTACCACGGCGAAGTCGTGACGATCGGCCCGGACGGCAATCCGGAAACCGTTGTCCCTGGCCTCTTCGCGGTGGGCGAGGCAGCCTGCGTTTCGGTACACGGTGCGAACCGCCTCGGCTCCAACTCGCTGATCGACCTCGTGGTGTTCGGCCGCGCAACGGGTCTCCGCCTCAAGGAGATCATCAAGCCCGGTTCGTCGCACAAGGCTCTGCCCAAGGACAGCGCCGACATGGCGCTCACCCGGATCGACACGTTCCGCCATGCCAATGGCAGCTCTCCGACGGCGGCGGTGCGTACCGAAATGCAGCGCACGATGTCGGCCCATGCGGCGGTGTTCCGCACCGACGAGCTGATGTCGGAAGGCAAGACCAAGCTTGCCGCGACTTACGAGCGCATGAACGACATCAAGGTTTCGGACCGCTCGCTGATCTGGAACTCGGACCTTATCGAGACGCTCGAGCTCGACAACCTGATCGCGCAGGCCTCGGTCACGATGCATTCCGCCAGCAACCGCAAGGAAAGCCGCGGCGCTCATGCGCATGAGGATTTCCCCGATCGCAACGATGGCGAATGGATGAAGCACACCGTCAGCTGGTTCGACGGCTGGGGCGGCAAGAGCGGCCACGTCCGGCTCGATTACCGCCCGGTCCACGAATACACGCTCACCGACGACGTCGAGTACATCAAGCCGAAAAAGCGCGTGTACTGATCATGCCCGCGCTGTCCGGAATGGCGCGGCGAATGAGGCTCTTGATGGCCGGGTTTGCCCTTGCGGTAGGCCCGGCCATTGCCGTTTCGGCGGCAGAACCGGCGGCCTTGCCCGATCCGCTCGAGGCAGGCTGGAAGGGCAAGCACGTTTGCGAGCTGCTGAAGGACAATGCGCAGATGCGCGTGCTGCGCTGCACTTTCCCGCCGGGCTGGGGGCACGAGCGGCATTACCATGCGCCGCACTGGGGCTATATCCTCAAGGGCTCGACCATGCGGATCACCACGGCGAGCGGCACGGTGGTGCGTGAGCTCAAGGCCGGTGACAGCTGGTGGAGCGACGGCATCGCGTGGCATGAAGGGCTCAACATCGGCAAGACCACCGGGGTCTACCTGATCGTCGAGCCCAAGCGCTGAGACGGCGCGGTTTGCCGTTCGTCCGTCCTGTATCTGCCGTTTGACGATGCGCGGCGGACAGCGCGGGGCTTCTTGGGCAAGGCTGGGTCAAGGATAACTGACCCTGAAAGGACTTTCCCGATGCCCCTTCGTCAATGGACCGCGCTCGTCGCGGGGGCCGCACTCTTCGCGCTTGGCGGAGTGGCTGCGGCGCAATCGTCGATTGGCAACACGGCGAACCCGCCTGCGCCGCCAGCACCTCCGGCACCACCCGCGCCGCCTTCACCGCCGAGCCCGCCCGAGCCGCCCAGCCCGCCCCACCGGGAACTCGTCGACCGCGCTGAGATTGGTCGCGAAGTGGCGGAAAGCATGGCCGAGGCCCGGGCCAGCATCGCCGAGGCGCATAAGGAAATTGCCGAGGCCCGTGCTGAAATTATGCGCAAGAAGGACATGCCGGCAAGGGCCCGGGCGCAGGCATTGGCCGCGCTCGACAAGGCCGAACGCGATGTCGACCGGGCGCTTTCGCGCCAACGCGACTGATCTAGCGGCGCTTGGGTGCCGTCTGCGTCAGTGCCGGTGCGGGCGGCGGTGCTAGTGGCGCGCTCGCGCTCTCTGCGGCCGCCTGGAGTGCCGCTGCCTGTGCCGGCGTTGCAGCGCGTGCCGGGTAGCGGCAGCCGCGTGCCTGGCCATAACCTTTGAGGAAGGCGCGGCGGCTGGCGCCCGCATAGAGCGCCACCTGCCATTGCCGTTCCTTCGAAGCCGCGCCGGTGACTTCCTTGATGATGCCGCCGAACGGGATGAAGCTGTTGATGACCGACTTCGCCACCTGTCCGACAGCATTGCCGCGCTTCTCGTCGCGCGTCTTTTCGGTGGCGACGTCGATGTCCGGCCCGAGGACTGCATCGAGCTTGCCGATCTCGGCCCCGACGGCGCGGCAGGTGCGCATCCCCGCCACGCTATAGGTATCCTCGCGCGCAGCGATGAGGATCGGCGGGATCTCGTCCTTTTTGAGATTGAAGTTTTCCAGCGGGGAAGTCGCCACATCGCCAGCTGTTACGTTGGTCGGCGCGACAACGGTCTGCGCGGCGAGCGGCGTCGCCGCAGCGCCGATCAGCAATGCGATGGCCAGATGGCAATGGTTCATGACAGCTCCCCCTACGTCAGGACAATGACAGCGCGATGATTGCGCGCTTTCCGCTGAGCGTCGGCTGAACGTGGGGCAAGCGTTCTCACCTGCCATACCCAGCGGCCCGCAGCGGAATGCCGGAAAACCGCCCGGACCTGCAAAGGGGTGCGACCCCACGGCAATGTGGCAGACGGAACTTGCGCAGTTCGGTGGCATTTGCCAGCAATATGGCTGCGTTGGACCGTTCGGGGATGGCGATGAGTCGTTGTGGGTAAACCGGTTTCCATGTTCCTGACTGTCCGGACCAGCGCGTGGTTCCGGCTGAGCAGACGATTGGCCGGAATTTGCCTTGCCCTTGTGGCTTCTGGCCTGGCTCTCGTGCCGGGCCTTGCCGATGCGGCACCCCCGACCAAGCGGCAGTTGCAGCAGATCGAAAGTCAGCTGCGCGAGCATGTGACCACGCTTTCCAGCGATGAATATGGCGGGCGCGAGCCCGGTACGCCCGGTGAGACCCTGACTCTGCGCTATCTCGCGCGCCAGTGGTTCGATATCGGGCTGCAATCGGGGACGAACGATCCCGGCAACGCCTGGTTCGCGCCGGTCGAGCTCGTCGAACGCGCGCCGCAGGGATCGCGCGCGCAGTTCATGCACGGCAGACGGCGCGTGACGGTGCCCGAAAGCGGCTTCTTCGTGGTCACGTCGGGCCTGCGCAGCCTGATCGAGAATGCGCCGCTCGTCTATGTCGGCAAGAACACGGGCGGCGACGGCGCGCGCACCGAGCTTGCAGGCCGCGTTGCCGTCATCCTCGATAGCGAGGCGCCGCCGCCGGAACCGGCCAAACCCGGCCCCGGTGGCGGGGCTCCGCGCCCGGTCGACCGCGCGGGCAAGCTCCTCGAAAGCGGGGCCGCCGCCGTGCTGACGGTGCTCGATGGCGATCGCAGCCTTGAAGATGTGACGTCTCGTCGCCGCCGTGCAGGCTACGCGCTGGCCGGCGAGCGGCTTGGTGGTGATATCGAGGTATTCCTCTCGGCCGATGCGGCGAACCAGATGCTGGCCGCTTCCGGCGCCCCCGATCTTGCCGCGCTGCATGCGGCGGGCGCTGCGCCCGGTTTCAGCGCCAAGGCGCTTGGCATTACCGGATCGTTCGAGGCGACCAACCGCGAGACACGGATCAAGACGCACAACCTGATCGGCAAGCTGGAAGGGCGCCGCCCGGGTTCCGGCGCAGTGGTGCTGATGGCGCATTGGGACCACTTCGGCAAATGCGCCCAGCCACCGGCGGAAAAGCTGATCTGCCCCGGCGCGGTGGACAATGCTTCGGGCCTCTCGGTCATTACCGAGGTCGCGCGTCAGCTTTCGGGTGGCAAGCCGCTGGACCGGGACGTCTATTTTGTCGCCACGACCGGTGAGGAGCTTGGGCTGCTTGGCGCGATGGCCTTCGCCGAAAACCCGCCGCTGCCGCTCGGAAATGTCGTCGCGGCATTCAACGTGGACAGTTCCGGGCTGGTGCCCGCCGGTCTGCCGGTCAGCGTGGTGGGGCAGGGGATGACCCCGCTCGACGCTGGCATTGCTCAGGTTCTCAAGGCGATGAAGCGCAAGTTGGCCCCCGGCGATGCGGCCAATGCCTTTGCGCGGCGACAGGATAGCTGGGCGCTCATGCAGCACGATGTCCCTGCTGTCATGGTCAGCACGAGCTATTCGGATCCCGTGCGGCTCGATGCCTTCATGGAGAATGTCTACCATCGCCCCGCCGACGATGCTTCGCGCGTGGTCTATGGCGGGATGGTCGACGATGTGCTGATCCAGACCGAACTGGTGCGTTTTTTCGCTGACACCAAGGCTTGGTCCGGGAGTGCGCCTGGGACAAGACCGGGCAGCGGGCGGGCCGCTGGTGCAAAGTAGGTCCAAGGCCCTAGCCTAAACCGCCCCACTTGATTACATGGGCCGCCACGAATCTCCCCTAACGGCAAGTGGCACACCCCATGGATATCCCTCTCGGCCTTACCTTCGACGACGTCCTGCTGCGTCCCGGCGCATCGGACATGGTGCCGACGCAGGCGGATACCCGCACCCGGCTGACCAAGTCGATCACGCTCAATATTCCGGTGATCTCGGCCGCGATGGACACGGTGACAGAGGCCGACATGGCGATTGTCATGGCGCAGCTCGGCGGCATCGGTGTGCTTCACCGCAACCTCACGGTCGAGCAGCAGGCCGCTGCCGTTCGTGCGGTCAAGCGCTTCGAGAGCGGGATGGTGGTCAATCCGATCACGATCACGCCCGATGCGACGCTGGGTGATGCGCAGGCGATCATGCGCGCCAACAAGATCAGCGGCATCCCCGTGGTCGAGGCGAGCGGCAAGCTCGTCGGCATCCTCACCAACCGCGATGTGCGCTTTGCCGACAATCCCGCGCAGCCGGTTCACGAACTGATGACGCATGACAACCTCGCGACCGTCAAGCTCGGGACTTCGGGCGATGAGGCGCGCCGTCTGCTGCACCAGCGCCGGATCGAGAAGCTGCTGGTGGTCGATGACGCCTTCCGCTGCATCGGCCTCATCACGGTGAAGGACATCGAGAAGGCCGTGACCTATCCCGATGCGACCAAGGACGCCGGCGGGCGCCTGCGCGTTGCGGCGGCGACCACGGTTGGCGAGAAGGGCCTTGAACGCACGCGCGCGCTGGTCGAGGCCGAGTGCGACGTGATCATCATCGATACCGCCCACGGCCACAACCGCGACGTGGCGCGGGCGGTCGAGGCCGTGAAGGCCATGTCGAACACGGTGCAGGTCATTGCCGGCAACGTGGCGACGGCAGAAGCGACCCGCGCGCTGATCGACGCGGGCGCCGACGGCGTGAAGATCGGCATCGGGCCGGGCTCGATCTGCACGACGCGGATCGTCGCGGGTGTTGGCGTGCCGCAGCTTACAGCGGTGCTGGAATGCGCGGCGGAAGCGGCCAAGTCGGGCGTGCCGGTCATCGCTGACGGCGGCCTGCGGACCTCGGGCGATGCGGCCAAGGCCTTGGCGGCGGGCGCGAGCACGATCATGGTCGGTTCGATGCTGGCGGGTACGGAAGAAGCCCCCGGCGAGACTTTCCTGTATCAGGGCCGCGCCTACAAGTCGTACCGCGGCATGGGCTCGGTCGGCGCGATGGCGCGTGGTTCGGCGGACCGCTATTTCCAGCAGGATATCAAGGATTCGATGAAGCTGGTCCCCGAAGGCATCGAGGGTCAGGTTCCCTACAAGGGGCAGGCCAAGGACGTCGTCCACCAGCTCGTCGGCGGGATCAAGGCGGCGATGGGCTACACCGGCAGCCGCACGCTCGAGGACTTGCGGACGAACGCACAGTTCGTGCGGATCACCAATGCAGGCCTGCGCGAAAGCCATGTCCACGATGTGGCGATCACCCGCGAGGCGCCGAACTATCCTTCGCGCTGAGCTGCCAGAAGGCGGACAGGCATGACTCCCGCCGCGCGGGTCCAGTCGGCGATCGAAGTGCTCGATGCGGTGATTGCCGCCGCCCGGCGCGAGGGCGCTTCGGCAGAGCGTGTCGCGTCCGAATGGCTCAAGGCGCGCCGCTTCATCGGTTCCAAGGACCGCCGCGCGATCCGTGATCTGGCGTGGGGCGCCATCCGCCTGTGCGGCGAAGTCCCCACCAGCGGACGCGCCGCGATGCTCGCGCTGGCGAACGAGGATCCTGCGCTTGCCGCACTGTTCGATGGCTCACGCTATGGGCCTGCGCCTATCCTCTCGGGCGAACCGGTCGCAGCTGCAGGTCTTGCGCCAGCCTGGCTGGAGGAGCGGCTCTTCGCATCGGATATCACGCGCGAACAAGGCGCGGCACTCCTTGGCCGCGCCCCGCTCGATCTGCGCGCCAATCGGCTGAAAACCACGCGCGACCGGCTTGCGGCGATCCTCCCGGTCGCGGCGGAGCGGACGCAGGCACCGGACGCGCTCCGCCTGCCCGGTGGCACTCCGGTAGAGAGCTGGCCCGCATTCGCCGAGGGCCTGTTCGAGGTGCAGGATACCGGCAGCCAGCTGACCTGCAGTGCGCTTGAGGTCCGTTCCGGTGAAGCCGTGGTCGATCTCTGTGCCGGTGCCGGGGGCAAGACGCTTGCGCTCGCCGCCGCAATGCAGGGCGTGGGGCACCTGCTCGCCTGCGATATCGACCGGCCGCGCCTCTCCCGCCTGGCGCCCCGTGCCGCGCGGGCCGGAGCGGTAGTGGAAACCCGCCTGCTCGACCCCGGCCGCGAAAGAGATGCGCTTGCGGACTGGCAGGGCAGGGCTGATGCGGTGATGATCGATGCGCCGTGTTCGGGCACGGGCACGTGGCGGCGCGGGCCTGAAGCGCGTTGGCGGCTCACCCCGCAGGGCCTTGCGCGCTATGCCCGCATGCAGGCCGAAGTTCTGCGTATCGGGGCCGATCTCGTGCGTCCCGGCGGACGGCTTACCTATGTGGTCTGCTCGCTGCTCGATGCCGAAGGGCCTGATGTGGTGGCGGCGTTTCTTGCCGGTAATCCCGGTTGGCGCGCCGCAGAACAGGATGTTGGCGCTGGAACTCCGCGCGGCGCAGGGCTCAGGCTTTCCCCTTGGGACACGGCGACTGACGGGTTTTTCTTCGCAACACTCCACCGGCTATGATACGCACCAAGATCATGGACGCCGGGGGATCGCGCGCGCCGCATGGCCGGCTCTGGGAGTTGTTGATGCGTTACATGCCTTTTGCGGTCGCCGTTTCCCTTCTCGTGCTGGTTACGGGAAGCGCGGGAACGGCCGGAGTCTCGTTGCCCTCCGACCCGCGCGCAAAGGCTCTCGTCGAAACCGGGCGGGAGCTTCTTGAGCACGGCGACATCGATGGCGCTACGAACAACTTCGAGGCAGCGCTCGCAGTCGATCCGGGCAATCCGTGGACTTTTCTTGCACTCGGCGATGCGGCGCGCGCTGCCGGCATGCAGGGCAAGGCCATTCACTATTACCGCGACGCACTGGCCCGCGATCCCAACAATCTCGCCGCACTTGCGGGTGAGGGCGGGGCGATGGCGGAGAAGGGCGCGCTCGAGAAGGCCAAGGGCAACCTCGCCCGGCTCGAAGGCCTGTGCGGACGCAATTGCCCTGAGGCGCAGAACCTTGCCGGCGTAATCGCCAAGGGCCCGGTTGCCCGCGTCGTCTCGGCCGATGCGGTGAAGCCCGAGCCAGAGGTCGAGGACAACTGATCCTTCAGATCAGCGCGCGGAATTCCTCGACGACCTGGCGGTAGACGCGCTTCTTGAACGGCACGATGAGGTCCGGCAACTGCTCGGGCTCCACCCAGCGCCAAGCCAGAAACTCCGGATGCGCATGCGCGTCGAGCCGGATCTGCTGGTCGGCCCCGTTGAAGCGCACCAGCAGCCAGCGCTGCCGCTGGCCGCGATAGCGCCCACCCCAGAGCTTGCCGATGAGGTGGTCCGGCAGGTCGTAAAGGTATTCCTCCCGGCTTTCGGCGATGATCGTGACGAGGTCCGCCGTGACGCCGGTTTCCTCCTCAAGTTCCCGCAGCGCGGCGGGATGGAGGTCCTCGCCTTCGTCGATCCCGCCTTGCGGCATCTGCCAGGCGTCCCCCTCGGAGCCTTTTCCGGCCTTGCCGTCGATGCGCTGTCCGACGAAGACGCGGCCCTCACCATTGACGAGCATGACACCGACGCATGGCCGATAGGGGAGCCCGGCAGGATCCATGCTCATCAGGCGCGGTCCAGCAGCAGGCGAACGGCGGCGAAGATGCGCTTCATGTCGCTGTTCGCGCTCGGGAAGGCCTTGCGCAGCTGGGCGAAAGCATGCGTCGTGCCCTTCATTTCGAGGAACACGACTTCGGCCCCCGCGCGGATCAACTCGGCGCCATAGACGCGGCCGCTGTCGCGGATCGGATCGAGGCTGGCGGTTACGAGCACGGTCGGCGGCGTATCTGCATGGTTGCCGTAGATCGGATAGGCGCGCGGGTTGCCGAGCTCCGCCTTGTAGGCGTCCGAGAACCACGCCATCGTTTCGGCCGTCAGAACGAAGCCGTCAGCGAACTGCATGAACGAGGCGTGGTCAGGCTTGTCGTCGCTCAGCGGATAGATCGGCACCTGCAGCACGATCGGCACTGCGGCGGGCGTTTCAGCGAGCGCCTGCGTGATGACGATGGTGAGGTTGCCGCCAGCCGAGTCGCCCATCGGGATAAGGCCGGTGATGGTGCGACCAAGCGCTTCGGGGCTCGTCGCCACCCAGCGCGTCGCGGCCTCGCAGTCATCCGGCGCAGCGGGGAAGGGGTGCTCGGGCGCAAGGCGGTAGTGCACTGCGATGACCGGCAGATCGAGTTCGGCGGCAATTTCTGTGCAGAGCGAGTGGTGGCTGTCGAGATCGCCGATCACGAAGCCGCCGCCGTGGAAGAACATGACCGCCGGACCGGGCTCACGCGTCTCGCGCGCATCGTAGAAGCGCAGCGGGATGTCGCCTGCCGGCCCAGGACAGGAAAGGTCCTTGATCACCGCCAGCTCGCGCGGTTCGGCTTCCGCCAGCACGCCCATCTGCACATAGTTCGCCCGCGCGCCTTCCGGGCCAAGCTCGGCCATCGAGGGGCCGGGGACCGAGGCCATGAAATCCAGAAAGGCCTTCACGTCGGGCCGTACATAAGGCGTGGTGGCATTGTCGGACATCGGCTTCCTCATCCTTGCAAGGTGTCTTCTCGTGCTGAGTCGGCGCAGGCGCCAACTGACAGGACTGTTATTTGCGGGGCTTGACGGGCGGGGGCAATCGGAAACATGAGCGAGTGCAAGATTTGCGGTGCATCAGTTTTTCTTCTTTGCGTACCGCTAGATGAGGGCATAGGCGCCTAGGTGCGCAGAAGACGCGGCGGGCTGGAATGTGCCCGCGCGGATAGCAGAGGAACATATGGCGACAGTTCTTGAGAGCGAACCCAAAGGCCACACCGGCGGGAGCGATCATGCTCCTGCGCCCGACGCGGTCGTGGTGCGGTTTGCGGGTGATTCGGGCGATGGCATGCAGCTCACCGGCGGCCAGTTCACGCTCTCGACCGCGCTTGCGGGCAACGACCTCGCGACGTTCCCGGACTTCCCGGCCGAGATCCGCGCGCCGCAGGGCACGCTGTTCGGCGTTTCCGCTTTCCAGATCAACTTCGGCTCGACCGAGATCGACACCGCGGGCGATGCGCCCGACGTGCTGGTCGCGATGAACCCGGCGGCGCTCAAGACCAATGTCGGCGCGCTGAAGCCCGGCGGCCTGATCATTGCCGACAC